>CAIQQQ010000475.1 GCA_903873995.1 uncultured Rhodospirillales bacterium
CTTTCAGCTCCCCCGATACGTCGAATACGCTCCGGGGCTCACCAGCAGCGGCACGTGGTAATGCGTCTCCGGCTCCGCGACGGCGAAACGGATCGGCACGACGCCCAGAAAGGATGGCTCCGGCTGGCTCTGGAAATAGGCGCCGACGTCGAAGCGGAGCTCGTAGACGCCGATGCGCAGGGACCCGTGTGCGATCAGCGGGGCGTCTGTGCGGCCGTCGGCGTTGGTTGTGGCGGTGGCGCGCAGGGTTCGGCGTTCGCCGTCCAGCTCGAACAGTGCGACGGTCATTCTGGCGGCTGGACGGCCGGCGGCGGTGTCCAGCACATGGGTGGTGAGCCAGCCTTCGGTGGCCGGTTTGCCGGGCCCGTCCACCAGGGCTGTGAGGCGCAGCCGGGTGATGTGCGCGATCTCGGCGAGCGCTGCTGTTCGTTCGGCATGCGGTGCGCCGTTCAGCCGTTGCTCGAAGTTTGCCAGGATGGAGGGCAGGGTGTGGCGGCGCACGCAGATGATGAACGGGAAGCCGAACCGGGCGCGGTAGGTGGCGTTCAGCCGGTCGAACCTTGCGCCGAGATCGGCATCGGGATGGTCAAGTCCCAGCGATGCCTGTTCGGCGGAGGAATGCGCGGCCAGGGTGGCGCGGCGTGCGGCCTCGCCCGCGAGTTCCGGATGGCCCCGCAGGAAGACGGTCTGCGTGTCTGCATCGGCGTCCAGCACCATTTTCATCATCGCCGCATGCAGCGCCGAGACCGTTTCGAATGGCCGCAGTGCCGCGGCTTGTTCTTCCACCCATGGCGCGTGCTCGAAGACATGGCCGAGCGCCTGGGTGAACCCAGCGATGTCGGCGCGGTTCAGCGCGTCCAACGTCAGGCGCGGGGGCTGGGTCCAGAAGCCGTCCTGCACGGACGCGGCCTCGTCTTCCAGCATCGGTCCCACGACCTCGACCCTTCGCTGTCCGGCGGCGAACACCGTGCGGCAGGGCAGATCGAGCGTCGGGTTCTCGGCATGGTCGCCGGTCGCGGCCTTCAGGGACGATTTGGACTGGCCGTAGACCACCCGGCCGATCCCCGCCCAGTAGATCGCGCCGGCGCACATCGCGCAGGGCTCGGCGGAGGAATAGAGCGTGCACTCGGCCAGAAATGGCGCCAGATGGCGTTTGGCCGCGCGTGTGGCCAGCAGGCGCTCGGCATGGGCGGTCGGGTCCTGGCCTTCGGCTGCGTGGGCATTGCCCTGCTCCATCAGGATGGTGCCGTCCGGCCCGGCGAGGACGGCGCCGAACGGGTGATCGCCTTGCGCGCGCGCCTTTCGGGCCACGGCGAAGGCGGCGCGGAGATTGGTTTCGTCATCCATTTGGGTGCAGCGCCTGCCAGATGCGATCCACGCGGATCGGGGTGGAGTGAAACCGTATGCCGGTGGCGTCCCGGATGGCGTTGGCCAGCGCGGGCGCCACGGGATTGAACGGCGCCTCGCTCATCGACTTCGCGCCGAGCGGGCCGGTGCTGTCGCTGGTGTCGGCGAACAGCACCTCGGTTTGGGGAACATCCGCGCAGGTGGGGATGTGATAGGTGCGAAAACTCGGCGTGGTCACGTGGCCGGCGCCGTCGATCGCGAGGTCTTCGTAGAGGGCGGCGCCGATCGCCTGTGCCACGCCGCCTTCGACCTGGCCGCGGCACTGCATGGGGTTGATCACCCGCCCGGCATCGGCAGCCTGCACGCTGTGCAGGATGCGCAGCGCGCCGGTTTCGGGATGCACTGCCACGCGGAAGCCCTGGACGGTGAACGAGACGGAGCGGCGCGATCCGTCGCTGCGGCCCTGCGCCTTCAGCGGTCCGGTATGGCCTTGGGCGATCAGGTCGCGCATCGCCTCGGCGGCGCGCAAGGTGGCGAGGCCGGCCACGACGATGCCCGTCGAGCCATAGGCGCCGGTGTCGTGCGCCACCGCGTCGGTGCGCGATTGGACGAGGCGGATGCTGTCCGCCGGCACGCCCAAAGTCTCGGCCACGAGCTGGACGTGCACGGTGCTGGTGCCGTTGCCGAACTCGGCGGTGCCGACGGCGAGTTCGATCATCCCGTCCGCCGCGCGGGTCAGCGTTGCGTCCGAGAAATGGCCGTTCGGCGGGATCGTGTCGGTCATGCACAGGGCGATCCCCTCGCCCTGCAGCCATCCCTCGGGTGCTGTGGCCGTGTGGGCGGCGAGGCTGGTCTCGACCAGATCGAGGCATTGCAGCAGCCCGTAGCTGCCGATCTCGACATCCGGGGGCGCGGGTTCGAACGAGATCATGGCATCGTGCGGCCCGATGACGTTGCGGCGGCGGAGCTCGATCGGATCGATGGCGAGGCGCCGGGCCAGCTCGTCCATCGCCTGTTCGATGGCGAAGGCGGTCTGGCTGAGGCCGTAGCCGCGAAACGCGCCGGCCGGCACGACATTCGTGGCGGCGGCGATGCCAGTGACGCGCTTATTGGGGCAACGATAGACCGCAACCGTCTCGCTGCACGCATGGAACAGCACGCCCGCCGAATGATTGCCGTAGGCGCCGGAGTTGGACAGCACGTGCATCTCGATCGCGGTCAGCACACCGTCCTGCGTGGCGCCGAGCCGGACCGTGACGCGCATCGGGTGGCGCGTGGTGGAGGCCGTGAACTGCTCGGCCCGGGTGAGTTCGAGGCGGACCGGCTGGCCGAGGCGCAGCACAGCCAGGGCTACGACGTCCTCGACCAGCATCTCCTGCTTGCCGCCGAACCCGCCGCCGACGCGGCCGGCCTCGACGTGGACCAGGTCCGGCGCGAGGCCGAACAGGGTGGCGAGCGCCCGGCGGGTCAGGAACGGCACCTGTGTGCTGGACCGCAGGCAGAGGCGCCCGTCGGCGTCGATCCAGCCGGTCGCGGCATGGGTTTCGAGGGCTGCGTGGTTGATGCGCTGGGTCTCGAACACGCCCTCGTATGTGACAGCGGCGGCGGCCAGCGCGGTCTCGACATCGCCGATGCCGCCGTCGAGGCGGGCATAGACATTGTCCGGCCGGTCGGCGTGAACCGCAGGTGCGCCGGGCCGGATCGCGTCCGTTGCGTCAAACACGGCGGGTCGGATCTCGTATGTGACCTGGAGGAGGCCGCAGGCGTGTTCGGCGATGGCTTCGGTCTCTGCCACCACGGCGGCGATGCGCTGGCCGGCGAACCGCACTATGTCGTCCAGCACTCGGGTGTCGTACGGATCGTCGGTCGGGATCTCGTGGCGCGCGGAAGAGAACCTTGCGAGAGGGGCGTCGTGATGCGTCAGCACGCAGCGCACGCCCGGCATGGCGCGGGCCGCCGCGGTGTCGATCGCGAGGATGCGGGCATGGGCGTGGGGGGCACGCAGCAGCTTCATGTGCAGCAGCCTGGCCGGCGCGTCGTCGAGCGTGAACCTCGCAGCGCCCGTCACCACCAGGGGGCCGGCGGGGGCTGCGACGTTGTGGCCGACGCCGGAGTTGGCCGAGACATGGGTCACGCCGGCGATCGCGTCTGTGATGGCGCGGTAGCCGGTGCAGCGGCACAGATTGCCTTTCAGCGCGCGGCCGAGATCACGCAGCTGGCCCTGGTCGAGGGCGGCGGCGGTCATGATCATGCCCGCGGTGCAGAAGCCGCATTGAAACCCCTGGGCGGCCAGGAAGCGCTGCTGCATCGGATGCGAGAGGCCCTCGATCGTGGTGACCATGCGGCCTTTGGCCCGGTGGGCGGGAGTGAGGCAGGCATGGACCGGCTCGCCGTCCAGCCACACCGTGCAGGCGCCGCAATCGCCGGCATCGCAGCCTTTCTTCACGCCGAACCAGCCGAGCTCGCGCAGATGGGTGCGCAGGCATTGGCCCGGCCGCGGTGCTGTCGGGGTCGGCTGGCCGTTGACGATCATGCCAGCTCCTGGCGGATCTCGTCAGCGAACATCAGGCTGACATGGCGGCGCCAATCAGGCGTGCCGTGGATGTCGTGAAACCAGTCGCCTGCGACGCGTGCCTCGACCAGGGCGTTAAGCTCCGCTGGCGTGGGGAGCTCAGGCGTCTCGATCCGGATCGGGTGGGGCACGGCGGCGGTGAGGGTGAGGGCGAAGCGTCCGTCCCGGTCGCGTGTGCCGATCAGCAGGGCCGCGGAGCGGCCGAGCGGCGTGAGCGAGATGCGCCGTATCGCAACACGGCGCCGCAAGGCTGAGATCGGCAGGGTGATGGCCCGCAGGATCTCACCATCGGCCAGTGACGTCTGGTGGTCGCCGGTCACGAGCTGTGCCACGTCCATTGTCCGCGTTCCGCCGTCGTTGGTCCAGATCGTGGCCACGCTGTGAAGGGCTGTCGCCAGCGCTGTCATCGGCCCCGCCGGCAGTGCCAGGCAGATGTTGCCGCCGACCGTGGCGGCGTTCCACACCTTGAAGGAGCCGAGCAGCGCCTCGCAGCAGGGCTGGATCAGGTCGTAGCCGGAGAGCTCGGGCGGCGGGGTGAACCTGGACAGCTCGGCGATGGTGCAGGTGGCGGCGATGTGCAGGCCGTCCGCATCGAGCACCATCGGCGGCCAGCCGAAGCCGGCGAGATCGATCAGGCGATCAACGCCGGGCTGCGGCTCGGAATAAAGCCACGTGCCGCCGGCCAGCAGCTTGGTGCCGGGGCGCCATGGCGGCAGCTCCGCCCGCGTTCTCGGGGCTAGCATTTCGGCAACGCCGGTCAGATCCATCAGCCATTGGCCTGGAA
>CAIQQQ010000476.1 GCA_903873995.1 uncultured Rhodospirillales bacterium
GTTCGACATCATGTATGGCGAGGGGATCAGCAAGGTCGGCGAGCTGATCGATCTTGGTGTGAAGGCCGGCGTGGTGGAGAAATCCGGTGCCTGGTTCAGCTGCGACAGCCAGCGCATCGGCCAGGGGCGCGAGAACGCCAAGCAGTTTCTGCGCGATCACAAGGACATGGCCGAATCAGTGGAAAAGCGGGTACGCGACCAGGCCGGCGTGGTGGCCAACCTGATGATGACTGCGCCAACGGAGGGCGAGGAAGCTGACGCGGCTGAGTGACCTGCCGGGCGCGTTGCGGGCCTGTGATCACGAGCTGATCGAGGCCGCGCGTGCCCTTGTTGCCAAGCATCATCGCCCGTTCTGGCACACCGTGGCCGCAGCTCTGCGGGGTCAGGATGGGCGGATCTGGACGGGGCTGCATCTGGGCGCCACCGTTGGCCGGCTGGCAATCTGTGCCGAGGCGGTGGCGCTGGGCCGGGCGATCATCGAGGGGGATGGCACGATCGCCGTGGCCGTCGCCGTGCGCCACCCCAAGCCCGAGGAAGAGGTGCGCGAGATCGCTGTCGTGTCGCCCTGCGGCGGGTGCCGCGAGATGATCCTGGACTATGCGCCAGACGCGTTCGTGATCATGCCCGACGGGCTGCGCCACCCCATCCGCACGCTGCTGCCGCTGCCCTACCGGCGGTAGCGACGCGCCCGTCTCTGGCCATGGCGCGGAAACGACGGCAGACTGCATACGCAACCAAGGACATAGCGATGCAGGGGTTCGATCCGAAGTTCCGGGACCTGCCGGACTACATCATCGGCATCACCAAGGAGATCTGGGAGGACCGCCAGATCGCGACCTTGCGGCAATATTACGCGCCGACCCTGCCCGTCCGTTCGCCTCCAGGCGTCGTGATCGGCAACGAGGGCGTGATCGCCGCCACGATGGCGACCCTGGCCGAGTTCCCCGACCGAACGTTGCTGGGCGAGGACGTGATCTGGTCCGGCGATGCAGCCAGCGGGTTTCTCTCCTCGCATCGGTTGCTCTCGACGGCCACGCATCTGGGCGATGGCGCCTATGGTGCGGCCACCGGCAAAACCTTGCGTTATCGCATCATCGCCGACTGCGCGGCGCGCGACAACCAGATCTATGACGAGTGGCTGGTGCGCGACCAGGGCGCGATCATGCGCCAGCTCGGTGTCGAGCCGAAACGCTATGCGGCGGACCGGATCGCGGAGGAAGGTGGGCCTGACGAATGCGCCCGGCCGCTCACCCCTGCGACGGACGTTGCGGGCGACTACACCGGGACCGGCAACGACGATCCGTTCGGCCAAAGCTATGCCGAGATCCTGGCGCGCCTGATGCAGGCCGATTTCGCGGCCATTCCCAAGGTCTATGACCGTGCGATCCAGATCGAGATGCCAGGTGGCGTCACCGGCCATGGCTGGGGGGCGGTGGATGGGTTCTGGCTGCGACTGCGCTCGGCGTTTCCGGCGGCCGAGTTCCGGATCAACCACATCATCGGCCGGCAGGACCCGTTGTTGCCGCCGCGGGCAGCCCTGCGCTGGAGCCTGTGGGGGCGGCATGACGGACCCGGCGCGTTTGGGCCCGCGACCGGCGCTGAGGTCTATGTGCTGGGCATGAGCCATGCGGAGTTCGGGCCGTATGGCCTGCGCCGGGAATGGGTGCTTTACGACGAGACGGCGATCTGGAAGCAGATCCTGATGCAGACCGGCTGATTGCAGATGGCGTATGACGTGATCGTGGCCGGCATCGGCGGCATGGGGAGTGCTGCCAGCTGGCATCTGGCGCGGCGTGGCCTGCGTGTTCTCGGGCTGGAGCGGTTCGATATTCCGAACAAAATGGGCTCGTCCCACGGCGTCACCCGCATCATCCGGCTGCCTTATTACGAGGACCCGGCCTATGTGCCGCTGCTGCGGCGTGCCTATACGCTGTGGCGCGAGCTGGAGGCCGCGACAGGCCGGCGCGTGCTGCACCTCACCGGCTCGATCGACGGCAGTGCTGAGGACGATCCGCTGTTTCAGGGCGCGATGCGCTCGGCGATCGAGCACGGACTGCCGCACGAGGTTCTGAGCGGGGCCGAGATCGGCGCGCGCTTCCCGGCCTATCGTCTGCCCACCGATTTTCGCGCAGTCTGGCAGCCGGAGGGCGGGTTCGTTGCCAGCGAGCACGCGATCGTTGCGCATGTGACGGCGGCACAGAGCTGCGGTGCCGATATCCGGGCGCGCGAGCGGGTGCTGGACTGGCGCGCAGGCCCGGCCGGCGTCACGGTCACCACCGATCGCGGGGTGCATCACGCTGGCCGCCTGGTGCTGACCGCGGGCGCCTGGATGGGCGAGGTGGCGCCGCTGTTGGCGGATCTGGCGGTGGCGGAGCGCCAGGTGCTGGCCTGGCTGCAACCGCAGGCGCCGGCGTTGTTTGCGCCGAATCGGTTCCCGGTTTTCAACCTTGCAGTGGAGGAAGGCCGCTATTATGGGCTGCCGGTGTTCGAGGTGCCGGGGTTCAAGTTCGGCCGCTACCACCATCGCGGCGAGACCGGGCCTGCCGAGACGATGCGCCGGGAGGTGGACGGAGAGGATGAGGCGCTGCTGCGCCAGTTCGCCGAGCGCTATTTCCCACAAGGCACCGGCCCCACCATGGCGCTGCACGCCTGCGCATTCACCAACACGCCGGATGAGCATTTCATCGTGGATCATCATCCGGAGCATCCGGAGGTCACGCTGGCGTCACCTTGCTCCGGGCACGGCTACAAGTTCTGTAGTGTGATGGGCGAGATCCTGGCCGATCTTGCGAGCGGCGATGGCACGACGGCACATGACATCGGCTTTCTGAGGCTGTCGAGGCTGAGTTAACCGGCTCCGCCGTCAGATCGGCAGTTTGCTGTCGAGGGTGACGGTGCGCCGCAGACGCCACGACTCAGTCTCCACCTCCGCCCTCCGGATCGCCATCGCGTCCAGCTCCGAGCGGTTCTTTGCCTCGGCCTGGGCCACCAGTTCATCGATACGCGCCTGCATCTCGATCAAAGGCGGACGCAGCTGGTCCAGGATCAAAGGGCCGGCGGCCCCCCCCGAGCCGCGCAGGCGCTTTTCTGCGATCACCGCCATCGAGCTGGCACCGATGCGGATCAGCCGCATCACCTCGATCTGCATCGGCTCGGGCACGATGGGGTTGATCAGGATCGACCGGTGCAGCTCATGCATCAGGACGCACACCTCCTCGACCAGCGAATAGCCCAGCAGCGCGGCATTCGCCTTCACGCCCAGGAGCTGGCGCAGGATCTCGTCGGCGCAGGCGGCAAAGCTGCGATGGCCGGTCTGCACCCGCATGGCATTCTGGGCGAGGTCCTGCAGGCCCTGGGGCAGGCGATCCTCGTGCGTGTCCGCAAGGGTTGCGAGAGTGGCTGGCTCCTCCAGCCTCGGATGCGGCCGCCTGAGGGCTGCCAGAACATGGGCCATCAATGAGGCTGGATTGAGCGGTTTCATTAGCCAGGCGACCGCGCCCAGCTGGCGGGCGTGGCAGGCCTCCTCCCCGCTGTCGCTGCTTGTTGTGATGAGCACGGGAACGGTCCGGCCATCCGGAAGCGCCCGCAGCCGGCGTAGAAATGCCATCCCCGCGGGCTCCGGCATCCGGCAGTCCATCAGCACGAGATGCACCGTGCGACTGGCGATGATGTCGAGGCCACGCTGGCCATCGGCGGTCTGGACGACGTCATTGCATCTGGCGCCGCGCAGGACGCCGCTGGCCACAGTACGGGCCGTGGGGTCGTTATCGACGATCAGAACGGTGATGCCGCTCAGATCTCCCCCGGCCGTCTGTTTCGTGCCGCTCATCAATTTGCCTTATGCCTTCGTCCTTCAGCTTGGCGGATCAGTGTTGACGAAAGGTTGAGGGCTGCCATCGCGGCGCGTTGGGTTTTTGTTTTCGGGTCGCCGCGTTTTTGGGCTCGCCACGGCGCATGCGACTTCGTAGCGTTTCGGCATGCAACCCGCCGACAGAGCGGGGGCCAACTCGGGAGACCCTTCCATGCCGCGCATGACCGCAGCGTCCTTGACCGTCGTTCTCACCATGTCCGCACTTGCGACGTCATTGGCAGCTCTGCCTGCCAACGCCGAGACGAAGCATTACAGCTTTGGCTACGACCAGCCCCACACCACCGGCTATGGCGTGGCCGGCGACTCGTTCAACGCGAAACTGTCAGAGCTCAGCCACGGCACGATGGTCATCGACCAGTTCCCCGGCGCCCAGCTGGGCCAGGAGCCGCAGATGCTCCAGAAGATCCGCACCGGTGACATCGACTTCATCATCACCTCCACCGCCAACTCCGCAACGCTGGCGCCGGAATCGGGCGTGCTGTCGGTGCACTACATCTTCAGATCCGAGGCCCACATGGTCAAAGCGCTGGGCCAGCCGGCGCTGGTGGCTGCGGTGCGGGACATGTTCGCCAAGAACGTGACGGGCGCGCATGTGCTGGGCATGGCAACGCTTGGCCTGCGCGACATGTATGCAAAGAAGCCGATCCGCAACCTCGCCGATATCAAGGGCCTGAAGGTCCGTGTGCAGGCCACCGCGACCGAGGATGCGATCTTCCCGGCCTATGGCGCGCAGACGGTTCATATGCCGTTCGGCAACGTCTACACCTCGCTGCAGACCGGCGTTGTCGATGTGGCGGAGAACGGCGTGAACGTGTTCCTCGCCAACAAGCATTACGAAGCCGCACCTGTGCTGAGCATGACCGAGCATGAGGCGAACTGCTCTGTGATGTGGGTGAGCGACAAGGTGTGGAACAGCCTCACGCCCGAGCAGCAGGGCTGGGTGCAGCAGGCGGCCGACGCCGTCTCGACCACCGAGCCGGCCCGCGCGATCGCGATGGAGCATGACAGCCAGGCCCGCCTGGTGAAGCTCGGCGTCACCGTTGTGACGGATGTGAAGAAGGACGAGTTCGCGGCCATCGCCAAACCGATGCAGGACGACATCGCCAAGGGCCTCGGCCCTGACGCGGTGAAGATCCTCGCCCTCGTGCGCGCCGCGGAATAACACAGCGCATGGATCGTCTGGTTCTGCAGAGCGACCGCCACCTGAAATGGCGGTCGCTCGACTGGCTCGAACACACGCTGATGATCGGCTGCGGGCTGTTCCTGGCTGGTTTTACGGTGTCTGTCCTGTTCGATGTGATCACCCGCGAGATTGGCCATCCCTGGCTGTGGCTGCAGGAGGTGACGAGCGCGTTCTTCACCTATGGCATCTTCTGCGGCACGGCGGTGGCCACACGACGGCAGGACCATCTGCAGCTCTCGGCCCTGACCGAGCTGATGGGTGGGCGGGTGCGCGAGGGGTTCGAGACGTTCAACCGCCTCGTCGTGCTGCTGATCGGGCTTGCCATGGTGGTGTTCGGCTTTCAGAACTTCCTGCAGGGCTTCAACTCGTTTCGCATGCCCTCCATGACGCCGATCGCCTATCTGTATTGGCCGATCCCGGTCTGCGGCGTGTTCATCGTGCTGTTCAGCGCAGAGCAGATCGCCTGCGGGCTCAAGAACGGGTTCGTCGGCCCCGCACGGGAGCCCACGCCCCATGGTTCCTGAAAACGCGCTGATCCTGGGCGGCATGACCGTGCTGTTTCTCTCGCTCGGCTATCTGGGCGTGCCGGTGGCGTTCTCGCTGATGGCGGGCGTGATGGTGGGCACGGCGTTCACGCCGATCAGCTTTCAGTCGATGATCGGCCAGCTCTTCAACGGCATCGACAGCGAGGCGCTGATGGCGATTCCGTTCTTCCTGCTGGTGGGGGAGCTGATGACGTCCGCCAACGTCGTCATCCGCATCGCGGAGCTGAGTCAGGCGCTGGTGGGGCATATCCGCGGCGGGCTGGCACAGGTGACGACGGTGTTCAGCATGTTCTTCTCGGGCATGTCCGGCTCGTCGTCTGCCGATGTCGCGGTGCTGAGCCGGACGATGGCACGGCCGATGGCGAACGAAGGTTATTCGCCCGCGTTCGTGGCGAGCCTGATCGCGGCGGCCTCAACGATCGCGGCGCTCGTGCCGCCGTCGATCATGGCGGTGGTGTATGGCGCGATCGGCAATGTCTCGATCGCGGGGCTGTTCCTCGGCGGCATCGTGCCCGGTTTGATGATCGGCATCGGGCTGATGATCTACTGCTATTTCTTCGGCCCCGAGGGGTTTCGCCGGCCACGCGCCAGTCTGGGCACCGTGGCGCGGGCGACGAAATCGGCTGCCCTGCCGCTGATGATCCCGTTTATTCTGCTGGGCGGCATCCTGTCCGGCTGGTTCACGCCGACCGAGGCGGGCGTGATCGCCATCGCCTATATCCTGTTGGTGGTGATCCCGATCCTGCGACCGGGCCATCTGCGCGACGTGCCGCGGGATTTCGTCCAGGCGGGGTTGGTGTTCTCGCTGCCGCTGATCACGATCGCCGCGGCCTCGGCGTTCGGCTGGCTGCTTGCCTATCTGCGCGGGCCGATCGTGGTGGCCGGCTGGATCGAGGGGGTGGCGGGCACGGATCCCACGGCGATCATGTTCCTGTTGGTGCTGGTGTTCACGGTGGTGGGGGATTTCATCGAGCCGATCCCGGCCATCATCATCTTCATGCCGGTGGTGAACCAACTGACGACGGAAGGCGATATCAACGGCGTGCATATGGGCGTGGTGCTGATCGTGACGCTGGCTTTCGGGCTGATCACGCCGCCTTACGGGTTGGCGCTGCTGATGGCGTCGAAATTCGTGGGGGTGCGGTTTGCCGCGGCGTTGAAGGCCTCGATGCCGATCTATGTGATTTTCTTTGTGACGATCGCATTCACGATCTTCTTCCCCAGCGTCATCCTGGCGTTGCCGCGCTGGCTGTTCCCCGAGTCGGTCGGGTGCTTCAAGGGAGCGGCCGGATATATCTGTCCGTAGACCGGGGGCGTTTGTGATGCGGGTGGCGGAATTTGGGTGCGAGAAGCGGCCGGCCACGGGCTCGCGCGGGATGGTGGTGACCAATCATCCGCTGGCCTCGGCGGCGGGATCGGAGATGCTGCTGGCCGGCGGGAATGCGATCGACGCGGCGGTGGCGAGCCTGTTTGCGCTGACCGTGGTCGAGCCCATGATGGTGGGCGTGCTGGGCGGCGGGCTGTCGCATATCCGGCTGGCCGATGAGACGCATGTGGTGCTGGACGCGCTGAGCACGGCGCCTGGGGCGGCACGGCCGGATATGTATCACCCGGCGTCGGACGACATCGCGCGCGCGCGGGAGACGGCGGGGCGGGCCAATCTGGTGGGGCCGCTGGCGGTGGCGGTGCCCGGCGCGCTGGCCGGCTGGTGCCGGGCG
This sequence comes from uncultured Rhodospirillales bacterium, assembly GCA_903873995.1. GTDB lineage: Bacteria > Pseudomonadota > Alphaproteobacteria > Acetobacterales > Acetobacteraceae > CAIQQQ01. Next base: position 7,318 of record CAIQQQ010000476.1, read on the forward strand.
CTCGCCGACCATGGCACGATGGCGCTGGATGATGTGCTGCAGCCGGCGATCCGGCTTGCGTCGCGCGGCTTCAAGATTACGCCGTATCTGACCGATTGCGTGACGGACACGGCGGCCGATCTGGCGCGCGACGTCGGGCTGGCCGCATTGTTCCTGCCCGATGGCGCGCCGATCGCCGCGGGGGCGATCCTGCGCCAGCCGGATTATGCCGAGAGCTTGCGCCTCATCGCCGCCGAGGGTGCCGGTGCGCTGTTCGGCGGGGCGCTCGGCGCGGCTCTGGCGGGTTTCATGGCCGCCAATGGTGGGCTGATCACCGAGGCCGACCTCGCGGCGTTCCGGGTGATTGCCCGCGCGCCGATCCGCGGCCCGTATCGCGGCTTTGAGATCGTGGGGCCGCCGCCGCCCTCCTCCGCCGGCGTGCATATTGCGCAGATGCTCAACATCCTCGAGGCCTATGACGTGGGCGCCATGGGGTTCGGCTCGGCCGACTCCGTGCATCTGCTGGCCGAGGTGCTGAAGATCGCGTTTGCCGACCGTGCGGTGGCGACGGCGGATCCGGATTTCGTCCATGTGCCGGTCGATCGCCTGATTTCCAGGGATTATGCCGCCGAAAGGCGCGCCGGGATCGATATGGCGCGGGCGCAGAACTGGGGAGCCGGGATTTCGGCGGGGGAGAGCGCCAACACCACCCATGTTACGGTGGCGGATGCGATGGGCAACGTGGTGGCCAGCACCCACACCATCAACAGCCTGTTCGGCGCGCGGGTGCAGATCCCCGGCACCGGCCTGATCGCCAACAACTACATGTATAATTTCGAGCCGCGGCCTGGCCGCGCGCTGTCGATCGCGCCGGGCAAGCGCGTGTTCACCTCGATGGCGCCGATGATGGCGCTGAAGGACGGACGCATCCGCTATGCCCTGGGCCTGCCGGGCGGCCTGCGCATCTTCCCCTCGGCGTTCCAGGCTCTCGTCAACCTGATCGATCACGGCATGAGCGTCCAGGAGGCGGTTGAGGCGCCGCGGGTCTGGACCGAGGGCGGCGTGCTGGAACTGGAGCCGGCAATTCCGGACGCGGTGGCAGAGGTGCTGGTGGCGCGTGGGCATGAGGTTGTGCGGGTGCCGCGCATTGCGGGCGGCATGAGTGCGATCGCCTTCGGGGCGGACGGGATGATGACCGGCGCGGCGTGCTGGCGGGCGGATGGCACACCGGTGGGCGTGTCGGGCGGGCTTGCGAAGAAGGGCGTGCGGTTCTCGATCTGATCGAGGTCATCCCGCGCCGAGATAGAACTCCACGATCCGCTTATTGCGTGCCAGGTCCGCGCTCGGCCCGGAGAGCGTCACTCGCCCCATCTCCAGAACAGCCGCCTGGTCTGCCACGCGCAGCGCGGCCCTGGCGTTCTGCTCCACCAGCAGGATCGAAACCCCGGCATCGCGCATGGCCGCCACGTGGCCCAGGATGTCTCGCACGATCAGGGGGGCGAGGCCGAGGCTTGGCTCGTCCAGCATCAGCAACCTGGGCCGGGCCATCAGGGCGCGGGCCATGGCCAGCATCTGCCGCTCGCCGCCCGACAAGGTGCCGGCGAGCTGGCGGTGGCGTTCGGCGAGGCGGGGGAACATCGCGTAGGCCTGCTCCATGCCGCGCCGGGCCGCTGCCGCGCCGTCGCCGCGGAACCGGTAGCCGCCGAGACGGAGATTCTCGGCCACCGTCATCGTCGTGAACAGCTCGCGCTTTTCCGGCACCAGCGAGAGGCCACGCGCGACGCGTTCCTCGACGGGTCCTGTCAGCGCCACGCCATCGAACACCACATGTCCGGAGGATGGCAGCACGCCCATGATCGCGCCCAGCAAGGTGGTCTTGCCGGCGCCGTTGGGGCCGATGACGGTGACGATCTGGCCGGGCTCGACCTTGAGCGACACGTCCACGACCGCGGGAATGCCGCCATAGGCGACCGAGAGGCCCGCAACCTCCAGCAGGCTCACGCCGTCTCCTCCAGGTCGGTGCCGAGATAGGCGGCGATCACCGCAGGATCCCGGCGCACCGCTTCCGGCTTGCCTTCGGCGATGCGGGTGCCGAAATCCATCACCACCAGGCGGTCGGCGAGCGCCATGACGAAATCCATGTCGTGCTCGACCAGCAGGATCGCCATGCCCTCCGCCCGCAGGCGCGACAAGAGTGCGGCGAGCTCCTGTTTCTCGTTGTGGCGCAGGCCGGCGGCCGGCTCGTCCAGCAGGAGCAAGGTGGGATCGAGGCACAGGGCGCGGGCGATCTCCACGATGCGCTGCTGGCCCAGGGCGAGCGAGGTCGCTGGCCGGTCCGCCATGTTTGACAGGCCGACATGGGCGAGCTGGCGCGCGGCCTCGGCGAACAGTCTCGCTTCCTCCGCGCGGTCGAGCCGCAGGACGCCAGAAAGCGGCGAGGCGCTGCCGCGCAGATGGGCGCCGATGGCGACGTTCTCGATCACCGACATGCTTGCCACCAGCTTCACATGCTGAAAGCTGCGCGCCACGCCGAGGGCGGCGATCGCCTGGGGCGTGGCGCCGGTGATGTCCCGCACAGCGAAGCTGACGGTTCCGGCCGAAGGGGCTGCAACGCCTGTGAGCAGGTTGAAGCTGGTGCTCTTGCCCGCGCCATTCGGCCCGATCAGGCCCACGATCTCGCCGGCGCTGACCGCAAAGGACAGATCGGCCACGGCCACCAGCCCGCCGAAGTTTTTGCGCAGCCCGGCCACATTGAGAACTGTGCTGCCCGGCGCCGGATGGGCGCGCTTCGGCAGGGGCGCCGCATCGTGCCTATGCAGCGCCTTTGATCCGGTGCGGCGCAGCAGCGGCCATAGCCCCTCAGGTGCCACCTGCAGCACCAGGATCAGCAGCACGCCGAACACGATCACCTCGAAATTGCCGGATGCTCCCAGCAGCTTTGGCAGCCAGTCCTGCAGCCGGTCGTTCACCAGTGTCACGAGGCTTGCGCCCAGCAGCGCGCCGGGCACGAAGGCCGCGCCGCCGACCACCGCCATGAGCAGATACTGGATGCCGGCGACGAGGCCGAACGGCGTGGGGTTCACCGCGCGCTGCAGATGGGCGTAAAGCCAGCCGGCCAGCCCCGCCAGCATGGCCGCGTAGACGAAGGCCAACATGCGGGCGCGCGCCGTGTTCACGCCGAAGCTCGCCGCCGCTACCGCACCACCGCGGAGCGCCCGGATCGCGCGGCCCCAGCGACTGTCCAGCAGGTTGAGCGTGGCCACCACCACGCCCACCAGCGCCACCCAGATCACCACGCAGGAATAGCGCGTGTCGATCAGCTTCACGCCCGCGACCTGCAGCGGCGGTATGCCGGAGATCCCGTCGTTGCGGCCGAGCGCGTCCAGATTGCCGGCGAGATAGTAAAGGCTCACCGCCCAGGCGATGGTGCCCAGCGCCAGATAGTGGCCCGACAGGCGCAAGGTGATCGCCCCGATCGCGAGCGCCGACACGCCGGCGGCCGCCACCGCGAACGGCAAGGTGAGCCACGGCGACCAGCCCCATTGCGTGGTGAGCAGGGCGGAGGTGTAGGCGCCGAAGCCCAGGAATGCGGCCTGGCCGAAGCTGGTCATGCCGCCGATGCCGGTGAGGACCACGATGCCGGTGGCGACAATGGTTGCGATGCCGATGGTGTTGAGCAGGCTGACCCAGAAGATCGGCAGGCCCGGCAGCCAGGGTACGACGATGCAGGCGAGCAGCGCGGGAACTGGCCAGAGGCGTCTCATTCCTCGTCCTCCACGCTGGGATGGCGGAGCGAGCGCCACAGCAACACCGGGATGATGACGGTGAACACGATCACCTCCTTGAAGGCGCTGGCCCAGAACGAGGCGAAGCTTTCGACGAGCCCGACCAGAATCGCCGCGAGTGCCGCCAGCGGATAGCTCGCCATGCCGGCGATGATCGCGGCGACGAAGCCCTTCAGCCCGACCAGGAACCCGCTGTCATAGGAGAGCGTGGTCTGCGGTGAGATCAGCACGCCGGAGGCAGCGCCGATCAGCCCGGCCAGCCAGAACGCGATCAGCCCGGCCTGCGTGGTGGGAATGCCCACCAGCCGCGCGCCGAGCCGGTTCACCGCCGTCGCGCGCAGTGCGGTGCCCAGCAGCGTGAACCGGAAGAACACGAACAGGCCGGCCATCACCAGTGCTGCCAGACCCAGGATCCATAGCGACTGGCCCGTGACGATCAGGTCTCCGGCCATTAGCACCGTATTGGAGAATGCGGGGCCGCGTGCGCCTTCCGGGCCGAACACCACGAGACCCACGCCACTCAGTGCCAGATGCGCGCCGACCGAGGCGATCAGCAGCACCAGCACCGAGGTGTGGGCCAGCGGCTGAAACGCGATGCGATAGAGAAACAGTCCGATCGAAGCGACGATCAAGAGCGACAGCGCGATGCTGACGGCGATCGGCGGATGGCGGCCGGCGAGCCAGGCGGTGAGGGCGAGGATCGCCGCGGGCAGCACGATATTGACCGCGAAGGCGCGCCCGACCAGTTTCAGATGCAGCGATTTGCGCGCCGCGAACAGGTCGAGGCCGAACGCCACGATTCCCATCGCCACCGCCAGCCGCGCGCCGAGCCGGTTCACCGCCGTCGCGCGCA
>CAIQQQ010000477.1 GCA_903873995.1 uncultured Rhodospirillales bacterium
CGGGATCCGGGTGTTGACATGCCCGAACTCCACGATGTTGCCGACATCTTCCGTGCCGCGATCGAACATGGTGCCCTCCTGTGCCCCGCTGGCCCTCCCCTGGGCCGCGCTCATGCTGGCCTGCGGCGCGCGAACTGGAAAGCCCCGCGACGGCCAGGCGATGCGGCAGAGACATGATCTCATCCGGCGGCGGTGGCTGTGGGGCCGCTACAATTCGGCCACGTCACGCCGTTGGCCGGCCAGCGGCTGGGCGGCTTGCTTGCGACGGCCAGCCCCCCTCCCATCTCCCATCGCAGTCGGGGATCGATCCCCAACAGATTGCATCTTCCAAGGAGTTGCCGCCATGGCTCGCTATCTCTCCCCCGAACTCGCCGTTGATGTGCTGCGCGACATCATCGTCTCGATCGTCCGCAAGGACGGCCCGGCGCTGTCGTCGCATCAGTTCGGGGTGTTTCTGACGTGCTACCTGAAGGACGGTGACCACACCGTCCGCGGCCTTGCCGCCGAGCTTGGCGTGTCGAAATCCGTGATCACCCGCGCGCTCGATCGCCTCACCCAGCTGCAGCTCGCCGAACGGCGTATCGATCCGCTGGACCGGCGCAGCGTGATCGTGAACCGCACCGATGCCGGCCTGTCGATGCTGGAAAGCCTGCGCCGCACCGCGGAAGGCAGCCTCGCGCCGCGCCAGGGCCACGACCAGCACGCCTGATAGGACGCCAGCGAAGATGGGGGCGGGGGCGGCTTTGGCTGCCCCCGCCCTTCGCGTCAGCTGGCGTATTTGAACTCGGGCAGGGCGAGCAGCGATTCCTTGGTCGCACCCCGCAGCATCATCTTCTTGTCAGCGACGGCCAGGGAACTGGTCGGCACGACGACGAGCTTGCGGTCCATGCCGAGAAATCCGCCCACCGAGAGAACGGCGAACGGGACCTTGTTGGTTGGTGTCACGATGAGATCGTCGATCGTGCCCACGTTTTCGCCGGCCTCGTTGACCACCTGGCTGCCGATGACCTTGGAGGTGCGGTAGCCGGTTGCCAACGTGGCCGGGTCGACGCGGGTGAGAACCACCGATTGCGGCACACCCTGGGCCAGGACAGCTTGCGGCAGGAGGGTCGCTGCCATGGCGGCGGTGAAGGCGAATGCGGTCAGTTTGATCATGGTCGTGCCGCCTATTTCCTGAGTTCGTCCTTGGCGCTGCCGACGGCGTTCTGCACCTTGCCCTCGATTTTTTCGGCGTGGCCGTCGGCCTTGAGCTTCTCGTCGCCGACAAGCTTGCCAGCGCCCACTTTCAGACTGCCCTCGACCTGTTTGGCCGCGCCTTTGATCCGGTCCTTGTCCATCTTGATGTTCTTTCCTGAAGAGGCCGGTCCGGCCGGCGAAGCTCGCCGGCCGGCTTGGCCTATTTGTGCGAGGCTGTGTGGGCTGCGACGGTGTGCTTGGCCGCCATCTCGCTGTGCTCGTGGGCCGAGGTCGCGTGCGCCTTGCCGTCGTCGTGATGGCCCTTGTTGTGATCATCGGCGGCCGCGTGATGCATGTGGGCGGCTGCCGCGTGATGCGCGGCAGCGGCGTGATGCTCGGCAGCGGCAGGATGCTTGGGGGTCTGTGCCATGTCCTGGTGTCCTTCTTGGGTGGGGCAAGGCGTGCCCGAAAGGCAGCGAAACGACCGCCGGAATCTCGTCCGGCTGTCTTGTGCGCTGCCTTCAAATATCACGCCTGCCAACAACAACATGAAGTAAACACCGACGAACCGACACCGGCGGAAACTACCCATCAGTCGTGTTGGCAAATAAACCCGATGTGATTACTTTAAAATTTTGTTCAGGAACCGGCGCCTGACATTTTCTCGCCACTTTTCACCGAAGCGGCCCTTCCGGATGTTTCCTGATGCGGGCTATCGGCGGCCAGTGCCAGCCGCGCGAGCGCGGGGATGGATCGCGATCCGGTCTTCTTCATGATCGCGGCACGGTGGTTCTCGACCGTGCGCTGGCTGATACCCAGGTCCGCGGCAATGTTCTTGCTGGGGTGGCCTGCCAGCACCATGTCCATGATCTGCCGTTGGCGCTGCGTCAGATGCCGCAGATGCCCGGCCGCCTCCTCCTGCCAGGCGGCGGCCTTGCTTGAGTCGCGCGCGCCGTCGAGCGCGCGGGCAACCGCGCGCAGCAGTTCGGCTGGCGCCACCGGCTTTTCGATGAAATCGGACGCGCCGGATTTCATCGCATCCACCGCCATCTTCACGTCGCTGCTGCCGGTGATCATGATGCAGGGGAGATGATGCGGCGCCTCCGCCATGTGGTGCAGCAGATCCATGCCGCTCATGCCCGGAAGATAGGCATCGATCAGCAGGCAGCCATCGGCGGACGGGGTGCCCGCGGCCAGGAACGCCTCGGCCGTGGTGAAGCTGCGCACGATGCGGCCTTCCTGTTCGAACACGGCACGCACCGCGTCACACAGATCCGGATCGTCATCGACGATGAAGACGATCGGCGGGGTGAGCCCCTTGCGTTCACCGTTGGCCAGACCGTCCGGCTGCTGTGCTACGGGCATGGGTGCCATCACAGGTCCGGCATAGGGCCTTGGTGGCATAAGCCGGCCGATGACCTTGACAAGCTCCTCCAGACGGACCGGCTTGTTGAGCCTGACGGTGTTCTGCCGGGCGATCTCGCTGAGCGCGTCGGCGGGAAGATCGCCGGTCAGCACGATCACGGGCACCGCGCGGCGCAGCTCGCGCCGCAGCCTGGCGGCCACCATCAGACCGTTCATGCCGAACGGCAGGTTGTAGTCGGACAGTACCAGGTCCGGACGCATGCCGGCGCTGACCATGGCAACCGCCGCCGGCCCGTCTGACGCGGTGACGGTTCGGTGGCCTTCGCCGCGGAGCAGATCCTCCAGGAGCTGGCGCAGTTCGGCGTCATCATCAACGATCAGGATCAGCCGCCCGGCGCCGGCATCGCCGGAGGGCTCCGCAGGCACCAGGGGGGAGGCCAGAGGGGAGCCGAGAGGGGAGCCGAGAGGGGAGCCGAGCGGCCGTGTCAGCACGCCAACCCGGGCGGGCGTGTCAGATCCCGCCGGCAACGCGTCGGCGCGCATGACGTCAAGCGGGAGGATATCGATCGAGAACACCGAGCCCCGCCCGAGCTTGGAGCGGACATGGACCGGATGGCCCAGGAACAGGCCGAGACGCTGGACGATCGACAGCCCGAGGCCCAGCCCCCGGCTGCGCTCGCGTGAGGCGTTGTCGAGCTGGTGATACTCCTCGAAGATCGCCTGCAGTTCGTGCTCGGGAATGCCCGCCCCGGTGTCCCACACCTCGATGCTGAGCGTGCCGTGCCGGTGGCGGCAGCCCAGCAGGATCTTGCCCTGCCTGGTGTATTTCAGCGCGTTGGACAGCAGGTTGCGGACCATCTGCTCCAGCAGCCGCGGATCGCTGCGGATGACGGCGCGGCAGGGCACCAGGCGCAGCGAGAGGCCGCGCGCCTGGGCGTGATCGGTGAACTCCTGGCGCAGCCGGTAGAGCAGGTCATCGATGCAGAACACCACCGTCTCGGCCTGGATCGTGCCGGTTTCGATCTGGTTGATGTCAAGCAGGCTGTTGAGCATGCCGGAGATGGAGGCCAGCGTCTCATCGAGCCGCGCGATCAGCCGCTGTGCCGGCTCGCCCTCCACGAGCTTGGACAGCGCGCCCTGCAGCAAGGCGAGGGTCTGCAGTGGCTGGCGCAGATCGTGGCTGGCGGCGGCGAGGAAGCGCGACTTGGCGTTGTCCGCCAGCTCCGCGCGGCGCCGCGCCTCGTCCAGCGACAGCGCCTGCTGCTTGCGCTCGGTGATGTCGGAGAAGGTGATCACCACGCCCTCCACCCCGCCATCCTGGGTGCGGTAGGGCATGATGCGGCGTAGGTAGCAGGTGCCGTTGGACGGGCCGTGCGTGACCTCGATCTCGTGCTCCTGCGGCACGCCGCGGGCGATCACGGCGCGCACGTCCCGCCCGAAGCTGTCATCGGCGGCGAGCGCGTTGAGATCGGCGAGCGGGCGGCCGATATCGCCGGGGATGACGTTGAACAGCGCCCGCGTGGCCGGCATGAAGAAGCGGATGCGCAGTTCGGTGTCGAGGAACAGCGTGGCGACGGCGGTGCTGTAGAGCACGTTCTGCAGGTCGTTGGCGGTGGTGCGCTGGCGCTCCAGGGTTTCCTGGAGCTGGCTGTTGAGCGCCGTCAGCTCCTCGTTCATCGATTGCAGTTCCTCCTTGGAGGCCAGCAGCTCCTCGTTGGTGGACTGGTACTCCTCGTTGACGGAGAGCGCCTCCTCGTTGATGGCGGTCTGTTCCTCGGTTGCCTGTTCGAGGTTGCGCTGGGCGCTGCGCAGCTCGACGCGGGTGGCCTCGAGCTCGCGTTCGAGGGAGGCTGCGCGGGAGGTCTCGCCGGGCTCGTCTGCGCCGATCATGGAATCGCGGGCGATGTCATCGACAAAGCACAGCAGCAGCAGCTCCGGATCCTCACCCGGCACCGGACGGACCTCGATGTTGAAGCCGCGCGCCTTGCCGTCCTCCTCGATCTCGCCGCCCGACAGCGTGACCTTGGTGCGCTGGCGCAGCGCCTCCTCGATGGCAGCGCGCAGTTTGCCGCGCATCGGCGGGCGGGCCATCGTCAGCACATCCAGGCTCGGGGGCCCAGGCGGCACGCGCAGATAGCGATCGGACGGGCCGAGCGTGTAGAGCACCTCGTGGCGCTGGTTGATCAGCACGGCGGCAGGGGCATAGGCCTCCAGCACCAGCCGGCGGCACAATTCGGCGAGCGCCATGTGGCGCGCCTGGGTCGGGATAGTCTGCTGGCGCAGGGTGAAGCGGGTGCCGTCCGAGGGGGACATGGCGCTCATGAAATCGGCGGAATGGCCGCGCCCGAGCCTGCGGAAGATGCGTGCCGACTTCGAGACGACCTCGAAATGCCCCTGCTCCTGCGCGATCGTCTCGGAGTTGCCGAGCAGCAGGATGCCGTTGTCGCGCAGCGCGAAATGACACAGCGCCAGCACCCGCGCCTGCGCCTCGCGCTTCAGATAGATCAGCAGGTTGCGGCACGAGACCATGTGCAGCCGGGAGAACGGCGGATCGATCAGCAGGTCCTGCACGGTGAACACCACCTCGCCGCGCACGGAGGGCAGGATGCGGTAGCCGTTGGCCTCGCGCGTGAAGAAGCGCGAAAGGCGCTCGGGCGAGACCGATGCCTCGATGTCGAACGGGTAGAGACCCTCGCGGGCGAGCGCCACCGCGTCCGGATCGATGTCGGAGGCGAAGAACTGCAAGGCGATCTGGCGGCGCGCGATGTCGGGCTGTTCGTGAAACAGCATGGCGAGCGAATAGGCCTCCTCGCCGGTGCTGCAGCCGGCGATCCAGATGCGCAGCGGATCGCGGCCGGTATGGGCGCGGA
>CAIQQQ010000478.1 GCA_903873995.1 uncultured Rhodospirillales bacterium
CCGGCGGACGAGGTCGATGAGGTGCTCGCTTCGGCGGGTCTTGCGCTGGTGGGCCACCTCAACTGCTGGGCCTATCTGCAGGCCGCCAAGGGTCCGGCGAACCAGGCGTTCCTGGCGAACTGGGCGAGCTATGTGGCGGCCAAGAAGGTGCCGTTCAGCCCGACGACCTCGATCGACCCGATGGTCTCGACCTATGACGGCGTGCATCTGTGGGCCCAGGCTGCCGCCAAGGCCGGCACGTTTGCCGTGCCGGATGTGAAGAAGGCGTTCGCCGGCCAGACCTTCGCCTGCCCGTCCGGCTACACGATCTCGATGACGGCTGAGAACAACTACGTCGCCCGCGGCGTGTTCATCGGTTCGGTCAACGAGAAGCAGGGCTTCGACATCCTGTGGCAGTCCAAGGACACGCCGAAGCCGGTGCCGTTCGGCGTCGGGTGAGCATGATCCGACCCCTGCTGCTCTGTCTCGTGGTGCTGTGCGCGGTCCTCCGCGCACAGCCTGCCACGGCGCTGGACCGTGACGCGGTGGTCGCGTCCGCCTGCGGCCCGGCGACTGCCGCCGCCGAGGCCGGGCGAATGATCATCGATGGCGTGGCGCAGGCGAGCGCTGACGATCTCGTCTGGGCACGCCAGTTGATCGCCTCGGCGCTGGATCGCAGCCTCGCCTGTCCCGGCGGCGCCGCGCCGTTGCTGAGCCTACGCAACCGGGCCGCGTTCGAGACGATCGCGGCCGAACTCACCCTGCTCGCCGCCCCTGATCCCACCGCCCGCGCCGGCGCCCTGAAATCGCTCGGCCGAAGGCCTGAACTCGTGCCCGCTGGCGTGCTGGATCGTGCCGCGGCGCAGGAGCAGGACACCGCGCTGAAGGCGGCCTTGGCCGAATTCGCCGCACTCGCCGATCTCGGCTCCCCCGATCTCGCACGGCGCGGCCGAGCGGTGGCGCGGGTGGCCGACACCCCCAGCACCCGCGCCGCGACCCAGCTCGCGGCCTTGACCAATGATCCCGCCTACAGGGCCGATGCCGGCTTCCGTGCCACGGTGGACGACGCGATCACCCGTGTCGGCCGCGGCCTGATGATCGGCCGCGTGCTGGCCACGTTGTATAACGGCGCGAGCTTCGCCAGCATCCTGTTCATGTCCGCGGTCGGCCTCGCCGTGATTTTCGGGCTGATGGGCGTGATCAACCTGGCGCAGGGCGAGTTCATCATGATCGGCGCCTATGGCACTTGGCTAGTGCAGCAGGGCCTTCATGCAGCCGCTCCGGGGCTTGCCGTGTGGTATCTGCCGATCGCGGTGATCCCGGTGTTCCTCGCCACGGCCGGCATCGGCGTGCTGCTGGAGGTGGGCCTCGTGCGCCATCTTTATCGCCGGCCACTGATGAGCCTGCTGGCGACCTGGGCGGTGAGCCTGTTTCTGGTGAATTTGGTCCGCGTCGTGTTCGGCACGCAGAACCTGCAGTTCGACACGCCGTTCTATGTGCAGGGCGGCATCGCGGTGATTGGGGATTTCATCATCACCTGGAACCGGCTGTTCGCCATCGGCTTCGCGGCGCTGTCACTGGCCGGCACCTGGGCGCTGCTGCGCCACACGCCGTTCGGCCTGTCGGTGCGCGCCACCACGCAGAACCGCGAGATGGCCGCCTGCATCGGCATCGCCACCCGCCAGGTGGACATGCTGGCCTTCGGGCTCGGCTCTGGCCTCGCGGGACTGGCCGGGCTCGCCCTGTCGCCGCTCTACAATGTCAATCCGCAGATGGGCACCAACTTCGTCGTGGACAGCTTCATGGTGGTGGTGCTGGGCGGGGTGGCCGCGTTGGAAGGTACGGTGCTGGCAGCACTTGGTATCGGCCAGCTGAACGTGCTGGTGGAGCCGTTCTATGGCGCGGTGGCGGCAAAGGTGATCGTGCTGCTGCTGACCATCATGTTTCTGCAATGGCGGCCGGAGGGGCTGTTCGCCCTGCAGGGGCGGCGGCGATGACGCGGCTGTTCGCAGCCGTCGTGGCGGTGCTGGCAGCCGTGGCGGCGCTGATCGCGGTCGCGCCCGAACTGTTGTCGCCCTATCTGGTGAATTCTGCCGGCCAGTTGGCGGCGTTCGCGCTACTGGCGGTGTCGCTCGACCTGATCTGGGGCTATGCCGGCATCCTCAGCCTCGGTCATGGCCTGTATTTCGCGATCGGCGGATATGTGGTGGCCATGCATCTGCTGAAGCATGGCCTCGCCGTCACCGGCCGGGTGCCGGATTTCATGCAGTTCATGGGGTGGAGCGAGTTCCCGTTCTACTGGGCGGGGTTCGAGAGCTTTCCCTACGCGGCGGGGCTCACAGTGGTGCTGACCCTGGCCATGTCGGGCCTGTTCGGCTTCGTGTCGTTTCGCAGCCGGGTGGGCGGGGTGTATTTCAGCATCATCACCCAGGCGCTGGTGTATGTCGCGATGCTGCTGATGTTTCGAAACGATACCGGTTTCGGCGGCAACAACGGCATGACCGGCTTCAGCGTCATCTTCGGGCGCGACATGGCCGATCCCTTCGTTTCGCGCATGCTCGCCATCGGTAGCATCGTGATTCTGATCGCGGCCCTGCTGCTGTGCCGCAGGCTGGTGACCAGCAGGGTGGGGCGGCTTGTGGTGGCGTGCCGTGACGACGAGGCCCGGCTGCGCTCGCTGGGCTACGGCACGTTGCGGCTCAAGCTCGGGATCTGGTGCCTGTCGGCGGTGCTGGCGGCGGTGGCGGGGTTTCTCTACGTGCCGCAGGTCGGCATCATCAATCCGCGGCTGCTGTCGCCGGATGTGTCGCTTGAGATCGCCGTCTGGGTTGCGATCGGCGGGCGCGGCGCGTTGTCGGGGGCGGTGATCGGCGCCATCCTGGTCAACGGCGTGAAGTTCTGGCTCTCGGCCCGCGCCCCGGAGTTGTGGCCGTTCATCCTGTCCGGCCTGGTGGTGCTCGTGGTCATGGCGTTCCCGAACGGGCTGCTGGATCTTGGTCGCCTGCGCCCGCGTGCGCTGAAATTCCTGCGTCCGGCGCGTGGCACATGATCGCCATCGATGTGGCCGGGCTCAATGTCCGGTTCGGGGCGTTTCGGGCAATCACCGATCTGTCGCTCACGATCGACTATGGCGAGGTCCACGCCATCATCGGCCCGAACGGGGCTGGCAAGACCACGCTGCTCGATGTCATCTCGGGCCTCACACGGCCTGTCTCCGGCCGCGTGACGCTCGATGGCGCGCGGGAGCTGACACGGCTGTCCGACACCGCGATCGCCCGCGCCGGCGTCAGGCGGAAGTTCCAGAAGCCAAGCGTGTTCATGGCGTTGAGCGTTGGGGAAAATCTCGAGATCGGCGGCCTGGGCGACGCTTCGTTGATCGACGAGACCGCGAGGCTGATCGGGCTTGCCGACCAGCTGCAGCGGCCGGCCGGCACGCTCTCCCACGGCCAGAAGCAATGGCTGGAGATCGGTATGGTGCTGGCCGCAAGGCCGCGGGTGCTGATGCTCGACGAGCCGGTGGCGGGGCTGACGGACGGCGAGACCGATCTCACCGCCGAGCTGATCGCAACCCTGCGCGGCCCGGACCGCGCGATCGTGGTGGTGGAGCATGACATGGATTTTGTGGAGCGGATCGCCGATCGCGTGACGGTGCTGCATGAGGGCCGCACCCTGTTCGAAGGCGCCATGGCGGATGCGCGGCAGGACCGGCAGGTGATCGACGTGTATCTGGGGCGCTGACATGGTACTGACGATCACCGGACTCGATCAGCATTACGGCTCGGCCCAGGTGCTGCGCGGCGTCGATCTTGCTGTGCCGGACGGTGCCTGCGCCGTGGTGCTGGGGCGCAACGGCGCGGGCAAGACCACGCTGATGAAAAGCATCATGGGCCTGCTGCCGTGTTCCGCCGGGCGGGTCGCGCTGGATGGGCAGGACATCACCGCCTGGCCGGCGCATCGCCGGTCGCGGGCCGGCATCGCCTATGTGCCGCAGGGACGCGAGATCTTCGCCGATCTGACGGTGGGCGAGAACCTGCGTGCCGCCGCCCGTCCGCATGGCGCGGGCAGCGCCGAGATCGAGGAGGCGACGACGCTGTTCCCGGTGCTGCGCGAGATGTGGCGCCGCGGCGGCGGGCAGCTGAGCGGCGGCCAGCAACAGCAACTGGCGATCGCGCGGGCGCTGGTGACACGCCCGCGCATCCTTATCCTGGACGAGCCGACGGAGGGCATCCAGCCGTCCATCGTGAAGCGGATCGAGGAGGTTATTCAGGGCTTCGCCGGCCGCATGTCGGTGGTGCTGGTGGAGCAGTATCTCGATTTCGCGCTGGCGGCGGGCGATCACCTGACGGTGCTGTCCCGCGGCGGTGTGGTGCTGTCGGGCGCGCGGGGCAGCCTGGACCGGCAGCGTCTGGCCTCGTTCATCGTGGTGTAGACCCCGGTCGCGGCAGGGGTGCGCTGCCGGATAACGAGATCCTCGCGGGCCCTGTGGACGATTGGCCACGTTTTTAGAGCGTGCAGGCCGACGGCAAGATGTGCGTCACGGCCGTTCAGACCGGCATCGAGAGCATGATCTGACCAGCAGGGTTCATCCGTGGGATCAGCACATTCACCAGACCAAGTCTCGACCCAGATCTGCGTGCCTGGCAGAGCAGATCTGGATGGAGATGGAGACGCCACAATAGTCATGAGCCTTTTTCGCCGCGGCGTTCCAGGTTTCATGATCATGCAAGGGCCGCCAGTCCCGCCGCCCGGGATTGGCCTGCCTTACTCTGAATGAACCGCCCGGATGGCTGCCCATACCTTCTGTGGCGTTGCGGGCATGTCGATATGGGAGACGCCGATTGTGGCCAGCGCATCGGCGACGGCGTTCATGACAGCGGGGAGGCTTCCGGCGCAGCCGGCTTCACCGCAGCCCTTGACGCCAAGGCCGTTGGTGCGGGCGGGCACCGGGTGGCTCTCGAAGGTGAAGGCGCAGGTGTGATCGGCCCGCGGCAGGGCGTAATCCATGAAGGAGCCGGAGAGATGTTGGCCGCTTTCGTCATAGACGACGGATTCGGTCAGCGCCTGACCGATGCCCTGGACGATGCCGCCATGGGCCTGGCCTTCGACGAGCATGGGGTTCACCAGCACGCCGAAATCGTTGACCGTGTTGTACTGCACCACGGCGGTCTCGCCGGTTTCGGGGTCGATCTCGACCTCGGCGATGTGGCAGCCATTAGGGAATGCGCTCGGCACGCCCTCAATCACCAGCTGGGCATCCAGCGTGGCGGTGCTGCCATCGGCGAACGTGATGCCGGCGTGCACCCTGTCCGCCAGCTCCATGATGCCGATCGAGCGGTCTGTGCCGGCGATGGTGAAGCGGCCGGCCGCGAACTCGATGTCGGCCTGGGCGGCTTCCAGGACATGAGCCGCGATCTCGGTGCCCTGGGCGATCACCTTCTCGGAGGCAGCGACGATCGCGTTGCCGGACTGCATGATGGAGCGGCTGCCGCCGGTGCCGCCGCCAGCGATGAGCTGGTCGCTGTCGCCTTGGACCAGGCGGATGCGCTGGAACGGGATGCCGAGCTGGTCGGCCAGCACCTGGGCGAAGGGGGCTGCGTGGCCCTGGCCGTAATCGAGGGTTCCGGTGATGATGGTCACGGTGCCGTCCGCCTCGAAGCGCACGCCGCCCATCTCGGCGCCGGCCGGCGCGGTCACCTCGAGGTAATGGCCGATGCCGCGGCCGCGAACCATGCCACGGGCAGCGCTTTCGGCCTTGCGCGCGGCAAAGCCGTCCCAGTCCGCGGCAATCAAGGCCTTGTCGAGGATCGCCGGGAAGTCCCCGCTGTCATAAACCATGGTGGAGGGCGCGCTGTAGGGCATCATGTCGGCGGTGATGTGGTTGCGGCGGCGCAGTTCCACACGGTCAATCCCCATCTCGCGCGCGGCGGTGTCGACCAGGCGCTCCATGTAGTAGTTGCCCTCGGGCCTGCCGGCGCCGCGATAGGCGCCGACGGGAGAGGTGTTGGTCACCATGCAGCGCGCTGAGACCTCGATCAGCGGCGTGCGATAGACGCCGATCATGTTCTTCACGGTGTTCATGGTGGCGGGGATGGTGGTGCTGTTGGACAGCACGGCGCCGAGATTGCCCCAGCCGGTGACGCGAACTGCGAGGAAATGACCCTCGGCATCCAAGGCGAGCTCGGCGGTCACGTCATGGTCGCGGCCATGGCTGTCCGACAGGAAGCTCTGCGACCGGTCATCGAGCCACTTTACCGGTTGGCCGAGCATGCGGGCGGCCTGCAGGGCGCAGATATACTCGGGATAGACGCCGGCCTTCATGCCGAAGCTGCCGCCGACATTGCCGGTGAGCACGCGCAGCTTGCCTTCCGGAATGCCCATCAGGTTGCGGATGCCGCGCGCCATGCCGAACACGCCCTGGCAGCCGAGCTGCAAGGTGAAATGTTCGGTGGCGGCGTCGTAATCGGCCAGCGCCGAGCGCGGCTCCATGCTGGCCACAACAACGCGGCTGTTGCGCAGGTCGAGTTTGGTGACGTGGGCGGCGGCGGCGAACGCGGCCTGAACTTTCGTGGTGTCGCCGTAATGGAAATCGAGCACGAGGTTGCCGGGGATGTCGTCATACAGCACAGGCGCGCCCGGCTGGTCGGCGGCACGTGCATCGGTCACGGTGGGCAGCGTGTCGATATCGACGAACACCGCCTCGGCCGCGTCTCGCGCCTGCTTGGCGGTGTCGGCCACGACCATGGCGATCGGCTCGCCAACGTAGCGCACGC
>CAIQQQ010000479.1 GCA_903873995.1 uncultured Rhodospirillales bacterium
ACGGGTCTGAGAACCGTCGGGTATGCCCCCTGTCTTCAGGACTTCAAATGGAATGGGTTCAAAGGGCTCTGCCCTTTGCGGGTCCAGGGCAGCGCCCTGGCCTTTCTTCCTCCCCACCCATCACACATGCTGCCCGCCGTTCACGTGCACTTCGGCGCCGTTGATGTAGGAGGCGGCGGTGCTGCAGAGGAAGTAGATGGTTTCTGAGACTTCTTCTGGTTTTCCCAGTCTGACCATGGGGACTTCTTTGGCGGCGAAGGCTGCGGTTCCGGGGGAGAGGATGGAGGTATCGATTTCGCCGGGGGAGATGGCGTTGACGCGGACGCCGCGGGGGCCGAATTCGGCGGCCATTTCGCGGGTGAGGGCGGCGAGGGCGGCTTTGGAGCAGGCGTAGGCGGCGCCGGCGAAGGGGTGGACGCGGGAGCCTGCGATGGAGGTGACGTTGAGGATGGCGCCTTGGGCTTTGGCGAGTTCGTCGATGAGGCCTTGGGCAAGGAGGGCGGTGGAGAAGAGGTTGACGTTGAACACGCGGGTCCAGTCGGTTGGGCTGGAGGTGAGCACGCCGAGACGGGTGCCTTCGGGGCCTTTGGGGGAAATTCCGGCGTTGTTGACCAGCGCGTCGAGCCGGCCGTCGGGGAGGCGGGATTTGATGTCGGCCACGGCCTGGGGGATGGCGTCCAGGTTGCCGAGGTCGAGCTGGAGGTGGTCCTGCTCGCCGCTGGCCCAGGGGCAGTGGATGGAGAAGGCGCGGCGGGAGACGGTGATGACGCGCCATCCGGCGGCCGAGAACTGGCGGGCGGTTGCGTGACCGATGCCGCGGCTGGCGCCGGTGAGGAGCACTTGTTTTTGCGGTTCGGTTGACATCCGGGGGGCTCGTTTGGGTGTGAGAGTCCGGACGCTAACACGCGTTCGTTCTGGGCACATCTGGCTGGTTGGGTCGTTTGGGGGATGGCGCTCTGTTCACGCCGAGGCGCGGGGTTGGGCGTAGGCATAGACCTCGTTCATTGCTGTGGAGACATAGAGCGTCTGGCCATCCGCGCTTCCTACCACCGTGTTGGTCACGGCGTCCGGCACGCGCCAGGCGGTGGTGATGCGCAGCGTTTTTGGATCGAGCTCGCAGATCAGGCCGCCGGCCGTGCCGAAGATGACGCGATCGCCGATCAGGCGCGGGGACGAGAACACCCGGCCTTTTACGTCGATCCGCTTCACCGCCGGCATCGTCTCGACATTGATGATGTAGAGATGCCGATCGCCGGAGCCGCAGAACAGATGGTCTTCCACGAAGAGCGGCGTGGTGTAACAGATATTGTCGGTCTCGATCTCGAAGCGCTTTTCACCGGTCCGGGCGTCGAGAATGTAGATCGATTGGTCGAAGGACGCGAAGGCGACCAGGCCGCGTGTGGGATTTAGGTGTTCAGTCCCGGAGAGTCATGACCCTATACTGAGCCGATCGGGCAAGGACACGTTATGGCAGGCATTCTTCATGGCAGCGCCCGAACAACGCCGGGAGTTCGAGCCGAGCTCCAAGCGTCGAAAGAGACGAGCGGTGCCCTGGCCAAACGCTACGGCTTGAGCCGAACCACGGTGGCCAAATGGCGGGCACGCACAAATACCGCCGATGCCCCGATGGGGCCGCG
>CAIQQQ010000480.1 GCA_903873995.1 uncultured Rhodospirillales bacterium
CCGGCCTGCCGTCGGCGGGCATCGGCGCGATCCTCACCCTGATGATGTTCAACATGGAACTTTCGGTCATCGCGATGATCGGCATCGTGATGCTGGTCGGCATCGTCAAGAAGAACGCCATCATGATGGTGGATTTCGCCATCGAAGCCGAGCGTGAGCGCGATCTTTCGCCGCTGGACGCGATCCGCGAGGCCTGTCTGCTGCGCTTCCGTCCCATCATGATGACAACGATGGCGGCCCTGCTCGGAGCACTTCCGCTGGTGTTCGAGAACGGCTCGGGCTCCGAGCTGCGCTTTCCGCTCGGCGTCACCATCGTGGGCTGCCTGCTGCTGAGCCAGCTTCTGACACTCTACACCACGCCCGTGATCTATCTCGCCTTCGAGCGCCTGCGACTGCGTCTGCGCGGGCCGAAGCCCCAAGAGGCGCCGGCCGAATGAACTTCTCCGAGATCTTCATCCGCCGCCCGGTGGCCACCTTCCTGCTGGCGATCGGCATGCTGATCTCAGGCGCCGTCGCCTACAACTTCCTGCCGGTCGCCCCGCTCCCCAGCGTCGACATCCCCACCATCGTGGTCTTCGCCGGCAGGCCAGGTGCCGATCCCGAAACGATGGCCAACTCCATCGCAGCCCCGCTCGAACGCCGCCTCGGCGAGATCGCCGGCGTCAGCGAGATCACGTCCACCAGCTCCGTGGGCTCGGTCTCCATCGTCATCCAGTTCGACATCAAGCGCGACATCGACGGGGCTGCGCATGACGTGCAGGCCGCCATCAACGCCGCCACGTCGGACCTGCCGTCCGACCTGCCGACCCGGCCGTTCTTTCGCAAGTTCAACCCGGCCGAGGCGCCGGTGATGACGCTTGCGCTGACCTCGGCCACGCTGTCCCCGGGTGCTATCTATGATGCCGCCGACAGCATCCTCGCCCAGCGTCTCAGCCAGCTCGAAGGCGTCGCCCAGGTCAACGTCAACGGCGCCGAAAAACCCGCCGTCCGCGTGCAGCTCGACCCTGCGGCGCTGGCAGCCGCCGGCCTGTCGGCGCAGGACGCGTTCACCGTCATCCGCCAATCGAACACCAACGGCGCGCTCGGGGGCTTCGACGGGCCGGAGCGGTCCGAGACCATCGGGCTCAACAACCAGATCGGCAAGGCCGCCGATTATCGCGGCCTGGTGTTGAAATCCAGCAACGGCGCGGTTGTCAGGCTCGACAGCGTCGCCACCGTGATCGACGGCGTGGCCAATGTCCGCCTCGCCGCCTGGCTCGGCCACCAGCCGGCGATCATCCTCACCGTCACCAAGACCGCCGGCGCCAATGTGATCGAGACGGTGGACCGGGTGCGCAACGCCCTGCCGCTGCTGCGCTCCTGGATGCCGCCGGACATCGACCTCGTGGTCCTGTCCGACCGCACCGGCACGATCCGCAACAGCGTCAACGACATCGAGATCACCTTGCTGATCACCGTCGCCATGGTGCTGATGGTGGTGTTCCTGTTCATGCGGCGCCTGGTGCCAACCTTGGCGGCCGTGGTGTCCGTGCCGCTGTCCATCGCCGGCACCCTCGTCGCCATGTGGTTCTACGGCTTCGCGCTCGACAATTTTTCGCTGATGGCGCTCACCATCTCGGTGGGCTTCGTGGTCGACGACGCCATCGTCATGGTCGAGAACATTGTGCGCCACCAGGAGCGCGGCATGGGTGCGATGGCTGCGGCGCTCGCCGGCGCGCGCCAGATCGGCTTCACCGTGCTGTCCATCAGCATCTCGCTGGTCGCCGTGTTCATCCCCATCCTGTTCATGGGCGGCATCCTGGGCAAGCTGTTCCACGAGTTCGCCGCCACCCTCACTCTGTCGATTGTGATCTCGGCCGCCGTCTCCCTGTCCCTCACGCCGATGATGTGCGCCCAGTATGGCGAGATCCACGGCGAACCCAAACCCGCGCGCGAGACCTGGTGGTCGCGCGTGGACCGCGCCATCGACCGCGGCTTCGACGGGCTTTTGCATGTCTATGCCGCAAGCCTCGTCTGGTCGCTGCGTCACAGGCGGCTGATGCTGGTCTCGGTGTTCGCGGTCATCGGGCTTACGATCTTTATGTATAAGATCGTGCCCAAGGGCTTCCTGCCCAACCAGGATTCCGGGCTGTTGGCCGGTGGGTTCATCGCCGATCCGAACACCTCTTTTGCCGCCATGCGCGGGAAGCAGCGCCAGGTTATGGACATTCTGCTGGCCGATCCGGCCGTGGAGCAGGCCGGATCGACCATTGGGGTCACCAGCGGCTGGGCCGCACCCAATCGCGGCCAAATCATCGCGGTGCAACTCAAAGAGAAGGCGGCCCGCGGCGGGCTGACCGCCGAGCAGGTGATGGCGCGGCTCAGGCCACAGTTCAACACCATCGGCGGGCTGCAGGTGTTCCTCTACGCCGCCCAGGATCTGCGCGGCGGCGGACGCGGCGGCCAGTCCAACCAGTTCGTGCTGCTGGGCTCCGACCTTCAGGAACTGCGCGACTGGACCCTGAAACTCGAGGATCGGCTGCGCACGGTCGAAGGCATCACCGATGTCACCTCAGACCAGGACCGCGCCGCCCCGCAGGAGACCGTGCAGATCGACCGCACCGCCGCCTCCCGCCTCGGCGTCTCCGTCTCGGCGGTGGACAATGCACTCAACAACGCCTTCGCCCAGCGCCAGATCTCCATCATCTACACCGATCGCAACCAGTATCGCGTGGTGGAGGAAACCCTGCCGGTACTGCAGGCCGACCCCGCGATGCTGAACCGGATCAAGGTGGGCGGTGCCGGTTGGGTGCAGGTGCCGATCGGCAGCGTCGTGCGCGCAACCCGCACCACAGCCCCCCTCGCCGTCAGCCACCAGGGGCAGTTGCCCGCCGCCACCATCAGCTTCAACGTGGCACCAGACGTGCCGCAGAGCGTCGCTCTGGACGCCGTGCGCGCCGCCGCCGTCGATATGCGCATCCCCGAAAGCATCCGCACCGAATTCGCCGGCAACTCCAAGTTCCTCACCGACAGCCTGAGCTCCCAGCCCGTGCTGATCGCTGCAGCCTTCCTCGCCATCTACATCGTCCTCGGCGTGCTTTACGAAAGCCTCACCCAGCCGATCACCATCATCTCAACCCTGCCCTCGGCCGGCCTCGGCGCCCTCCTCGCGCTCTACGTCACCCGGACCGACCTCTCGATCATCGGGATCATCGGCATCCTCCTCCTGATGGGCATCGTGAAGAAGAACGCCATCATGCTGGTGGATTTCGCCCTGGAAGAGGAACGCGACCGCGGCCGTACCCCCCAGGAGGCCATCCACGCAGCCTGCCTCGCCCGCTTCCGCCCCATCCTCATGACCACTCTCGCAGCCCTCCTCGGCGCCCTGCCGCTGGCCTTCGCCTGGGGCACCGGCAGCGAACTGCGCCAGCCGCTCGGCATCTCCATCGTCGGCGGCCTGCTCGTCTCACAGGTGCTGACCCTGTATAGCACCCCGGTGATCTACCTGGCGCTGCAGCCGCGGCGAAAGCGCCGGGCGCTCGCAGTGCAGCAACCCGCGGAGTAGGACCATGCTGAAAGACCTCACCAAAGCCTATGTCGCCGCCTTCAACGCCCGCGACGAAGCCGCCTGCGCTGCTCTGATGGCCGAAGACTTCGCCCTCGAAGACCCCGTCATCATCCGCATCGAAGGCCGCGACGCCGTGATGGACGCCGTGCGCAACATCTTCGCCGCCGCCACACATTTCGCCTTCGAAGCCCGCAACATCTACCAGGACGGCGAGACCACCCTCATCGAGTTCAAACTCACACTCGATGACAAAACCCTGACCGGCGTGGACGTGATCGAGTGGAAAAACAACAAAATGCACGAACTCCGCGCTTATCTGGACGTCTGATAGCAAGAACGGCACGCATTCTGCCCCATCAGCACGACGCGACGGTCTTGCCAGGCCGCGGTGACAGGGCCGTGGCGGGCCGGCTGGCTGGTGCAGATGAGCTTCAAGCGCCTGAGACCCTTGGCGGGATCGATGAACGCCTCTCAGCAGACCCACGATTGGCCAGGACATGGCTGATCGCGCATCTGATCGTGGCGGCCGTCATCGGCGAAGCTTGATGTCCCGCTCCTCAATGTCCCGCTCAGGGGGCTGAGCCCTGGCCGTCCTGCGCCCACAACCCAATCAGGCCGCGTGGGCGACCAGGCGGAGGTGAATGGCATCGGCAGCGGCGGCGAGGTCGGTCTCCATGCCGTCCCCGGCGGCGACGTCAGCCGAGACGTCGCCCAGCCGGGCGGCGGCCATCATCACACGCATGCGCGCGTCGATGGCGGCCAGGCCGTAGGTCCCGGCCATGCCGGCGATGGCGTGGGACTGTTCCTCGATCTCGCGCGCGCTGCCGCGGGTAAGGGTGTCGCGAAGCGTGATGACGCGGCGCCGCATGTCGGCAAGGCACTGGTCGAGCAACGAGAGCATGGTGGCGACCGGCAGGCCGCGTTGCAGATCGGCGAGGCGGGTTTCGTCAAGGGCGGGCACGGCGGGCGGGCGCTCACCTGCGGCCTGCGTGGTGGCCAAAGGGGTGGCCAAAGGAGCGACCGGGGGGCCGGCGAGGCGGGAGGGTCGGTCGGCCGGCAGGCCGGTATCCTGGGGCCAGACGGTGCGGGCGATCATGTCGAACATTTCGGCAGGGCGCACGGGCTTGCCGATCATGTCGTTCATCCCGGCAGCGAGGCAGCGGTCGCGATCCTCGCTGGCGGTGTTGGCGGTCAGCGCCACGATCGGGATGGAGGCGGACGGCGGCGGCAGCGCGCGGATGCGCCGTGTCGCCTCGTAGCCGTTCATGCCCGGCATCATGAGGTCCATGAAGATCAGGTCATAGGGCCGTGACGCGGCGAGGCGGATGGCTTCGGCGCCCGATTCGGCAATGTCCACCCGATGCCCCTCGCGGCGGAGGATGGTCGAGGTGACCAGATGGTTGGCGGGAATGTCCTCGACCAGCAGGACGGCAGCGCGGCGCCGGCGGGGCAGCATGATGACAGGCGCTGTGACCGGCCGGGCGATGGGGGCGGCGGCTTCGAGCGGCACGGCGATCCAGAAGCGGTTCCCGCCGGAGGACGCGGTGTCGAGCCCGATCTGCCCGCCCATCAGGCGCGTCAGCCGCTCGCAGATGGCAAGGCCGAGCCCGGTGCCGGGCGCGCCACTTTGGCGGGCGTTGTCGAGGCGGGAGAAGGGTTGGAACAGTTGCGCCGCGTCGCTTTCCGGAATGCGCGGCCCCTGGTCGCTGACGGACAGCATCAGCGCGCGCTGGCCGGCCATCATCGCGGTGTTGGCGCGCAGCTCGACGATGCCGGGCTGGGAGAACTTGGCGGCGTTGGAGACGAAGTTCATCAGCACCTGGCGCAGCCGCCCGGCATCGGCGCGCATCTGCTCTGGCACCTCCGGCGTCATCTCCACGCGCAGGCGGATGCCGCGATCGCCGGCGGGTGCGCGGAACATCTCCTGCACGCCGTCGAGCACCGGCCGCAGCTCGAACACGGTGGGGCGCACCTGAAGCTGGCCAGCCTCCATCTTGGAGAGCTCGAGGATGTCGTGCACCAGCTCCATCAGCGCGTCTCCGGCCTGGCGCGCGGTGTCGGCGAGGCGGCGCTGAGACGTTGACAGGCCGGACTGGTCGAGCAGGGCCAGGCTGTTCACCACAGCGTTGAGCGGCGTGCGGATTTCGTGGCTGACGATGGCGACGAAGCGGGATTTCTGCTCGGCCGCCTCTTCTGCGAGCCTGCGGGCCGCACGCTGCGCCTCTTCGGTGCGTTTGCGCGCGGTGATGTCCGTGTAGAGCGTCACGAACCCACCACCGGGCAGGGCGCTGCGGCGCAGTTCGAGGGTGCTGCCATCCGGCCGGATGCGCTCAGACATGATCGTTGTCGGCTGGCCGGGATTGCGCGCGATCATCAGCCCGCTCAACCGGCGCCGCACCTCCTCCTCGACATCGACCGGCCCGAACTCCCCGCTCGCCGCCTGGCCGCGCAGCAGATCGGCCATGGGCACGCCCACGCGCAGCAAAGCGGCCGGAACGCCGGTGCAGGCCGGAAAGCGGTCGTTCCACTGCACCAGGCACAGATCGGCGTCGAGCATCATCACCCCGTCAGACATGCCGGACAGGGTCGCTTGCAGCTGTGCGGTCTTGGCCTCGGCGCTGGCCTTGGCCATGCCGAGCGCGCGATAGGCGTCCTCGAGCACGGAGCGATCCTGGTCCAGGCGGAGCTCGCGCCCGCGCGACGAGCGTACCTCGCGCACCAGCAGGAACGCCATCAGCGCCACCAGCACGGTCACGCCGATGGCGAACAGCCGCGCCGTTTCGGACCAGATCGTGGAGGTCCGCATCGCCTCATCGAGCGCAATGCCGATCACCACCGTCAGGTCCTGGTCGCGCAGCCGGCGGAACGCATGAATGCGGGTTACGCGGTCGGGCGCGGATGGGCCGGTCCAGTCGCCCTGGGTGCGCAGCTGTGCCGCCTTGAACATCTCCGACCCGCCGATATCCTCGCCCGGCCTCACCTCACCCGGTGAGACCAGCGCGCGGATGGCGCCGTCGCCACCGACCAACGCGATCAGCCCGCGGGCGCCGAGATCGACCTGCTCCAAAAGCCCGGTCAGCGCCCAGGGATCGTAGGTAACGACGATCGCGCCGGCGAAGCTGCCATCGGAGCGTTCGAGCCTGCGGGAGAGGTTGATCTCCCACCGCCCGGTCGCCTTCCAGCGGATCGCCGGCCCCACAAACATTCCCTTCCTCATGGGGCTGCGCTGCGCCTGGAAGTAGTCGCGGTCAGACATATCGACCCGCATCTGGTCCGGCCGCGTGGTCGACATCACAAATCCCTGCGTGTCGAGCAGGTAGACCTGCAGCGACACATCGCCGGGCAGCGCCGAACGCCGGCGCCAGCCGTTCGGATCGAAATGGACCGGATCGGCCTTCCAGTCATCCGCGAGCGTCAGCAATGTCTGGTCGATCGCCTGAAGCTGGGAGTTGAGCTGCCATTCGACGGCGAGGGCGAGGTTGCTGACGCTGCCTTCAGCGCGCAGCCTGGCCTCGCGCTGCTCCGTGTCGATGGAGATCAGCGTGAACACCCATGCCATGCCCAACAGCACGATGGCAGCGATGACAATGACTGACTGCAGCGCAAGCGTGCGTCCGGCCGAGCGCGCGTGGGGCGCCGGCATGTCGTCTCTCTCGCTCATCGGGTCGCGCGCGGCATGAACCATGGTCTATCGTATCTCACCTCAACACTTCGTCACAATCGCGTGGTTGTCACCGCGCGCGCGTCAGGGAACGTTTCGGATCGGGCGGCCGCTTGCGCCAACCGCGCGGCGTTTGTCGCAATTCAGTCATGGGCGGTGCTCGACTTGTGGCGCAGAACCCGCGATGCGATGGTCCGGCCGAGTCAAACGGACACGCACCGGGCCGCGGGCGAAACTTTCAAGAGGGCGAGATGGCAAAGATCAAGGTGAAGACACCCGTCGTGGAACTCGACGGAGACGAGATGACCCGGATCATCTGGGGGTTCATCAAGGACAAGCTGATCCTGCCCTACCTCGACATCGACCTGAAATATTACGACCTCAGCATCGAATACCGCGATGAGACCAACGACCAGGTGACGGTCGATTCCGCCCTGGCGATCAAGCAGTACGGCGTCGGCGTGAAATGCGCCACCATCACGCCGGACGAGGCGCGCGTCACTGAGTTCAAGCTCAAGAAGATGTGGCGGAGCCCGAACGGCACGATCCGCAACATCCTCGACGGCACGATCTTCCGCGAGCCGATCATCTGCTCGAACGTGCCGCGCCTGGTGCCAACCTGGACCCAGCCGATCGTCATCGGCCGTCACGCCTACGGCGACATCTACCGCGCCACTGAGACCAAGATCCCCGGTCCGGGCAAGGTCACACTGACCTACATCCCCGCCGACGGCTCACCCGCACAGGTGATGGACGTGCATGACTTCAAGGGCCCCGGTGTCGCAATGGGCATGCACAACACCCTCGCCTCGATCCAGGGCTTCGCCCGCGCGAGCTTCAACTACGGCCTCGCGCGCAAGTATCCGGTGTATCTCTCCACCAAGAACACGATCCTCAAGGCCTATGACGGCATGTTCAAGGACACGTTCCAGGACATCTTCGACACAGAGTTCAAGACGCGTTTCGACGCCCTCGGCCTCACCTACGAGCACCGCCTGATCGACGACATGGTGGCGAGCGCGCTGAAGTGGAGCGGCGGTTATCTCTGGGCGTGCAAGAACTATGACGGCGACGTGCAGTCCGACATCGTGGCGCAGGGCTTCGGCTCGCTCGGCCTCATGACCTCGGTGCTGATGTCACCGGACGGCAAGACAGTGGAAAGCGAGGCGGCGCACGGCACGGTCACGCGCCATTACCGAGAGCACCAGAAGGGCCGCGAGACCAGCACCAACCCGATCGCCTCGATCTTCGCCTGGACCCGGGGCCTTGCCTATCGCGGCCAGTTCGACGAGACGCCGGACGTCACCGCCTTCGCCAACACGCTCGAGCGCGTCTGCATCGAGACGGTGGAGGCGGGCTTCATGACCAAGGACCTCGCCAGCCTGATCTCGCGTGACCAGGCCTGGATGAACACCCAGGCCTTCCTCGACAAGATCGACGCGAACCTGAAGCTTGCGATGAAAGTCTGAAGAATTGGCGCTGCGGGGCGATCAAGCCCCGCAGCGCCGCTCTTGCGCCGCACTCGATCGCGATCCATCTCCGTCGCACCAGAACAAAGATGGGGACGCATCATGAACGATCTTCAGGGCCTCGACGGGCTGATCCACAACGACCTCGCGCGCCGCGGTTTCATGATGACCTCGCTGATCTCCGGCCTGACACTCGCGGCCACGCGGGTCGAGGCGCAGGTGATCTAGACGGACACCGCCGGCATCGAGGCCGCGGAGGTGATGATCCCCGTCTCGGGCGGCTCGCTCCCTGGCTACTTCGCCAAGCCCGTGGGTCCCGGCCCGTTCCCGATCGTGCTGGTGAACGAGGAGATCTTCGGCATCCATGACTACATCAAAGATGTCATCCGCCGCCTCGCCAAGCTTGGCTATGCCGCCGTCGCCGTTGAGATCTATGCGCGCTATGCCGATCTCTCCAAGGCCACGGACGCCGGCGAGATCATCCGCTCCGTCATCCCCAAGGCCGCCGACAACGTCGTGATGTCCGACAGCGACGCAGCAATCGCCTATGCCGCAGCCCATGGCGGCGACGCGTCCCGCCTCGCCGTCACCGGCTTCTGCCGCGGCGGGCGTAACACCTGGCTTTATGACGCGCACAACCCCAATGTGAAGGCCGCGGTCGCGTTTTACGGTCCCGTCGGCGGCGCCAAGACCGCCCTGCAGCCCCAAACCGTCCAGGACGTCGCGGCCAGCATCCATGCCCCGCTGCTCGGCCTTTACGGCGGCAAGGACCCGGGCATCCCGGTGGACGAGGTTCGCAAAGCGGAGGCAGCCGCCAAGGCCGCCGGCAAGAAGGTCGAGATCGTCATCTACCCCGAGGCCGGTCACGGGTTTCACGCCGATTACCGGCCAAGCTACGTCGCGAGTGCGGCCACCGACGGCTGGGCGCGGATGCTCGCCTGGTTCAAGGCCAACGGGGTCTGACTCTCAGACACTAACCGAGGGCGTCATCGCAGCCCTGCGATGTCGATGGCGCCCGCGAGCCTGTCCACAACCTCCGTCACCAGCGCCACGGTCTCCCGATCCGTGGCGACCGGGCCGGCGGCCTCAAGGCGCACACGGTCCCGCGCCGTGGGCAATCTGGCGTCGCGCGGCACGATCAGCCAGTCGGCCGCCAAGGTCGCACGCCCGCCAGCCCCCTCACTCACCACGTCCAACGCGCTGACATGGATCAGGATGCGATAATCCGGCGCGGCGCCTTGTGGCTCGTCCGTCACCAGAGCGTCGGGGCGGCTTTGCGACAGGCGCGCGGCCAGCCGTTCCGTGACACCAACCGAAAGCCGGCTCGCCCAGCGCCCGCCATGGCTCCGCTCCAGCGTGCTGCCGCGGCGAACCAGAATGTCCTGCGTGTCGAGTTCATCCGGGATCGCGACGCGGGCCACCTCGATCACCAGCAACGCGCGCCCGAGCGCCGGGGCTGCGGCCGAAGGTCCGGGCGACCCAAGCGTGTAACGTGTGACCGCCGGCTCGGCACAGGAGACCAGCGCCACGGCCGCGAACCCGGCCAGCCCCGCGAGCAAGATGCGCCTCATGGCCGCCGCCCGGTCAGCAGCAGCTGCGGATTGTGTTCCACATCATTGGCAAGTCCGCGCAGCGACGCGGCCGTGGTCGCGAGGTCCTGCAGCGCCGCATCGATGTTGACGCGCTCGGCACCGCGATCCGAGGTCAATGACTTCAGATTGGCCAGCACCTCGCGCGCCGCGGCGATCGTGCGGTCAGACGATGTGAGCACGGCGTGCAGTTCCGCCCCCCGCTGCGCCAGCTGCGCATCGCCCGTCCGGGCGACGCGGTCGATATCGCCCAAGGTGGCGTCGATGCGGGCCTGCAGCTCGGTGAGCGTGTGGCCGGCGGCAGCCACGACGCCCGCCAGGCCGCCCGAGATCGCCGTCAGGCGGTCGATCAGCGGCGGCAGGCTCTGGTCGAGCTTGTCTGAGAGCGCCCGCAGGCTCTTCAGCGTCGCGTTGCCGTTCTCGGCCAGCTCGCGCAGCGGCAGCTGGGTCAACTGGTTGGTCACCAGCTGGATCACGGAGGGCCGTGCCGGAATCTCTGGCAGCGTGGTGATGCCCGGATGCAGAACGGCCGGGTAGGCCGGATCGAAGTCGAGCCCGATCGCGGACGAACCGGTCACGAAGCTCTGCGTGTCCAGCTCGGCGCGCAGGCCGCTTGCAATCAGCTGGGACAGATCGGCCGCGGTCTTGCCGCCCCCGCCCGTCAGCACGACATGCGCGGGGTCCAGCACGATGGTCACCGGAATGACCGCCATCCGGGTCTGGGAATCGAACTGGACGGTGATGCCTTCCACCGCGCCCACCCGCACGCCGCGAAAGGTGACCGGGGCACCGATCGACAGCCCGCTGATCGTATCCTGGAACACGATGGCCGCGCGCAAGGTCGTGCTGAACAGGTTGAACCGTCCGAACAGCACCACCGCGCCCACCAGCAGCGCCACGCCGCCGACGGTGAACGCGCCGATCGCAGCCAGCGTCAGACCCTGCCCGCGATCCTCCGTCATGACCGCACAACGTCCGGCCGCTCGCGCCGCATGAACGCCCGCACCTGCGGGTCCGCACAGCTGTCGCGCAACGCGGCGGGCGCGCCATGGGCGATCGCCGTCCGGCTGTCCGCATCGAGGAACACCCCGTCATCGGCGATGGCGAACAGGCTCGCCAGCTCGTGGCTGACCAGAACGATGGTCGCCCCCAGACCGTCCCGCAGATTGAGGATCAGGTCGTCCAGCCGGCGCGAAATGATCGGGTCAAGGCCCGCAGAGGGTTCGTCGAGGAACAGGATCGCCGGATCGAGCGCCAAGGCGCGCGCCAGGCCCGCCCGCTTGCGCATGCCGCCGCTGAGCTCGGCGGGTGCGAGGTCGATCGCCTCCGAAAGCTCGACCAGCGCCAGCTTCAAGACCACCAGGCGCCTGATCGCGACGGCGTCGAGCGAGGTGAACATCTGCAGCGGCAAGGCCACGTTGCCGGCCACGCTCAAGCCACTCCACAGCGCCGCACTTTGGAATAACACCCCGCAGCCACGCCCGAGCTCCGCCCGGCGAGACGGCGCGGCCGACCAGAAATCCTCCCCGTCCACCGCGATGGTGCCGGCGCGTGGCCGCAACAGGCCGATCATGGCGCGCAGCACAGTGCTCTTGCCGCAGCCGCTGCCCCCCATGATCGCGAAGATGCTGCCGCGCCTGACATCGAACGAGAGGTCGTGCAGGATTATTTTCGCCCCGAAGGCCAGGGTCACGCCGCGAACCGAGAGCAGAACGGGTGCTGCGTCTGCCATCGCCGCTAGATCCCCGCCACATCGGCAAAGACGGCAAAGATCGCGTCCATCGCGATAACACCGACGATCCCCAGCACCACGGCCCGCGTCGCCGCCTGACCGACATCGGCCGCACTCCGCCCGGCCTGCAACCCGATGCGGCAGCTCGCCACCCCGATCAGCAGCGCGAAGGCGATGCTCTTCAGAAAGCCAAACACGAACTGGCTGAAGGCGATCGCATCCAGGGTCTGCGTCAGATAGCCGGCCCCGGTGATGTTGAGCATGCCGATCGACACGGCAAAGCCGCCCAACATGCCTACCAGGCAGCCAAAGAGATACAGGAACGGCATGGTCAGCACCAAGGCGAGCACCGCCGGCAGCACGACATAATCCGAGACCGGAATGCCGATCACGGTCAGCGCGTCGATCTCCTCGTTGCCCTCCATCGTTGCGATTCGCGCGGCATAGGCGCCGCCGGTGCGCCCCGCCATGACGATCGCCGTCATCACAGCCGCCATTTCGCGCACCACGGCAAGGCCCACGAGGTTTGCCACATACATGTCGGCCGCAAATTTGCGCAGCTGCACGGCGCCGACGAATGCCAGGATGGCGCCCACCAGAAAGTTGACGACGCCGACGATGACCAGCGCCTGCGGCCCGGCGTCGCGGATGTTGTCGAACAGGTCAGCCCTGCGGAGCCGCGCCCGGCCGACGCCAGCACGGGCCGCGCCGCCAACGGTCGCGAACAGCAAGGCGGTGGCACCGCCGATCGCGCCGAGCGATCCAAGCGCCGCGCCGCCGACCCAGCGCAGCGGCCGGAATTCAGGCCGGCGCGGCGGGGCCTGTGGGCCAACGACGTCCGGCAGAAGTGCCAGCAGCCGGCCGGCCGCTGCCGGCAAGGCACTCACGTCAAGCGACAGGCCGGACGAGGCGGCCATACGCCGTGCGTCCCAGACAAAGGCGATCAGCCCGGAATCCCAGTCACCAAGACCGCCAGCGTCGATGCCGAGCGATTCTCCGGCCGGCACAGACGCGATGGCACTCTGGGGAAAAGCGGGAAGCGGTCCGGAGCGGGCGATCCAGTCGCCGGCGATCACAATCTGGCAATGCCCTGATACACGGCTGTCCAGCTGCCATTCCGGCCGGCTTCTCTCATGAGGCATTGAGACTCCAGCTCAGAACGCACAGTCAGACCGTGGCTGCCCGAGTCATTTGCAAGATGATCACACAGCAGAGAACAGAATTGACAGAACGGGAATCTACGCAAGGACAGACACAGATGGCCAATGTCGCTCGCGTCCTTGCGCGCGAAACCAGGATTGGAACGTTGTCCTGCGTAATTTCAGAGCCTGATGGCCGCACGACACAGGACCATCTGCAGCGGGAACGATGGACCATGTCCTGCGAGGATTTTCCGCCATGCCCGACACAGTACCCAAGCCTGCTCCGGCCGCCACCCTCGACCGGCAGCTGCATGCCTGGCAGAGCCGCTTCACCGGCGGGCGCCCGCCGAGCATGACCACGATGGCCGGCCTGGACTGGGCCGTGCACGCCATCAACGCGCCGTTCGGGCTTGCCGAGCAGATCATGGCCTCCGCCACGCAATGGCAGCGCCTGACCCAGGCCGCCACCAGCGGTGCGCCTGTGATCGCGGCCGCACCGGATGACCGCCGCTTCGCCGACCCGGCCTGGCAGCGCCCGCCTTACGCGATGATGGCGCAGGCCGTGCTGCTCGGCGAGGAATGGTGGCGGGACCTGGTGGCCGCACCACCGGGGGTCGATCCGGGCAACCGGCGCATCCTGGCGTTCTCCATCCAGCAGGTCCTGGATGTGGCCTCCCCCTCCAATGTCGCCTGGCTGAACCCGCAGGTGGTGGCGGCCACGCGCGACAGCGGCGGCGCCAATCTGGCGAGGGGCCTGCAGAACCTCACCAAGGCGCGCGCGGCGCGGCCGTCACCCGAATTCAAGGTGGGCGTCGATGTCGCCGCCACGCCTGGCCAGGTGGTGTTCCGCAACAGCCTGATCGAACTGATCCAATACGCGCCGACAACCGAGACGGTGGGCGCGGAGCCGCTGTTGATCGTGCCGGCCTGGATCATGAAATACTACATTCTCGATCTGTCGCCCCACAACTCGCTGATCGGCTGGCTGGTGGCGCAGGGGCGCACCGTGTTCGTGATCTCCTGGCGCAACCCTGGCGCCGAACTGCGCGACACAACGCTTGACGATTATCGCAGCCTGGGGGTGATGGCAGCCCTCGATGCCATCTGCGCCATCTGCGGCGAAGCGAAGATCCACGCCACCGGCTACTGCCTCGGCGGCACGTTGCTGGCCATGGCCGCCGCCGCCATGGCGCGGGACGGTGACGC
Source organism: uncultured Rhodospirillales bacterium (assembly GCA_903873995.1). GTDB lineage: Bacteria > Pseudomonadota > Alphaproteobacteria > Acetobacterales > Acetobacteraceae > CAIQQQ01. Next base: position 14,347 of record CAIQQQ010000480.1, read on the forward strand.
ACGGCTGGCCAGCCTGTCCCTCCTCGCCTCGCAGACCGACTTCACCGAGGCCGGCGATCTCAAGCTGTTCATCACCGAGGGTCAGCTGGATTTCCTGGCGGACGTCATGTGCGTCCAGGGCTTTCTCAGCAGCGAGCAGATGGGTGCTGCCTTCATCATGCTGCGCGAGAACCAGCTCGCCTTCGCACCGGCGATCAAGGCCTATCTCCTCGGCGAGGAGGATCGGCCGAACGACCTGATGTCGTGGGATGCAGACGGCACCAGGCTGCCGGCGAGCATGCATATCGAATATCTGCGCCGGATGTATCTGAACAACGACCTGGCGCAGGGGCATTTTGCCGTTGCCGGGCGGCCGGTGGCGCTCATCGACATGCAGCTGCCGCTGTTCGTCGTCGGCACCGAGCGTGACACGGTCGCACCCTGGACATCGGTGTTCAAGCTCCATCTGCTCAACGGCCAGGCACTGACCTTCGTGCTGACCTCCGGCGGGCACAATGCCGGCATCGTCAGCGAGCCGGAGCACCGCAACCGGCATTTCCGCATGCGCACCCGCGAGCCCGGCGCCCGCACCCTCGGTGCTGTGGAGTGGGAGCAGACCACGCCGCCGCAGAACGGCTCCTGGTGGCCCGAGCTCGCCGCCTGGCTCACCCGCCATTCCACCGAGAACGCCGTCCCGCCGCCGCCCATGGGCACGGCGATCTGCGCCGAGCCCGGAACCTATGTGCTCGAAGCCTGAACCGGCTATTCCTTCACCATCACGCCGGCCGGGCGGATGATCCCGTCCGGCATCGGCTTCACACCCGAGACGCGCTCGCCCAGGCCCCACAGCCAGGTGAAGTGAAACAGCACCATGTTGGGGCGGTCCTCCGCCATCAGCTCCGCCACCCGGCGGTAATGCGGCACACGCAAGGCCGGATCGGTGAGCGATGAGCCGGCGGCGAGTTCCTGGTCCATCTCCTTGTTGCAATACTGGCCCCAGTTGAGAAACCCTTTGCAAGCGAACCAGATCGCGGAATTGCCGTCCGGATCGGGCCGGCCGCTCCAGATTCCCATGAAGGCCTGGTAGGCACCACGCTTGGTGGCATCCGTCGCGGCCGTGCCGTCGGTGGCCTGCAGCGAGATGTCGAACCCCGCCTCGGCAGCCATCGACTGGATCACCTGGCCGATCTGTGCGTTCACCGCATCCGTGCCGATGATCAGCGTGAACGCCACCCGCGTGAGCCCGGCCTCGCGCAGCAGGGCGCGCGCCTTCGCCACATCGCGCGGCGGCACCGGCAGCGCCGGGTTCCAGTAGCGGCTCCCGGGCGGCTCGGTCTGGTTGCTCGGCACGAAGCGCCCGTCAAACACCACCTGGTTGATCACGTTGCGATCGATCGCAGCCTCCAGCGCAGCCCGCACCCGCCTGTCCTGCCCCAACGGGGTCTGCGAAGCCGGCCCGTGGTTGAGGTTGAACGAGATGATCTGAAACCCGATCCCCGGCGACGACACCAACCGCAGCTTCGGCGAGGCGGTCAGGGCCGCGAGGTCGGTCGGCGCCACGCGGTTGTGGATGTCGATCTGGCCGGATTGCAGGTTCACCATCCGCACCGTGCTGTCCGTCATCGACAGGAACACCACCCGGTCCGGCCCCATCGCCGCCGCGTTCCAGTAGCCCGGAAAGCGATCCAGCACGATCCGGTCCTGGGCGATGCGCTCCACGAACTTGTACGGCCCCGAACAGACCGGGTTCGCCACGATCTCGTCCGGCGTCTTGCCCAGGATGCGCGGCGACATCATCGTCCCCGGCCGGTTCGCCAGCAACGTCAGCAGCGGCGCATACGGGCGCGACAGCCTGAGCACCACGGTCAATGCATCCGGTGTCTCGATCCCGATCACCGGCGCCAGCTCGGCCTTGCGCAGGCTCAGCGGCATCGTCTGATAGCGCACGATGTTGGCCTTCACCGAGCCGGCATCAAACACCTCGCCGTCCTGATAATGTGCGCCCGCGCGCAGATGCAGCGTGAGTGACAGATTGTCCGGCGCCCATTCCCACGACGTCGCAAGGGCCGGAACAAAGTTCAGCTTCTCATCGACATCGAGCAGCTGGTCGCACATCCAGTTTGTCACGATCCGGTCGCCGTAGCTGCCGCTGCGCGCGGGATCGAGCAGATCCGGGTCCTGGTCCAGCGCAAACCGCAAGGTGCCACCCGCCTGCGCCGCTGCGGGCAAAGCCAGGATCAAGATGGCGGCAATGGCACGGAGAAATCGGCTCGTCATCAGGCGCTCCCGTCTGTCTTCATCACCGATCAGACCAGACAGCAGTCCCTGTGCGAAGCGGTTTATGCCGGTTTCTGCGAAATGTTGCGCGTATGGCCACAGGATTCGATCTCCACCCAGGCCCGCCCCGGCCGGGGCAGCCCCTCCGCCGTGACCAGCGGGATCGGCCCGTTGGGAATGCAGCCGAGGCTCTCCACCCCGTTGGCATAGCGCCGCAAGGTCGCCGCCACGCGGCGCGCCTGCTGGGCCGGCGGCAGATCGTCATCCAGGTCCACATCGATGCGCAGCTTTGCCATCGTCAGCCTCCGAGGTCAGAAAGCCGGATAAGGTGACGCTAGACTGTCATCCCGATGTCACCTGCGCCAATTCATTCCGCGTGAATCGGCCGCCATACCGGGCGTGAAGCATCTCTCTCTAAAGCCCGGCGAACAGCGCCGTGGACAGATAGCGCTCGGCAAAGGACGGCGCGATCACCACGATCAGCCTGCCGGCATTGGCAGGGTCCGCCGCCAGCCCCAAAGCCGCCTTCAGTGCCGCGCCGGAGGAGATGCCGATCGGAATCCCCTCGATCCGCGCACAGCGCCGCGCCACCGCGATCGCCTCGCGCTCAGACACGCGCATCACGGCATCCATCAGCCCCATGTCCAGCACCTCCGGCTGAAACCCCGGCCCGATCCCCTGCAGCCCGTGCGGGCCAGGCTCGTCACCCGACAGCACCGCGGACTCGGCAGGCTCCACCACCACGCAGCGCAGACCCGGCCGTCGCGGCTTCAGGCGCCGCGCGATCCCTGTCATGGTGCCCCCGGTGCCCGCACCGCCCACCACGATATCCACGAGGCCGGCCGTGTCCGCCCAGATCTCCTCGGCCGTCGTCTCCTCGTGAATCGCCGGATTCGCCGGATTGTCGAACTGCCGCGGCATCCACGCCCCCGGCGTCGCCGCCACCACAGCCTCCGCCTGCGCAATCGCCCCCGCCATGCCGGAGCGTGACGGCGTGAGCTGCACCTCCACCCCCATCAGCCGCAAAAGCTTGCGCCGCTCCACCGAAGCCCCCTCCGGCATCGTCACGATCAGCCGGTAGCCACGCGCCGCCGCCACGAACCCCAGCGCGATGCCGGTGTTGCCGGACGTCGGCTCCACCAGCACCGACCGCTCGGGCGAGATCAGCCCGCGCGCCTCGGCATCCGCGATCATCGCAAGCCCGATGCGATCCTTTACCGAGCCCAGCGGATTGAAGAACTCGAGCTTCATCGCAAGGTCAGCCACCAGCCCATCCGCCTCGGCGAGCCGCGGCAGCCGCACAAGTGGCGTGGCGCCGATCGTCTCGAGGATGCTGGCGTGGATGCGCCCGCGCGGCGGCGGCAGATGGCCGGCAGGGCCTGCGACTCGGGGAGGAGACTTGCTCATCTCTCGCGTGTATCACATGACGTGTTCGTGGTTTACAGCGAACGGAGCGCGCCCATGCTCATCAGACGAGACCGCGCCATGATCGCGGTGACCATCATGCTCGATGTGGCGTTCCATTCCGGCCGGTCCGCAACCGTCAGCGGCGCCGATCTCGCCGAACGTCTCGGCATGGCGCGCCGCGGCATGGAACCGCTTCTCCAGGCGCTGTCACGCGCCGGCCTGCTCGACAGCGTGCGCGGCCCTCGCGGCGGCTACCGCCTCGGCCGCCCCCGGCGCGACATCCACCTCGCCGACATCATCGAGGTGGCCCTCGCCGATTCCGCCGAACCAGCCGAAAGCCCGGCCGGGCGCCTCCAGTCAGACGTCGTCGATCCGCTCTGGCAACAGCTGGACCTTGCCGCGCGGGCGCCGCTGGTCAAGCTCACCCTCGAAGACCTGCTCAAACGCGCCAGTGCTGCAGGCCTGCAGCGCCCCTCGGCCGAGCCGATCAGCTTTGCGATCTGATCATCTCACGCACGTTGAATGTGAATTCGAAAATCCCCACGTCCCGGACTGAAATCACCGGGTCACCCAAAGGAAACCATGACATGAGCATCCAGCTCGGCCAGATCGCGCCGGACTTCACCCAGGACAGCAGCCAGGGCGCCATCCACTTCCATGAATGGCTCGGCACCTCCTGGGGCATCCTGTTCAGCCACCCCAAGGATTTTACCCCGGTCTGCACCACCGAGCTCGGCGAGGTCGCCCGCCTCAAGCCGGAATGGGACAAGCGCAACGTCAAGGTCATCGGCCTCTCCGTCGACACCCTGGCCCGCCATCACACCTGGGAAGCCGATATCGCCGAAACCCAGGGCCACGCCGTCAACTTCCCCATGCTCGCCGACCATGACCACAAGGTCTCCGAGCTCTACGGCATGATCCACCCGCTGTCCGACCCCACCGTCACCGTCCGCTCGGTCTTCGTGATCGACCCCAACAAGAAGATCCGCCTTACCCTCACCTACCCGCCCAGCGCCGGGCGCAACTTCCAGGAGATCCTGCGCGTCATCGACAGCCTCCAACTCACCGACGGCTACAAAGTGGCAACCCCCGTGAACTGGACCGACGGCCAAGACGTCATCATCGTCCCAAGTGTCACCGACGAAGCCGCCAAAACCATGTTCCCCAACGGCTGGAAAACCCTGAAACCCTACCTCCGCATGGTCCCCCAACCCCCTTTGCCGCGGTAGGTCGGGCGTAGGGACGTCAGAAAGGCCAGGGCGCTGCCCTGGACCCGTCAGGGGGCCGCGCCCCCTGGACCCGCACGAGTCTAGGTATTTCAGTCCTATGAGAAAGGGGCATACCCGACGGGTATATCAACCCGCCGTGTATGCCCCTCTCTCATAGGACTGAATTTCTTAAACTTATGAGGTTCCA
>CAIQQQ010000481.1 GCA_903873995.1 uncultured Rhodospirillales bacterium
GCGCGCCGTGCGCAACCTGCAGGTCACGCCGGACGCGATCGTGATCTCGGGCGATCTCACCGATAACGGCCTGCCAGCCGAATACGAGGTCCTGGCCGAAATGCTCAAGCGGCTCGTGTCGGTGCCGGTCTATGTGATTCCCGGCAACCATGACCGGCGCGGCGAACTCAAGTCCGGGCTTGCGGCCCTGCCCGGGGTGAACGACGACGCGGAATTCGTTCATTACACGGTGGAGGACCTGCCGTTCCGGCTCGTGATGCTCGATACCGTGGTCCCCGGCGGCAGCCACGGCCTGCTGTGCCCGGCGCGGCTGGACTGGCTGGAGCGGCAATTGGCCGCGAAGCCGCACAAGCCCACCGTGATCGTGATGCATCATCCGCCGTTCGTGTGCGGCATCCGGCATATGGACGGGATCAATCTGCGCAACGCCGATGCGTTCGTTGCGGTCGTCGCCCGGCATCGTCAGGTTCAGCGGATCCTGTGCGGCCATCATCACCGGCCCATCAACGCGGCGGTGGCGCATACCATCGCCTCGATCGCGCCGTCCGTCGCACACCAGGTGGAGTTCGACCTCTCCGATGATCCCGGCAGCTGGAACCTCGAGCCGCCGGCGTTTCAGGTCCATATCGACGTCGGCGCCGGGTCGCTTGTCTCCCACACCGTCTATGTCGAGAATTATCCGGGTCCGTTCCCGTTCCTGGCCGACCCGGATTATCCTGGGAAGTGAGGAAGGCAAGGGACATTGTCCCTTGCCTTCATGAACTCACAGACCCAGCGCAGCCCGGGTTTCGGCCTTGGCGGCTTCGAGGTCGGCGCGGAAGGCGGGGTTCTGCAGCATCACGGCGGCCATGGCGGCGCCGGTGAGCCGGCCCGCGGCGACATCGGACGGGTAGTGCATCCCGCCCACGATGCGGCTGAAGGCGTAGTCATCGGCACGGGCCCAGATCTCGGCCTTTTTCTCCGGCACGATCTGCTGCATCACGATGGCGCAGATCACCACGCGGGTGGTGTGACCCGACGGGTAGGACTGCGACTTGGTGGGCTTGGCATATGGCTTGACTGCGTCGTTGGCGAGCCAGGGACGGACGCGGCCGAAATAGGGTTTGGCGGCGTCAAGCGTGTCGTCCTCGCTGTCGCCGATGCGTGCGAACATCTGGGCCGTCTTGGGTGTCGTGGCCGGCGTGAATTTTGGGCCAAGCAAGCCAGCGAACATCACGTAGACGGTCTCGTCCGAGTCGGCGAGCGCCTGCGCCTTGCGGGCGTCGGACGCGGCGGCCTGCGTGTCGAGCACGGCCTTCATGTCTGCAAGGTCCGCGGCCGAGCCCTTCGGCGGCGGCGGCGGCACGAGCACTGTGAGGTCCATCATCTTCGCCGTGATGTAGGGCTCGGCGGCGAGGGCCGGGGCCACGAGGCTTGCGGCGAGGGCGGAGGCGAGCAGCAGGCGGCGTGTCGCGATCATGGGGGCATCCGTTGGTTCGGTTCTTGTATCAGACGACGTGGGCACCGGCTCGCCGGCAAGCGACGTTTCAATGACATATTGAGAGACAGCCGCCCCTGCTGCGTCAAGCTGGCGGCGTTGACGCCGCGCCGACCGCGCGGCGAGGGCCTTAGATCATGATGATGTCGGACAGGCGACATCATCATGATCTAGTGTCGTAATTCTGAAATTCGCGGGGCGAATTTCAGAATCAGTCAACACTAGAATCAAGAGGTTAGTGGCCCGCTTTACCAGGAATTCGCCTTGCGAATTTCTGGTGCGGGACACTAGCAGCTGAACTTCACCCAAGCCTGCGCCGATCGGCGTCGGGACCCCATGCCGATTCACTGTGGGCAGAGTCCAACTCTTCCCTTCGAGCAATGGCATCCAAATGAAGGCGGGTCTGTTGGACCTCTGGGCCTTGGCGGGTCATTCGGTGACAGGGGGTGGCGCCGTCGGAACCTTTGAACATGGGATGGAGCGTCATGACCGGGCTGCCCTGCATATCGGCGCGATTGTCGTTTTCGAGGAAACTCTCGACCGGCAGGCCTTCGGCGAGGATGACGTCGTGGCAGTCGAGTTCGACGTGATGATAGGTAACGGATCTGACTGCGATCTGTCGGATCGTCGTGGCGTTGATGAGTTCGCTGATGGGGATCAAGACGCCGACGGCGAAAATGGCGTGGTCTGGGGACAGACTGAGGTCGCGGAGCGGCAGGCCAGGACCGAAGGCGCCTGCGCTGATCCGCACCGGCAGGACGCTGGCGGGGGCGGGGTGGCTCGTGCAATCGACAGCGCGGCGTCCGGTCCAGATCACCGGGCGCGTGGCGCCGGAGAGTGTGAGGATGAGGTCGCCGACATCGATGTCCTCGACTGGCACTGGACCGCGTTGGGTGGCGATGCAGGTGCCGGCGGCGAAGCACGGTGGAGAGACCGGGATGGCGGAGACGGCATTGACCAGGATGTTGCCAACTTCACTGCCGTAATTGGCGGTGGCGAAACTTGCGTTCAATGTCGAGACGCCGGTCGGCAGAATGAAGGTCAGCTGTTCCACCACGGCGTCGGGCGTGGTGATGCCGGTCAGTCCAAAGGCGCCGGCCTTGGCGGTCGTTGCCGTGGCGTGGGGATTGACCGCGTTCGTCCAGCCAACGGGCCCAATGCCGGTGACGGAGGCGACACCGCCGGCATCGAAGGTCGCTGTGATGCTGAACGAGCCCAGTCCGCCGTCGGCGGCCATCGATGAGGCGCCGCTGGCGGAGAGGTGGATGTCCACCTCGACGGTGCCGGCGGCGGTCAGGGTCTGCGTGGCGTAGAAAGCTGTGGAGGAGCTGGTCACACGAGGGAGTCCTTTTGCGTCGCCGGATTGGCGACCTCCGTGTCAGCCGCCAGGTTGCCGCCACGGTTCATGCTGTTGGATGACGACACCCTGGGGAGGCATCCCCTAGGGTGTCGTGTCGCGGCGGTGTCAGGTGAAGAGCGCGTGTCCGTTGGTGAGGGTCTGGTGCTGGACGGATATCAGGCTGGCCGCGTTCATGGACAGGCCGGTCAGCACCACGCCGTGGGTCGGGTCGGCGGAGCTGGCGACCAGGATGGCGGCGTTGCCAGCGTACACAGCGTCGGTTGCGGTGAGTACGCTTGCCAAAGCGCCTTTGAGGTCGATGTCGAGAATGTCCTGACCAGGCTTGAAGTTGGCGATGGTTTCAACGCCGCTGGAGGGCTGCAGCGCATATTGGATTGTGGTGGCCCCGGAGCCGAGGATTGCCACGTCCGGTGCCCCGATGAAGGTCAGCACCGGGGTGGATTGCGATCCGATGCTGACCGTGGCGGTGTTGCCGAGCAGGTTGGCGGTGACGGCCTCGGACTGCCCGGTAAGGTCGAGTGTGTCGCTGCCGGCGGTGCCGTTGAAGGTTGATGCGCCGAGCTTGGAGGGTGCTGTCGGGGCGGCTGCGATCAGGGCGGAGGTAAGCGGTGTATATGGATCGTTGACGGTGAAACTGAACACCGAGCCGTCGGCCTTGAAGGCACTGAGAACGTTCTGTCCGGACACCACCACATCGACCACGCCGCTTGCGAGGTTGCTGGTGATGGTGTCGCTGGTGGCCGTAGCGCCACCCCAGACCACCACCGATCCATTTGATTTCAAGGCCGCCACTGTGCCGCCGTAGGCAACGACTTTGATCACTCCGCTTGTGAGCTGGGCAGCAACAGCGGCGGAGGGAAGATCTCCATTGTTGTATCCGTTGGGGATCGGCGGATCATAGACCGTCACCGAGCCGTCTGTGTGCACCATGAACACCGAACCGCCGGCCAAATCACCAGCCACGGACGAAACATTGGTGCCGACCTGGATTGCCGGTGTCGCGGCCAATTGGAATTCGAAGATGACCGTCACCGTGCCGTCGGATTTCAGGATTGCGAGGCCACCATTGAAGGCTTCGGTCTGGACGATGTTGGTATTGCCGTTGCCGTCCACCGTAATTCCGGTGGCCGCCGCGGATGAGGTGCCGGTCCAGACCTGGCCGGCACTGCCGTTGTTGTCGTTGAGGACCTGGGTGACGCTGCCGTCCTTGTTGATCAGGACCACACCGTTCGGTTGTGTAAAGACCGTCTGAACATTGCTATATTGCAGGGATGTTGCGCTCGATCCGCCGGGATTGGTCGGCGTGTGAACGGTCCATCCGTAATTGAACATGATGTCGACGGTTCCGTCCGCATGCTGGAGCGCCACCATTTGCCCAAGCGGCGGCACAGACACGCCTGTGACGTTTGCCATCTGAAACTTGGTCGCCAGAGTTCTGGCATCCCAGGCGATAACAGAGTTATCAGGCTGCCAAGCCAAAGTGAATGCCCCGTTGCCATAGAAACGGCTGGTGCCCGCCTGCAGCGTCGGGGTGATGACCGGACCAGAACCTGAGAAAATTTCGGAGGCACCGTTGGCCTTCACCGCAGCAAACGCGCTGCCTTGTTCCGCTTGGAAGTTGGGTACCGTGCCGTGGAGATCGGATAGGGTGGTGACGCCACTCGTCAGAAATGTGTCCGACGCCTTGATATAGTTTCTATTGCCGTCGCTACTTAGCCCCCCCCACACCACCTGGCCAGATGCGGTCAAGCCAAACGGTCCAAAATGCGTGACCTGAGACAGCCCCGTCGAGAGTGTGACGCTGGTCTGCGTTGCCGGAGAATAGCTAACGATGCTGCCATCGTTCATCTGCAAAACGGTGGAGAAGTCATTGCTTTGGCTAATGATGGACTTCACTTTGGTCAGCACCGCGCTTGCATTGCTGGCCGTGTCGGTGACGGAGAAGGAGGACACGCTCGCATCCGCCTGCAAGGTGGACACGCTTGACGTCTGTGCGCCGCTGACAGCAAGCGTGACGGGGCCTGCGATCTTGCTGCGGATCGCCCCCGACGTGGCGTATTGCTTGGCCGTCAAACGCAGAGGCGTTGCCGTGTCACGCAGGGTGATCGTGGACAGCGCGGGGGCTATCGCTGCCAGCGAGTCGAAATTGGCCGAGATGCTCGCGGCGGTGTCGGTCACTGCGATCCCGGTGACGCTGGGTTGGGCGGCATAGGCGGCCAGCGCGACAACGGCGGAGGGCACGCCGGCATTGTAGCCATACAGGCTCAGCGGCGCCCCGGTGCTGGCGGACTGTGCGGCGAAGTAGCTGTCGGACACGGTGCCGGGATTGACGATGGCGGCACCGGTTGCATCAAGCGGCGCCCACCGGCCCAGCACGTCTCCGGTCAGCACGCCGACCAGAGCCGTCGTGCCGCTGTTGTCCACCGTGGCGGTGTTGACGAAGCTGGTGGGGACGTTGGCGGCAGTGACGGTGTAGGCCTTGGCCACCGGATCCCAGAAGGTCTGGCTCTGGTTGAGGAATTCCCATTTGGACGTGGCGGGTGTCGGCAGGCCGACCGCCATGCGCAGGATGGCCAAAGCGTCGGCGGAGGTCACGGTGCCTTGGCCCAAGACGTCTGCGGCGATGAACTGATAGGGAGAGACCGCGGCCTGGGTGCCGTTGCTGTCGATCGGGTTGGGGTTCAAGCCGAGCGCGAGCTTCATGGCCGCCAGCGCGTCGGCCGCGGTGATGGTGCTGCCGATGTCGGTGCTGGCGGTGCGCGCCACGCTGACAGTGTAGGCGCCGGGCAGCACGCCGGTGATGGTGCCTGTGGCATCGGTCGTGCCGGAAGCCGCTTCGATCTGCAACGGGGCGCTGACTGCGGTGCCAACATGGCCCGCGGCAAGCACGATATTGCTGGCCGAGGTTCCGGCGGGCAACGTGAAGGTCAGGGTGCCGAGATCGGTTGCGCCGGTGGCCGTGGTGCTGCTGAGGCCGGCCAGGCTGAAGCTTCCGGCGGTGGCGGCGTTCTGAGTCACGGTCCAGCCGGAAAGGGCCGAGGCGAAGCTGGCGGTGACCCCGGTGGGCAGGTTGAAGCGGGCGTCAAAGCTGCTGGCGCCCGTGCCGGCGTCGCCAAACAGTTCGGCCACCAAATTGCCCGACGCATCCAAATGCAGGTTCTGCAGGGTCAGCACATGGGGCGTTGTGCTGGAGCTCTGGTCGATCGCCGTGGCGCTGAGCGCCACGTTGCTCAGCAGGTCATGCGACTTCCAGTCATACACGACGAGCGAAGAGCCGGTGCCGTTGAGCAGATCGCCCTCGGCGCTGGCGGCTACGATTGCAGTGCGCGAGCTCGGGTTGGAGAGCACGACGCTGAAAGCGGCGTCCTGCTGAATAAGGGCGCTGTTCTGCGCCGCGATGGTAACGGTGGCGGCGGTCTGCCCGGCCGCGAAGGTGACGGTTCCGGTCGGCAGGGCGTTGCCCACGAAGTTGGCGGCGGAGGCGCCGGTGCCGGCCACCACGCTGTAGGTCAGTGTCTGGGCGGCGACCGGGGCTTCGTCGAGCGTGACGGTGAAGGTGAGGTTGGTCGTGCCGGTTCCGGTTTCGGATTTGACCGCGTCCGTGGCGGTGATGCTGGCCTTTGAGGTGTTGGTGTTCAGCACCGTCTCAGTGGCGGTGGCGGTGGCGGTGGCGGTGGGGACCAGGATGGCCCCGGTGGGGGTGCCGAGGGTGACGGTGAAGGCGTGGTCGAAATCGACGTGGTTCGTGCCGGCCAGCGTGAGGGTCACGGTCGCGGTGGTCTGCAGCGCGTTGAAGGTCAGCGTGCCGCCGGGCAGCGAGCCTCCGGCGAAATCCGCAGCAGTGGCGGGGTGGAGCGTGGTGCCGGCCACGGTGTAGGCGACGGTGGCGGCCTGCAGCAATGGCTGCGAGAGAGTGACCAGAAACGAGACGGTCTCGGTCTGGCCCTTTGCCACGTTGGTGACGGTGGGCGTGTTGGCGACGATGGCGGCAGTGGCAGTGAGCGGGATGACACTGGTGACCGGGCTGGTGATGGCCAGCACGGTGGTGCTGGTGCCGTTGGAAAGAACGGCCTTGGTGAAGTTCACGGTGAGGCTGGTGTCACCGGCGGCTGGCGTGAGGCTGAAGGTGCCGAGCAACGTGTCGGTGCTGCCGCCGACAGAGGCGGCAAAGCCGCTGGTGTTATCGAACTGCGCGACCTTGACCGTGCCGGCAACGGTGGCGTTCGCCGCGTAGACCCAACCGGTGGGCGCCGTGAACCCGTTGAACATGGCGGCCAGGGGATCGAAGGTCAGTGTGAGGTCGGACGATTCAACGCTGCCCAGGGCCGCCGCGGTGATCCAGAGTTGGACGGAAAGGGTGCCGTCGGAGTTGACCACATATTTGGAAAACAGCGGATTTGCCATGTTGACGGCCCTTTTTACGATACCAACCCCGCAACGACTCTCGCGCGACGAGGAACACGAATGATTGATCGCCAAAATAATATTTTGGCAATGACTTGAATTTTTCCGCGAAACAATATCGCTGTCGGCGAGCTTGCGTACTCGTTTTTTTGTCAAGGCTCGGCGACATGGGGGATGCAAGGCCACGAAGCCCCGGGTGTGGACAAGCGTCCGCGAGGGACTCCGGCATATCTCGGAAAATCAATGGCTTGTGGCGCCGACCGGTGTCGCGTCCGCACGCCGATTCACAGTCTACACCGCAGCGATCCCCCGCACGCCCAACGGCAAGATCGATCGCCCCGCGGTGCGCGCCTTTGCGGCCAGGAGTTCAACGCGGACTGCGTGACGCTGGCGGAGGCCTGGGCCCTGCGGTCAGAACAGCGACATCTGGCTTTCCGCAAATCCTGCCGCGTCCTGCGGGGCGCGGAACTGCGCGCAGTCGAGGTCCTGGCGCTCTTCCAGACCCAGCGCGCGGGCGGCGCGCGAGAAGCGGCGGGCCAGCAGATCGGCATAGACGCCGGTGCCGGTGAAGCGCTTGCCGAACCGAGAATCGTTGAGCCCGCCGGCCCGCGTCTCGCGCACCAGTTCCAGCACGTGGCGCGCCCGGTCCGGATAATGCGTGTGCAGCCAGTCCTCGAAGATCTGCTTGAGCTCGTGCGGCAGGCGCAGCAGCA
>CAIQQQ010000482.1 GCA_903873995.1 uncultured Rhodospirillales bacterium
CAAAGGGCAGAGCCCTTTGATCCCATTCCTTGGCCTGTCTTGGGAGAGGGGGCATACCCGACGGATGTAGCGATACGTCGTGCATGCCCCCTCCCCCAAGACAGGCGAACGATTGCGGTCCAGGGGCTCGGCCATCACGCTGCAGGCGTGCTAACGCACGAGGGCGGGTCCAGGGCGGCGCCCTGGCCTTGCCTGCCTCCGATAGGAGACGAATATGGCGTATGATTTTGATCTGTTTGTGATCGGTGGCGGCTCCGGCGGTGTGCGTTGCGCGCGCATTGCCGCAGGGTATGGCGCGCGCGTCGGCGTGGCGGAGGAGCGGTTCTGGGGCGGCACCTGCGTCAATATCGGCTGTGTGCCGAAAAAGCTGATGGTGATGGCGGCCGAGTACGGCAACGCCTCGCTGGATGCGATGGGCTTCGGCTGGAGCCGGGCAGACACCTCGCATGACTGGAAGGCATTGATCGCGGCCAAGGACCGCGAGATCGGGCGGCTCAATGGCGCGTATACCGGGCTGTTGGAGCGGGCCGGGGTGAAGGTGTTCGATGCGCGCGCCGTTTTTATCGATGCGCATACGCTCGATGTCGGCGGCCAGCGAATCACGGCGGAGCGAATTGTCATCGCGACCGGCGGCAAGCCGCTGCCGCTGCCGGTGCCGGGTGGCGAGCATGCCATCGTGTCGGACGGGGCGTTCTTCCTGCCGGAGATGCCGAAGCGGGTTGTGCTGTTCGGCGGCGGCTATATCGCCGTCGAGTTCGCCGGGATCTTTCGCGGGCTTGGTGCCGAGGTGGATCTGGTGATGCGCCAGGCGCTGCCGCTGCGCGGGTTTGACGAGGAGATCAGGCGCGAGCTGGCGCAGGCGCTGACCGACAGCGGCATCCGCGTCCATGGCCAGTCGGGCGTGCACGAGATCACGGAGCATGGCGGCGTCAAGACCGTCCACCTTCCGGACAGCAGCACGATTGAGACCGATCTGGCGTTCGCAGCGATCGGCCGGCGCGCCAACACCGCGGGGCTGGGCCTGGAGACCGTTGGCGTGACGCGCAACGAGGCGAAGGCGGTGATGGTCGATCCGGCCACATCCCAGACCAACGTTGAGAACATCTACGCGATCGGTGACGTGACGGACCGGCTGAACCTCACGCCGGTGGCCATCGCCGAGGGCCATTCGCTGGCCGATGCCCTGTATGGCAATGGCCCGCGGCGCTGGGATCTGCACCGCGTGGCGACCGCGGTGTTCAGCTCACCGCCGATCGCAACGGTGGGCCTGACGGAGGAACAGGCGGCGGCTCACGCGGCCACCGACGTCTATGTCAGCCGCTTCACGCCCATGCGCCACACCCTGAGCGGACGGGTGCGCAAGACCCTGATGAAGCTCGTCGTGGACCACGCGACTCAGAAGGTGATCGGCGCCCACATGATCGGCGAGGATTCGGCTGAAATCATGCAAGGTCTGTCTATTGCCATCAACGCCGGCGCCACGAAGGGGGATTTCGACCGCACGGTCGGCATTCACCCGACGGCTGCGGAAGAGTTCGTGACGATGCGGACGATCACCCGCACGGTGGGGTGAGACCGTGGGGTGAACGGCTTTGGTCCGGCGCGTGCTACCTGAGCATGCGCCGGACATCGGAGACGCGGCGATCAAGCATATGGTGCTTCAGCACAGCGCCGAGATGGGCGGTCAGAAGCACAACGAACAAAGCGGGCACGATCCAGTCATGCGCCACGGCCCAGGCGGCCGGCTCGCCTGGCTCGGCGCCCATTGCAAGCGCGAAGCCGAACAGATCGACCGGTTCGCCGCGTGATAGGCTGAGCATGAATCCGCTCACCGGAAACGCAAGGATGGCCGCATAGAGCCCGACATGAACGACGCGGGCCAGCGCGTGCTCCCAGGCCTTCAGCCCTTCGGCTGCCGGCGGCGGCGGGCTGGCCAGCAGCCAGGCCAGACGCAGCGTGATCACGGCGAACACGACAAGCCCCAGGGTCTGATGCACCGCCGTGAAGGCCTCGCGCTCCGGCGTGCCTTTGGCCAGCACGGTGACGAACATTCCGATCGGCACCAGGCAAAGCACGAAGGTCGCCGTCAGCCAATGCGCCGCGCGGGATGCGGCGCCGAACGCTGCCTTTGTGTTGCGCCACGGAAGCGGCCCCGTCAGCTTGCGCCGTGCCTGAACCCAGGTGGCCCAGAGCAGGAACAGAACAGCCACCGAAGCGATCACGGCCTGGATGTTCAGCAGCAGCGGCCGCGTGGCATCGAGGCTGCCCGGCTCGGCCGGAATGGATGCGAACGTCCCGTCCAGATCCGCAAGCACGATCGACAGGACGATGAACATCAGCGCCACGGCTGCCACCAAGGTTCCGGCGGCGCGGGCGAGGCGGGACGTGCGGTTGAGCGTCACGGCCAGGATCGCGCCGATGATCAGATATTCCCAGATCACGCGCGCGGGTCCTTGTCGGTGGGAAAACCGAGGAAGCGCGGGCGCCAACTCGTGAATTTTGCGACCAGCCGGCCGATTCCCAGCAACACCACCGGCACGCCCACCAGCAGGGCCACCGTGATGATCAGCAATTCGGTCATGAACGCAGCCTCCCTCGTTGCGACGTCCGCAACATAGGCCGGTTCAGCCGTAGCGGAAGGCGGGATCGTCAAGGTCGATCGCCGGCAGAGCGTCCTTCTCCACCCAGTGATCCTGGTTGTGCTGCCATTCCGGCTTGTCACCGCGTTTGGGCAGCATATGCAGACCGCGCATCAGATAGCCCGGGTTGAAGCTCTCCGGATCGATCCAAGGCAGCAGCGCCATGCCCTCATCCTCCGGCCGCAACTGCGGCACCACAAGGCGCGCCTGCTTCTGCTGCATATGGCCCAGCAGGCGGCAGACGAAATCAGACACCAGATCGGCGCGGAGCGTCCAGGCGGCCCGGAGATAGCCGAACACCCACACCATGTTGGGCACGCCCGTGAACATCATGCCGCGATAGGTGACGGTGTCACCGAACGCCAGCGGCGCATCGTCGATGAAGAACGCAATGTCGCCCAGCACGCTGAGATGAAATCCGGTGGCGGTGACAATGATGTCCGCATCCAGCCGCGCGCCGGATTTCAGCACAATACCGGCCTCATCGAAGCGCTCGATCTCGTCAGTGACGACGCTTGCCTTGCCGGAGCGGATGGCACGGAACAGATCGCCGTCCGGCACATAGGCGATGCGCTGGCGCCACGGGCGGTAGCTGGGCGTGAAATGCGGCGAGATGTCGAAATCCGGGCCGAGATGCTGGCGCACGCCGGACAGCAGCTCCTCGCGGGTCTTGTCCGGCTCGGTGAAGGTGCGGCGGGTGAAGATGTCCGAATCGCGCATGATCCGGCGGCGCACGATCTCGTGGATCCAGGTTTCATCCACGTCCAGATCGCGCAATTCGTCAGCGAGCTGGATGGCGTTGCGGCCGGTGCGAAAGAACGTGGGCGAGCGTTGCAGCATGGTGATGTGGCCGGCCGTCTCTGCCATCGCAGGGATCAGCGTGGCGGCCGTGGCACCCGAGCCGATCACCACCACGCGCTTGGCCTCGTAATCGAGATCCTCTGGCCAGGACTGGGGATGGATGATCCGGCCCTGGAATTCGGCCATGCCTGGCCAGTCCGGCGTGTAGCCTTCGTCGTGGCGATAGTAGCCCTGGCACATCCACAAAAAGCCCGCGGTGAACCAGATCTTGTCGCCGGTGTCAGACCGAATTGCCTCGATCGTCCAGGTCGCGTCCGGCGTGGACCAGCGCGCCGCGACGATCTTGTGATGGTAGCGGATATGATCGGTGAGCCCGTTCTCGTCGATCACCTCGCCGAGATAGCTGCGGATCTCGGCGGCGGTGGCGATCGGGGCACTTGTCCAGGGCTTGAAGCGATAGCCGAAGGTGTAGAGATCGCTGTCCGAACGGATGCCGGGGTAGCGATGCGTCCACCAGGTGCCGCCGAAGCTGTCCTGCGCCTCGAGCACCACAAATCGCGTGCCGGGGCGTTGGTGGGTCAGGTGCCAGGCGCCACCGATGCCGGAAATGCCGGCGCCGACGATGAGCACGTCGAAATGCTCGGTTGCAGCCTGGGTGGGGGCGGACTGGGTGGTGGCGGCGATGTGGTTCATCTCAGATCATGTCCCGCTCTTGCTTGAGCGGATCATCCGACGGGTCCCTGGTTATGGCAACGGCATTGCGGCGTCAGACTGCAGCGACTGACAGCCTTTGGGCTGCGCGGGCGCGGCCCATCAGGGGGAGCAGCGCTTTCAGCTCGGGGCCGTGTTCCTCGCCGGTGAGTGCGAGGCGCAACGGCATGAACAGGGTACGGCCTCGCCGCCCGGTGGCCGCGCGGATCGCGTCGGTCCATGTCGTCCAGATCGCCGGGTCCCATGGCTCGGCGGGCAGCAGATCGAGCGCCGTGCGAAGGAACTCCGCCTCGCCCTCGATCACCGGCGGCACGATGCTGCCGGCCACCACATCCCAATACCCGCGCGCCTCGCTCAGCAGATCGAGATTGCTGCGCACCGCGAGCCAGAACGCCTCCGTCGCACCCGGCGGCAGGCGCGCGCTGACCTGCTCGAACAGCATCGACTGCAGCAGCTTGCGGTTCAGCGCCAGCACCTGGGTGATGTCGAACCTTGCCGAGCTCTTGGAGAACCTTGTGAAGTTGAAATCGGCCACCAGCTCCGGCATCGGCATCAGCGCCGGATCTGACGACGAGCCGAGATGGGCGAGATAGGCCGCAATCGCCAGCGGCTCGATCCCGTCTGCCCGCATCGAGCGCAGGGAGATGCTCTCGGTGCGCTTGGACAGCTTGCCGCCATCGGAGCCGGTCAGCAGCGGCAGATGCGCGAAGCTCATCCGCGTCGGGTTGCCGCCAAGCGCCTGCAGGATATCCAGTTGCACGCCGGTGTTGGTGATGTGGTCCTCGCCGCGGATGATGTGCGTAACGCCGACATCCAAATCGTCCACCACAGAGCAGAACGTATAAAGCGGTGTGCCGTCCGCGCGGATCAACACGGGGTCGGACACGGCGGTGAGCTTCACCTCGCGCGCGCCCAGCACCAGATCGGTCCAGCCGATGGCCCGATCGGAGAGGCGGAAGCGCCAATACGGCGTCTTGCCGTTGGCTTCGGCCTTGGCGCGCTGCTCGGGCGTGAGCTTGAGCATGGCGCGGTCGTAGATCGGCGGCTGGCCGCGCTTGACGCGATAGTCGCGCTTGGCCTGCAGCTCCGCCTCGCTTTCGAAGCAGGGATAAAGCCTCCCGGACGCTTTCAGCCGCTCGGCCGCCTCTTCATAGACGGCCATCCGGTCGGACTGGTTGAAGCTGTCATCCCAGTCGATCCCGAGCCAGGTGAGGTCCTGGCGGATCGCGTCGGCGAATTCGGGCGTGCCGCGCGTGGTGTCGGTGTCGTCGAAGCGCAGGATGAACCGGCCGCCCTGCTTGCGGGCGAACAGCCAGTTGAGCAGCGCCGGACGGGCGTTTCCGGGATGGATGTAGCCGGTGGGGGAGGGGGCGAAGCGGACGACGACGCTCATGCGTCATCCTCCATCTCGTCATCGAGGCGGGGATCGAGCGCGCGCCAGTTGCGGTCCTCGGCACTCGCACGTCGCGCCGCGAAATCCTGCAGCTCGGTGGCACTGCGCCAGGTGTCCTCGCCGGCGTCGAGCGCGTGGGCGTCCTCCCCGAAGGCGAACCAGGCATCCAGCACGGCCTTGGCGTCCGCCCTTGGCGTGCGGCAGCGCTCAATGCTGTCGCGCACATAGCGGCGCGCGAACGCGTTGGCCTGCATGAGCGTAGCAAAGCCTGAAACGTCCTCCACGATGTTGTCCTCGGCCCCGCCCGACAAATCGAGGATGCGCACCTTCCAGCCGCCGGCGGGGGCAAAGAGCTCGCCGATCTCGATCTCGGTCATGACACGAGCGCCGTGAAGCCGTTGGTGATCGGATAGCGGCGGTCGCGGCCAAAGGCGCGGGCGGTGATCTTCACCCCCGGCGGAGCCTGGCGGCGTTTGTATTCGGCGCGGTCGAGCATCTTCCACACACGCAGCACGGTGGCCCGGTCATGACCCTCGGCCACCAGCGCATCGACGCTGCGCTCGCCTTCCACCAGTCCCATCAGGATCGCGTCCAGCTCGTCATAAGGCGGCAGGCTGTCCTGGTCGGTCTGGTTGGGTTTCAGCTCGGCGCTGGGCGGCTTGGTTATGACGCGCTCTGGCATGACCGGACCGTCCGGCCCCAGCGCGCTCTGGGGGCGGTTCGCGTTGCGCCAGCGGCAAAGGGCAAAGACCATGGTCTTGTAGACGTCCTTCAGCACGGAATAGCCGCCGCACATGTCGCCATACAGCGTGGCATAGCCCACCGACATCTCGCTTTTGTTCCCTGTGGTCAGCAGCATGGCGCCCAGTTTGTTGGAGATCGCCATCAGCATCAGCCCGCGGGCGCGGGACTGGATGTTTTCTTCGGTGATGTCCGCCTGGTGCCCTTCGAACACCGGCGCCAGGGCCGAACTGAAGGCGTCCATCGCCGGTGTGATCGCAAGGCTATCACAGCGCATCCCCAGCAGGCGGGCACATTCGGCCGCGTCGTCCAGACTGTCCTGGCTGGTATAGGGGCTGGGCAGCATGAAGCACCGCACCCGGTCTGCCCCCAATGCGTCGACGGCGACGGCCGCAGAGATCGCCGAATCTATGCCGCCGGACAGGCCAAGGATCACGCCGGGGAAGCGGTTCTTGCGAACATAATCGCCCAGGCCCAGCATCATGCAGCGATAGATAAGTTCAAGGCGGTCCGGCTCCGCCGGCAAAGCCTGCGGCATGCACACCAGCCGCTCGCCGTCGTGAAGCCAATCCGTCAGGGTGATTGCACTTTCGAACAGCGGCATCGCCAGCGCGAGCGAGCGATCGGGATTGAGCACGAAGCTGCCACCATCGAACACCAGCTCGTCCTGCCCGCCCACCTGGCCGCAGAACACGAAGGCAAGCCCCGTTTCGACCACCCGCGCCACCGCAAGATCGATGCGGGCGATGTGTTTGCCGTCCTCCCACGGGGAGCCGTTGATCGCCAGCAGCAGCTCTGCACCACTTTCGGCGAGCGTTTCAGACACGGCGGGAAACCACCAATCCTCACAGATCATCAGCCCGATGCGATGGCCGCGAAACACCACGGGGCCGGGGGCGGGGCCGGCATCGAACACGCGCTTGTCGTCAAACACCCCGTAATTCGGCAGTTCATGCTTGGCGCGCCGTGCTGTGATGCACCCGCCATCGAGCACGAAGGCGCCGTTGTAGATACGTTCGCCATCCTGCCATGGCCCGCCTACGATGAGCCCTGGCCCGCCATCCGCGGTGGCCTGCGCAAGCCGCTCGATTGCATCGGCGCAGGCGGCGACAAAGGCCGGCTTTCGGACCAGATCCTCCGGCGGGTAGCCGGCAACGGAGAATTCGGGGGTCACCACAAGGTCGGCGCCGAGTTGTGCTGCCGTCTCCCGCGCCTGCAGGATGAGCGAAAGATTGGCCTCGATCTGGCCGAGATGTGGATTGATCTGCGCGATGGCGAGCTTGAGGGTCATCGCAGGAAGCTAGCCGCTGGCGCCGGCAAGGCAAGGGGCAGAACCCCCCACCCTGCCGTGAATGCGCCCGTCGTCAGGCCGCAACAGCCTCCGACTCGCCGCCGGCATCAATCACAGCCTGCACGGCCTTCACGATCTCAGCAAAGCTCGCCGGATCGTCAAACGCGATCGCGGACAGCACCTTGCGGTCCATCTCGATGCCCGACTGCTTGATCCCCGCGATGAAGCGCGAATACGTCAGCCCATGCTCGCGCACGGCCGCGTTGATGCGCTGGATCCAAAGCGCGCGGAACTCGCGCTTCTTTACCCGGCGGTCGCGATACGCATACTGCAGCGACTTCTCAAGCCGCTCCAGCGCGATGCGGTAATTGGTGGAAGACCGGCCGACGAAACCCTTTGAGAGCTTCAGGACCTTCTTGTGGCGGGCGTGGGTGGTTACGCCGCGTTTGACACGTGCCATGCTCTATCTCCTCAGGCGATCCCGTAAGGGGCCCATTGCTTCACCGTCTTGGCATCCATCTCCGTGAGGGTCTGGGAACCGCGATTGGTGCGCTTCATCTTCTGCGGACGATTGATCAGGCCGTGACGCTTGTTGCCAGGACCGGCCAGAACCTTGCCGGTGGCAGTGATCTTGAAGCGCTTCTTGACAGAAGACTTCGTCTTCAACTTGGGCATTTCATACTCCTATGGCAAAACCGCCATCCCCAAGACGGAGATCAAGGCGGCAAGTCGCGGCCAGGCATGCCCCACAGGCCCGGCGCGCAGACAAGGCGCGGCTTATAGAAGTGCCGCGCCCACCATGCAAGGCATTCCGCCCGGCCGGGATCAGACGACGTCGCGGTAATACGCCTCGACCGGGCCCTGCATCTTCATGGTGAGCGGGTTGCCTTTGCGGTCGACCGTTGTGCCGACCGAGAGGCGGACCCAGCCTTCGCTGATGCAGTATTCCTCGACGTTGGTTTTCTCGACGCCTTTGAAGCGGATGCCGACGCCGCGTGCGAGCAGGGCCTCGTTGTAGAACGGCGATTTCGGGTTGACGGACAGGCGGTCCGGCGGGCTGTCGCCAGGGGCATTGTCAGTCATGGGGGTGTCTTGGGTCTCGGTCATGGACGCGTGATAGCCAAGCTAGCTCATGAAGACCAGACGTTGCGTTGCGATGGAAAGGCGGATGCGGCGGCGTTCGAGGATGTCGAGGCCGATGATTATGTCGTGGGCGGGTTCGGGGGTGTTGGAGACGAAGAGCTCGGGTTGGCGGAGGGTGAGGGGGCCCACGCGGAGGAGGTCGAAGGTTCGACGGTGGGGGGTGAACACGCCGCCGATGGCCATGGCCTCTGTGGTGGGGTCGCGAGAGAGGCTGTCGGGTGCGATGCCCATGCGGTGGAGCCCGCGGGCGTTGAGGAGGGAGATGGAGGCGCCGGTGTCGATCAGCGCTGTCAGGGCATGCCCGTCGAGCATCACGGGTGCGGTCAGGGCGGTGCGGCGCAGGCGAACGAGCAGGAGAGTCTCGCCGGGTGCGGGGCATGCTGGATCGACCAGGGCCAGGCGGCCTTGCCGAAGATCGAGGTCGATGTCGTGCGCAGCCAGAAGATCGCCGCCGATCAGGCCCTCGGCGCCGGGGATCGTGATGGTCTTGGACACCGCAAGGCTGAGTTCCGTCTCCGCTCCGCGTTGAGTGAGGAGTGTGCCGCCCAGGGCCAGCCGGTGGACAATGGCGTTCTGATGCTCCTCGATCCGCCCGCCGGCACCGCGCAAGGTGGTGCCGACCCAGGGGTCGAGCTTCAGGCCTAGCCGGGTCACGGCGTCCTTGGTGAGCAGACTACGTTCCGCGCCGGTGTCGATGAGCATGGTGGTGGCGGCGCCGTCGATGGCGACGGGCACAGCAGCCAGGCCGGCGGGGCGTTGCACCGGGATGAAGCCTATGGGGGCGCATGCGGGGCCGGCGGGGCCTGCGAGGAACGCGAGGGCTCCTTCCAGCGCCTGGCGCCGGACCATCACGGCGCCAGCGCCCGCCATCCGATATCGCGCCGGCAGAAGCCTTCCGGCCAGTCGATCGTGTCGACCGCGGTGTAGGCGGCGGTGCGGGCGGAGCCGAGGGTCTTGCCGGTGGCGCAGACCGCGAGCACCCGGCCGCCATCGGCGATAAGCTGCCCGTCACGCATCGCGGTGCCGGCGTGGAAGACCTGCACGCCAACCATCTGTGCGACGAGATCAAGGCCGCCGATCGATGTGCCGCGCCTGGGGCTGGTGGGATAACCTTCCGCGGCCATCACCACAGCAATGGCGTGCCGGTCATGCCAGCGGAGCGCGAAGTTGGCGAGCTCGCCCTCCTGGGCGGCGACGAGGGCGGCCAGCAGATCGGATTGCAGACGCAGCATGAGGCACTGGCACTCCGGATCGCCGAAGCGGACATTGTATTCGATGAGCTTGGGGCCGGCTCCGGTGAGCATAAGTCCGGCATAAAGGATGCCGCGGAACGGCGTGCCGCGGCGGGACATCTCGGCGAGCGTGGGGCGGATGATGCGGGCCATCACCTCGTCCTCCAATGCCGGCGTGAAGCGGGGCGTGGGGGAGTAGGCGCCCATGCCGCCGGTGTTGGGGCCGACGTCGCCGTCAAAGGCGCGCTTGTGGTCCTGGGCCGCACCAAGTGGGATGGCGTTTGTGCCATCACACAGGGCGAAGAAGCTGATTTCCTCGCCCACCAGGCACTCCTCGATCACGAGCTCCGCGCCGGCGCCACCGAGGGTCCCGGTCTCCATGAAATCCGTGATGGCTAAGAGCGCTTCGGCCTCGGTTGCGGCGACCACGACGCCTTTGCCGGCGGCGAGGCCGTCCGCCTTGATCACGATGGGCGCGCCGTGGCTGCGAACATGGTCGCGCGCGCTCGCGGGATCGGTGAAGCGCGCCCATGTGGCTGTGGGAACGCCGGCGGCGTCGGCCACCTCTTTGGTAAAGGCCTTGCTGCCTTCGAGGGCCGCCGCCGCGGCGGTGGGGCCGAAGCAGGCGATGCCTGCTGCTGCCATCGCATCGGTGATGCCCGCGACCAGCGCCGCCTCCGGACCTGGCACCACAAGGTCAATCTTGTTTGCCTGAGCGAAGGCGACAAGAGCGGCGATGTCCGTCTGGCCGATCGGCATACAGTCGCACAGCTCGGCGATGCCGGGATTTCCGGGCGCGCAGAAGAGCTTCGTGAGCAACGGCGAGGCCGCGATCGCCCAGACCAGCGCATGCTCGCGCCCGCCGCCGCCCACCACCAGAACCCGCATCCCATTCCCCCGCTCAAGCCAGCGCTGCTACACATAGTCCCATGGACGACATCCGCACCAATATCCCCGAGTATTCCGTCAGCGAGATCTCCGGCGCCGTCAAACGCACCCTGGAGGGCGCGTTCGGCCGCGTGCGCGTGCGCGGCGAGCTGACGGAGGTGAAGCGCTATCCCTCTGGCCACATTTATTTCTCGCTGAAGGACGAGGGCGGCAAGATTTCCGGCGTGGTGTGGAAATCGGCGGTCAGCAAGCTCGGCATGCAGCCGGAAAACGGGGTGGAGGTGATCGCCCAGGGCAAGGTGTCGGCCTACGGCGACCGATCGAGCTACCAGCTTGTGGTGGAGCGGCTGGAATATGCCGGCGCTGGCGCATTGCTGGCGCGCATTGAGGCGCTGCGGCTGCGACTCGGCGAGGAGGGGCTGTTCGATGCCGCGCGCAAACGGGCCCTGCCGGTGCTGCCGGTGGTGATCGGCGTGGTGACGAGCCCTCAGGGAGCCGTCATACAGGACATCCGCACCACCATTCTGCGGCGGTTTCCCCGCCAGATTCTGATCTGGCCGGTGCCGGTGCAGGGTGAAGGGGCGGCGGAGCGGATCGCGGCAGCGATCGACGGATTTTCCGGCTTGGCGGCGGGCGGCGCGATCCCGCGGCCGGATGTGGTGATCGTGGCGCGCGGCGGCGGGTCGCTGGAAGATCTGATGGCGTTCAACGAGGAGGTGGTGGTGCGCGCCGCAGCCTCCTCAACGATCCCGCTGATCTCGGCGGTGGGACATGAGACGGACACGACCCTGATCGATTTTGCCTCTGACAGGCGTGCGCCCACGCCCACGGCGGCGGCGGAGCTGGCGGTGCCGATGCGGTCCGAACTCCTGTCCGATCTGCTGCAGAAGGCGGCGCGGCTTGCGGGCAGCCTCGGGCGGATCACCCAGGAGAAACGGCTGCGCCTGCAGCGGGCGGAGCGTGGCCTGCCCGACCTTCCGTCGCTCGCCGGGACAGCGCGGCAGCGGCTGGAGGACCGGGCGGCGCGGCTGGTGCTGGCGATGCCCAATCTGGTGGCGGGGCGCCGGGCGTCGCTGGCGCTGGCCGAGCGTGGGCTGCCCGATCTTGCGGCGCTGCTCACGGCGGCACGAAGAAGCCTCGCGGAGAAGGACATGCGCCGGCGTCTTGCCTTGCCCAATAACGTGGCGGGCCAGCGGGGGCGGCTGGCTTTGTCGTCCGAGCGGCTTCGCTCCAGCCTGCGCCATGCGGTCTCCGGCCGGGCAAGCCTCGCCGCGCGCACCTTGCCGCGCCTGACGGCAGCGCCGGTTCAGGCTCGGCTGCGCGAGGCGGCGGCGCGGCTGGAGGGGCTGGGCGCGCGGCTGGAAAGCGTGTCCCACAAGGCTGTGCAGGCGCGCGGCTATGCGCTGGTGTTCGACGGGGCGGGACATCCACTGACGACTGCCGCCCAGGTGAAGCCGGGCGCCGCGCTGGTGATCAGCTTCGTGGACGCGGATGTGCGTGCGACCGCATCCGGCGCATCAGGCCGCCAGCAGGCTTTGCCGCTGTAGGGTCAGTCCACCAGGATCTTGGCCAGGATCACAGCGGCGAGCCACAGGCCGGTCTGGAGAAAGATCACCGGCAGGCTCTGGCGGAACCTGCGGCGGCTGATGATGCCGTACATCAGGATGATCGGCAGCTGCAGCGTCATCAGCAGCTGAAAGATATGCGCCTGCCAAGCCTCGTCTTTCTGCGCCACGCCGCGGAACTCGAGAAACCCCTCGATCACGAGACCCAGGCAGATCATTGACATCAGGATCGGCAGCAGGCGGCCCATGCGCTGTGCGTTTGTCTGGTCGTTCATCAGCGTCTCTCCGAAGATGACGCCGTGTATCGCACGCTGCGTCCCGCTTCTACCTGCCGGGCTTCGGCCAGCGCCGATGGAGCCACAGCCATTCGCCCGGGCGGTCGCGGATCCAGCGCTCCAGGATCGCGTTGAAGGTGGTCGTCAGTGCCAGGATGTCGCCCTGCCGATCCCCGCTCGAAGGCAGATCAAGGCGCTTCTCAAGCACCACCTCGATCCGCGCCGGCCCCAGGCGTCTTGCTACAATTGGAATGACATTGGCCTTGAACCGCAATGCGAACGCGGCGGCGGCTGGTGCGGTCATGGCGGGCAGGCCGAAGAACAGGGCCTCGATGCCGTCATTCATCTTCTGGTCCACCAGGATGCCCATCGGCAGCCCGCGGCCCAGATGCGCGAGTGCCGCCCGGGCGCCGGCCGAGCCCTTCGGATAGTTCGGCGTGCCCGGCCCCACGGCCGCCAGCCGCATGTCCGAGATCATCCGGTCCACCTCGGCGTTCTTCGCCGCGCGGTAGAAGCTGCTGGCGCGAAACCCGAGCCGTGAGGCGGTCATCGGCAAGGTCTCCCAGTTGCCGATATGGCCGGAGACGAAGATCGTCGGCCCGTCCGGCAGGTTGCGCACATGCTCCGCGCCCACGATCGTCACGTCGAGCCGCGCCAGATGCGGGAACTCGGCGGCGGTGCGGCCGATATTGTCCCACACGGCACGCATGATCCGTACGCGCTCCGGCTCGGCGAGCTCCGGCATGACGCGCTGCAGATTGTCCAGCGCCACGCGTGAGACCGGCAGCAGCGGCCCAAGCCGCCGCGCGACGAAGCCGCCGAGATTGGACGCGCTCACCGGGCCGAGCCTGCGCAGCACGCCCAGGAGCGCTGCCACCAGCATCGCCTCGGCACGGGTCTGGAAGTCGCGTATCGTCATTGGCCCAACGCCGTGTCGAGAAGGGTTTCGATCATTGTCTCGTCCTCCCAGTCCAAGGTCACTGGAAGTGTCTGCAGCCCTTCGCGCAGATCGGGTGCCAGGCGGACGAAATCCTTCTCCGTCGTGACCGGCGTGGCCCCGTGCCGCTCCGCCAGCGCGCGAATGCGCCGGAGATCGGCTGGCGTGTAGCGGTGATGATCGGCGAATTCCAACGTCGCCACAGGCGGATGGCCGGCCTCGCGCAGGCTGTCAAAGAATTTCTGGGGCCGGCCGATGCCTGCGAAGGCCACCACGGGCGCCCGTGCGTCGAACCGCGCCGGCGTTAACCGGGCCCGTAGCACGGGCAGGCCCAGCTGATCCGCCACACCTTGGTCGCGCCCGATCACAACGCTGGCGTGGCAGCGCGACGCAGCAACGCCAGCAGGCTCGCGCAGCGGCCCGGCCGGAATCACATGGCCGTTGCCAAACCCCGCCTCCCCATCGATCACCAGGAGCGAGACCGTCTTGGCAAGCGTCGGGTTCTGCAGCCCATCGTCCATCAGCAGCACAGCGGCGCCCTCGGCGATCGCCAGCCGCGCTGAGGCCGCGCGATCCGCCCCGATATAGGCAGGTGCCAGACGCGCCAGCAGCAATGGCTCGTCGCCCACGTCCTTCGCGTCATGTTTGTCAGGATCGACCCGCAGCGGCCCGCACAACCGACCGCCATGGCCGCGGCTGAGGAATGCGACGGACAGCCCCCGCGCTTGCAGCCGCCGTGCCAGATCCATCGCCAGCGGCGTCTTGCCCGAGCCGCCGGTCCCGGCATTGCCGCAGCAGATCACCGGCACCGGCGCCGTCCAGCCCGGCTGTGTCAAGCGCCGCGCCGTCGCCACCGCATAGGATCGGGACAGCAAGACGAGCGGCCAGGGCGGACGATGCCCAGACTCCCAGAAGCGAGGCTGCTTCACCCGCCCTGTCCGGCCAGTTGCATCAGAGTCGCAGCCACCTGCCCCGGCAGACCTTCCGGCCCGCGCGCGGCGGCAAGTCCCGCCTCCCCCATCACGCGGCGCAGCCCCGGGTCGCGCAGCATGCCATCGACGAAGGAGGCCAGTGCCGCCGCGTCCGCCACCACCGCAAGCCCGCCCGCCGCCTGCAGAATCGCCACGGCCTCGGCCTGGTTGGCGGTATGCGGTCCAACAGCCACGGCACAACCCAGCCGCGCCGCCTCCAGCGGGTTCTGCCCGCCATGCTCGACCAGGCTGCCGCCCACGAACACCACGCGAGCCAGACGATATAGCAGCCCCAGCTCCCCCATCGTGTCCGCCACCCACACACCCGCGCCGGCCGGCGGGTCCTGCCGGGCCGACCTCAGCGGCGCCCCGAAGGCCAGCGCCGCCACCTCCGCCCCGCGATGCGGATGGCGTGGTGCGATGATCGTCAGCAGCCCCGGGTGACGGGTCTGCAGGATCTGATGCACCGCCACCACCAGCCGCTCCTCGCCGGGATGGGTGCAGGCAGCGAGCCAGACCGGCCGGCCTGCCAAAAGCTGCGTCAGCCGCGACAACTCGCCGGTTACCGCGGGAAGGGCCGGGGCCGCGAATTTCAGATTGCCGGCAAACGGCAGCTTCAGCCCGACCACCGCGCCCAGACGATCCGCATCGCCCTGCGACTGTGCCTGGATCACCTTGAACGTGCCGAACAACGCCGTGGCGGTGCGCGGCGCCTGGCGCCAGCGGTGGAAGCTCTTTGCCGACAGCCTGGCGTTGATCAGCATCAGCGGGATCCCCCGCCGAACGCAGCCGCGCAATAGGTTGGGCCAGATCTCGCTCTCCACGAACCCCGCCGCATCCGGCCGCCAGTGATCCAAAAAGCGCCGCGTCCAGGACGGCACATCCAGCGGCACGAAACGATGCAGCACCCCACCGGACGGCGCGACATCCACCAGCCGCGTGGCCAGCAGCTCGGCCGAGGTCCGGGTTCCGGTCGTCACCAGCACCGCAGGTGGCACCGCCAGCCGCATGAGGCATGCGATCACCGGCAGGATCGATACCGTCTCCCCCACGCTCGCGGCATGCAGCCAGACCAGTCTCCCGTCCGGACGCGGCGTGGGATCGACACCCCACCGTTCGGGCAATCGCGGCCCGATCTCCTTGCCGCGCCGGACCCGTTTCTCGAGCATGCGTCGCAGCACCAGCGGCGCTGCCCGCGTCAGCAGGCCATAGACCGGCAGGGCCAGGCGATCGATCATGGGCGCCACGCCTCCGCCACGGCACTCGCGTCCGTCATTGCTGCGGCAACTTCGTCCAGCCGTGCCTCCCAGCCCTCGCGCGGCAACGCGATCGCAGGGCGGCATATCAGAACGCCCCGACCCCAAGGCAGCGGCAGCATCATCCGGTCCCAGCTGCCAAGCCGGCGCAGCCGGGTGGAGGCGGCGGCACAGGGCAGCACAGGCACGCCGGACAGTCCGGCCAGCTGCGCTACCCCCATCGCCGCCTGCCGTCGCGGCCCGCGCGGCCCGTCTGGCGTGATCACCACACCCCCGCCGGCCTCCAGCGCCGCCAGCAGCTCGCGCAATCCTGCGGCCCCGCCGCGCGAGGTCGAGCCATACGCCGCAGACAGCCCGAACCGCGCCATCAGCGCCCCGATGAACCGCCCGTCACGCGACCGGCTGACCAGCACGTGCATTCGCAGCCCCGGCGTGACCCGCCGCGCCCGCAGAAACAGGGCTGGCATCAGCGGCAGATGCTCATGCCAGAACGCCGCGATCACCGGTGCCCCCGCCTCGAACGGCGCAAAAGCCTCCTGGCCAACCACAATCCAGCGCGTGGTGCGCAAGGCAAAACCCAGATAGCCGCCCAGCACGAATGCCAGCAGCGCCTGGATGCGCGGGTGTTGCAGGATACGTTTGAGCATGGCGCGCATTACGCAGGGTGGGGCGAGAAGGCAAGGTCATGGCAGCGATCTTGGTCCATAGCTCGAAACCCGCGCCCTTCTCGGCGTGGATGGACAGGGGTGATGAACCTTGGCTGTCTTTCCAACAGGTCGCCGGTCCGGCGTCAGGGCGGTCGGTGTCTAAGTAATTTCACAGGCTACCTTCCTGCAGGTGCGACGAATACCATTTCCAGACGAAAATTCGGTCAACGCCGCGTGACGATCCATAAGCCACGCATGAAAGAAGCTCATTGATGTCTGAGGCTCTGCTCGACATGAAGGCGATAGACGAACGACTGGCGATCGTCCGAGCCAATCTCACTGAATCGATTGAGCAGGCTGCTGCATTCTCCGGCGCCGCCGATGAGGAACTGTATGCGACACGAATCGCGGATCAGGATGCCGAACTCAGCCGGCTGTTGACGCGCCGCGATGAACTCATCGCAACCCGCGTCGCCTGATCAGGCGCACGACCTCAAACGGCGTCACGCGGGCTTGCCCAAGGGTCGTGCCTGTTGTCTCAGACGGTCATAAGGCGTCCCACGACGCGCCCGACCCAATTTTACACAAGAACCTCGCCGGCCTGTTGGCCCGATTGCTGGATCGACGAAATTCGGCGCACCAGCGGGCGCGTCGGCCCGTAAGCCGTCAACCGCGTCTTGGATCAAGTGCATCGCGCAGCGAATCACCCAAAAGGTTGAACGCCAGTGAGAGCATCATGATCGCAAGGCCAGGGGCTGCGGCGAGCCACCACGCCCCTAACAGGTATTGCCGCCCGGTGGACAGCATGGCCCCCCATTCCGGTGCGGGCGGCCGAGCACCGAGGCCCAGAAAACTGAGCCCGGCCGCTGTCAGCACGATGCCGGCCATGTTGAGCGTCAGCCGCACGATCACAGAGGGGAGGCACATCGGCATGATGTGGCGCAGCACCACGCGCGGCCAGGACGCGCCGGTGAGACGGGCGGCGGCGATATAGTCGGTTTTTCGAATCGTGAGGGTCTCGGCGCGGGCCAGGCGCGCGATCGGCGGCCAGGCGGTGAGGGACACCGCCATGATCGCATGGTCCACGCCGGGGCCGAGGGCTGCGATGAAGGCCAGGGCCAGGATCAAACCAGGAAAGGCCAGGAAAAGATCGACCAGCCGCATCAGCACCCGGTCCGTCCAGCCGCCGAGATAGCCGGCGACGGTGCCGATCAGCAGGCCCACCGGCCCGACGATGGCCGCCACCAGGAAGGCGATGGCAAGGCTGGTGCGGGCGCCGAAGACGAGCCTCGCGAACACGTCCCGCCCAAGCTCGTCGGTGCCCAGTATGTGAAGTCGATCGGGTGGGCGGAGCCGGGTGGCAAGGTCCTGAACATAAGGGTCGTGACGCGCAAGAAGGGGGGCTGCGGCAGCGGCGAGGATCAATGCCAGGATCACGAGGGCGGATGGCAGCCCCATCGGGTTGGTGCGGAACGCGCGCCATAGCGCATAAAGTCGCTGCGCCCGCGCCTGCCGCGGAGATGTAATCTCCGGCGCGGTCAGCCAGGCCACCACACTCATCGCGTGCGCGGGTCCAGCAGCCGATAGGCAAGATCGGCCAGCATGTTCATGACGACGAAGATGGCGCCCACGATGAGCGTGCAGGCGAGCACCGCGTTCATGTCCCCGGTCAGCAGCGAGTTGGTGAAGTACCGCCCGAAGCCGGGCCAGGCGAACACCGTCTCGGTCAGCACCGCGCCCTCCAGCAGGAACGCGTAGGACAGCACGATCACAGTGATCAGCTGCACCGAGATGTTGGCGAACGCATGCCGCCACAGCACCCGCGCGAAACTCAGCCCCTTGGCCCGCGCGGTGACGATATATTCCTGGCCAAGCTGTTCGAGCAGGAACGCCCTGGTCAGCCGGCTGATGGTGGCCGCCGCCCCCAGCCCCAGGATGGAGGCCGGCAGCACGATATGGCGCCAGGCGTTCACCAGGACCTCGCCGTTGCCGGCCAGCAGCGCGTCGATCAACAGGAATCCGGTGACGGGATCGACATCGCCTTCGAACGCGTCGTCGATCCGTCCGGGCCCGTCCACCCAGCCGAGCATGGCGTAGAACACCACAAGACCCATGAGCCCCAGCCAGAAGGTCGGCGCCGAATGGCCGATCAGCCCGATGATTCGGGCGATGTGGTCGATCCAGCGCCCGGCATAGAGAGCCGCCAGCACGCCCATCGGCACGCCGACGCCGATGCCGATCGCCATGCCGAAGGTCGCCAGCTCGATCGTTGGGGGAAACACGCGGGCGAGATCGTCGATCACCGGCCGGCCGGTGATGATGGCGCTGCCGAAACGGCCCTGCACCATGTCGAGTGCAAAACGCCCGAACTGGATCAGGACCGGCTGATCGAGCCCCATCCGGGTGCGGACCATGTCATAGGTCTCCCGGCTCGCAGCCTCGCCCACCACAGCGATCACCGGATCGATCGGCAGCATGCGGCCGATGACGAAGGTGAGCGCAAGCAAGGCGAACAACGTGACGGCGACGGAGCCCAGCTGGCGCGCCGTGGCCGCCAGCATCACTTGGTGGCCGTGGCGTAGATCACCCGCGAGTCGGTGATCACCATGTCCTTCACCGCGTTGGACAGCCGGTAGTTCGCCACCCCCTGGAACAGATAGGCGTTCGGCCCCTCGTGCATGAAGCGGGTGGCGATCTCGTGATACATCGCGCGTCGCTTCTCGACATCGACCTCCATCCGCGCCGCGGGGACCGCCGCGTTGAACCACGGATCGAAGAAGGACATGCGCCAGGCCGGGAACATGGTCTGGCGCGCTTCCAGCCGGTTGTCCGGGTTGGTGGCGTGGCGGGTCAGCATCGCATCGGAGTCGGGCGCTGAATCGCCCCAGTTCAGCACCGCGATGTCGAACTCGCGGGCCCGGTTGCGTCCCAGCAGCTGTGCGCTGACCAGCGGCGTGATCTTGAGCGTGATGCCGAGCTTGGCCGCGTTGGCCTGCAGATGCTGCGCGACCTCCAGATATGGCGAGTAGGCGTAGCTGATCACTTCGCGGGTGAAGCCCTCTGTCACGCCCGCCTCGGCCAGGAGCGCGCGGGCGCGGTCGAGATCGAGGCGGTAGGGCTGCGCCTCGGCGCCTTCGAGTGCGCCGAACGCGTAGTTCGGCACCGGCGTGGCGCGCGCAATGCCGGATTGGGCGAACACCGTCTTCTGCAGCGCGTCGTAGTCGATCATGTAGCGGAACGCCTCGCGCACCTGAGTCTTCCCCAGGATCGGGTCCAGCGCGTTGAAGCCGATATACGTGGTCTCGCCCAGGGTGCGCCGGGCCAGATGCGTGGTGGTGCTGCCTTCGAAGGATTTCAGATCCTCGGCGTTGAGGCCGGACGCGAAATCGACATCGCCTTTCTCCAGCAGCAGCCGCGCCGAGGTCGATTCGGTCACGTTGCGAAATATCAGCCGGCGCAGCTTGGCCTTCTCCAGCGGATAATCGTCACGCCGTTCGAGCGTGAGGCTGTCGCCGGCGTTCCAGCTGCGCAGTTTCCACGGTCCGAAGCAGGCGATGTTGGTCTTGAGCCAGCCATTGCCGTAATCGTTCCCGACCGCGTGCTTCATCGCCTCCACCCGGTCCACCGCAGCGCCTTGCCGCCCGGTGAGGCTCCAGAGGAACAGGCTCTCCGGAAAGGGCTGGTGCATCCTGATCTGGAGCGTGGTGGCATCCAGTGCCTTGAAATCATCTTCGGCCGACGCCGCTGTGAAGCCCCAGGCGGTAAATTGCGCGGCGTTGCCGAAATTGAGCCACAGGATGCGCTTCATGGACCACGCGACATCCTCCGCCGTCACCGGATTGCCGCTGGGATAGGTGAGGCCTGGCCGGATCTTGAAGGTGTAGGTGAGGCGGTCGGGCGACACCGTCCAGGACTCGGCAAGGCTGGGCAGAAGATGGGTGGCGTTCTTGGGGTCCACCTGCAGCAGGGAGTTGCAGGCGTTGGTGAAGATGGTGTCGCTGATGATCTCGCCGATCTGGGCATTGTCGAGCGTGATGACGGCATCGATGTTGGCGGCGACCACCAGCGCGTCTTTCGGAGTCGCGGCGCCGGCCGAGTTGGCCCAGAGCAGCGCGAGTGCGGCGAAGATGCGTGTCATCATGGCGAGACCTCCAGCGGATCGAGCGGCCAGATGGGCCGGCGGACATTGTGGAAGGTGCCGCCCGACGCGATCTTGGACCCGAGCCCGCCGCCCAGAACGGTGATCACCTCGCGCGCGATCGGCTCGTAGGCCGCGCGGAAATGGTGGTTGGACTTCACGGCGATGGTGGCCGCGCGCAGCGGGTCGCAGCCGAGCGATGTGACCTGTGCGAGGTCGGTGGCCTGGCCGTTGTTGGTGACCAGCACGATGTCGATCCCGCCGACGCGGAACAACGCGGATGGTCCGACATCCTTCCAGGTGCCGCCGCCCATCGGGCCGAAGGCCTGGAACCTGCCATTGGTGAGCGTGACAATCTCGCCGGTGAGCGTGATTGGTCCTCCGCCGGCGCTTGAGTCATGCCGCCCGCCGAGCTCGATCGGACCGGTGCGGCCCACGCCCAACGCGATCGCCGCCTGCACCGCGGCCGGATCGTAGATCGCGTGGAAGATGCAGCGCTGCAGATCGGCCGCGACCATGGCGGCCAGCAGGTTGGTGGCGTCGCCGTAATGGCCGCTCCCGGAATTGTCCGTCACGTCCGCCATCACCAGCGGCTTTATGGCGCCCTGCTCGCCAGCCTTGGCGTGGGCAACGGCGTCGGCGATCGAGAGATGGTTGGCGCTGGTGTAGGCCCTCGTCTCCCAGGCGTGGTCCATGAACGCCTCGGCGATCGCCTGGCCCGCAGCCTCCTGCCCGGCATCGACGGTCACGGTGACGCTAGGGCCGATGTCGTGGATATCCGCCGCCGTGAAGCCGGCGCAGACGCTGACGACCAAAGCCTTGCCCGCAGCCTCGATCGCCTCGCCACGCTCGACCAGCTCGCGCATCGGCCCGCCTTGCGTCTTGCCGCCATCAAGCCCGCGCATCATGGCGCGCTTGGCGATCACGGTGCGCGGCCGGATCTCGCCGAGCATGGCGCGCTGCAGCAGCTCGGCCCCCTGGGTGCCGCGCTCGTCGTAATCGACATGCGGATAGGTGCGCACCGCGATCAGCGCGTTGGCGTTGTCGGCCATCGCCTGCGTCACGTTGGCGTGCAGATCGAGCGTGACCACGATGGGAATGTCGGGCCCGACCGCAAGCCGAAGCCGGCGCAGCAGCTCGCCTTCGCCGTCCTCGAAACTCTCGGTCACCATGGCGCCGTGTAGATGCAGCAGCACGCCGTCCAGGCCATGCGCCTCGGCGAGCAGGCTGGCGGCGATGGTCTCGAACGCCTCGTCGGTCACTTTGCCGCTGGGCGTGGCGGACGCCGCGATGGGATGGCGCAGCACCCAGCCATAACGCTCGGCTGCGGCGAAGGTGGCGCCCATCGAGCCCCTGGTGCCCTGATAGGAGGTGGCGAGCGCATTGCCGCGCAGCAGGATGCGCTGGGCGAACCGGTCCAGATCGGTGGGAACCGGGCTGAACGTATTGGTTTCGTGCTCGATCTTGCTGGTCAGTACTGTGAACGGCATGGCAGCCCCCCGCAACTTGCAAAGAAGCTTAGCCGAGCCTGTCAGGCGCGCAACAAGCCAGTCATTGCCGGCGCCCCGTCGCTGTCCGGGAAGGTGATCGCGCGTGCTGCATCATCAAGGCCGAGATGCGCCGCGAGCACGCCTTTGGCGAGGCTGCGAAGGTCGGCGGTCGGCTGCAGGTCGCGGTTCTCGAACAGGTTGCGATCGGCCAGCCCCGGCCAGTTGGCGTGAACCCGCCCACCCATGACAGCGCCGCCCAGCAGAAATGCCACGCCACCCGTGCCGTGATCGGTGCCGAGGGTCCCGTTCACCCGGGCGGTCCGGCCGAACTCGGTCACGACCATGACCACCGTGTTGGCCCAGGCCTCGCCGAGGCCGTCCTTGAGGGCTGTGATCCCGGTATCGAGTTTCCCCAAGGCGGTCGCGACCAAATTTGGTTGGTTGCCATGCGTGTCCCAGCCGTCGCCGGTCTCGAGTGCGGCGAGCCTTGGGCCATCCGGATTGGCCAGCAGCTGGCCGGCAATCCGCGCGAGCCTTGCAAAGCCGTTGCGTTTCAGCGGGTCCGGCTCGGCCGCCGCCAGGGCTTGGTCAGTAAAGCGGCGCTCCTTCAGCCCCTCCAGCAGAGCCGTCCTGGTCATTGCGTCATTGGCATGCATTGCCAGCACGCTGGACAGAAATGACGGTGGCGCGGGCTGGTCAGGCGGCGCGTAGGTGCCGACGGGCTGGCGTCCGCGCAGCAGCATTGGCTCCACCGGCCCGAACCCCAGCGCCGTCTCGCTCTTGCCGGACGCCGGAATAAGGCCGGCGACGCGGTTGAGCCAGCCGCTGTCGATCTTGTGGTCGGTGCCCATCTCCAACAGGTCCTGGCTGTCGAAATGGCTGCGATTGCGGGCTGGTCCCGCGATGGCATGCAGCGGCAGCATCTGCCCGGCGCGGTAAAGCTGCCCGAACCCGGCCAAAGAAGGGTGGAGCCCGAAGAAACCGCCCATATCGATCATGCCACCCGTCCGGCCCGGCTCCGGCGGCAGCAGCGGCGCGCGCAGACGTGCTGCATCCTTGTCGCCATACGGCACCACCGCCGCCATGCCATCGAGGGCGCCGCGCAGAATGACCACAACCAGCCGCTTCGGCGTCTCGGCATGGGCCACCGCGAGCGAGGATCCGCCCAGCGAGGCAGCGGCGCCGAGGCCCAGAAGCGCCTTGCGCCGCGACAGCATCGGCAGTGTCAGGGCGGAACCGGTCATCTGCGCATGAACTCCGGAGAGGAGAGCAGCAAGGCCAGCGCCTCGCGCCGCGTGGGTGCGACCGCGACGCGGCTTCGGCTGACGTGGCTGAGCATTCCGCCGAGGGTCCGGTCAGCCAGTGGCAGCGCTTCGGGAACGTTCGGCTGACCCGAAAGCCGCCAGGCGAGATCAACCCGCCGCAGAAGGCCCTCACCCCCGGTCCAGTCCGTCGCTGCAGCGGGCCAGCCTTTCACGAGCGGCGGGGTCCACATCACCTCACCGAGCCGGATGGCGTCGCGAAATACCGGCTCGCCGGTGCTGGGGTCCAAATCGAGCGCTCGATAGATTGCAATCGTGTGATCGATCGGCGTCCGCAGCTTGGTCAGAGGCACCCAGGCCTCCTCCTGCAAGGCAATCTCCAGCACGGCGGCGCTGATATCCCCGCCGGTGGCGCGAAGCCGCTCAGTCACCCGCCCGACACAGCCCGGCGGCGCCTCGTCGTTGATGTAATGCTGCACCAGCTTGGTCGCGATATGCCGATAGGTGGTGATATGAGTACCCAGAAACGCAATCAACGCATCCGGTCCCGCCTCACCCGGCGGGAAGGTCTGGCCCAGGGCCTGCTGCGGTCCCGGCTCGTGCATCTCCGCGCGAAAACGAAACCCGGTCGTCTGCTGTTGGCGTTCGGTACTGAACCCAGTTATGATCCGTGCGACCGCTGTGACATCGCTTTGGGTGTATCCGGCGTTGAGACCCAGGGTGAATAGCTCCAGCATCTCACGCGCCAGATTCTCGTTAATCCCGCGATGCCGGGCGAGGCCGAACGGGCTGTTCGGACCAATCGAGTCCTGCTGCGAATAGTAGTTGATCATAGCCGGATGGTGCAGGCAGGCGCGCAGCAGATCGACGAAGCGCCCGGTGGCATTCGGCCGCACCGCCTCACGGACATAGGGGCCGGCGTAGAGAATGTTGGGCGGGGTCGCCCAGGCGGAAACTGCGAAATGGTTGGTCCAGAACATCACCAACCGTTCGCGCGCGGGCGTCGCAGACCGCACGGCCCCGCGCAATGTGGCGAACACGTCGCGCTCGAAGATCTGATGCCACATCTGCAGCGGACCGATCGCAGGATCATTCTCGGGATGGCTGTTCGGATCGCGCCGCTTGGCGTCGTTGTAGCGGTCCGTCCGGACGATGATCTCGTTGGCGTCGCGAATATTGGGCGTCTGCGCGGTCACCCCGGGGTCGGATGCCACGAGTTGCTCGTGCAGCCAGCCTGGTGCATCGCCCGGCAAGGCCTCGTCACCGAGGCGCCCCAGACCGAAACGGTTCAGCGCATGAAGCACGGTCTCCTGCATGGTGGGATGATACAGGCCGCGGCCACCTATGTCCGCTAAACTTCCAGAAAGCGAGCGCTACAGCCCCGCCTTCCGCGCCTCGCCCACCGCCGCCTGAAGCTCCGCCAGTTCAACCGCGCCCGACAGCAGCTTCGATCCCACGACGTAAGCCGGTGTGCCCTGCAGTTCCAGTTTCCGCGCCAGCCCGAGGTTGAAATCGATCCGTGACTGCACCTCGGCACTGCCCATGTCGGCGGCTAGGCGGGTCCAATCGAG
The DNA here is from genome assembly GCA_903873995.1 of uncultured Rhodospirillales bacterium. Classification (GTDB taxonomy): domain Bacteria; phylum Pseudomonadota; class Alphaproteobacteria; order Acetobacterales; family Acetobacteraceae; genus CAIQQQ01. The sequence continues at coordinate 24,952 of CAIQQQ010000482.1, forward strand.
TCCCAGCCGCTGGGCCTGCGCCTTCACCACGGCTTCAGTGATGTCCGGCGAACCCGTCATCAGCGCGTCATGCAGGCGCTGATAGCCGCCCTGCCGCTGTGCGGCCAGCAGCGCCTTGGCGCCGATCACGCTGCCCGGGCCAAGTACCGGCATGTCCTTGTAGACGATGCGCACATCCGGATCCTTGGCGATCAGCGCCGCCAGGGTCGGGAGCATGCGGCGGCAATACGGGCAGCGCACGTCGTAGAACTCCACAACCGTGATATGCCCCTTGGGGTTGCCGGCCACGGGATCGCCGTCGTGCTGTGACAGCACCGGGCCCAGCGCCTTGATGGCGGCACTTGCGGCGTCGTTGGCCTGCCGCGCGCTGTCGGCCTCCATGGCGCTTACCGCATCGCGCAGGATCGATGGGTCGGTCTTCAGTGCGTCCCGCAGGATCTGCACGATCTCCGCGCGCTGCGAAACTGTGAACCCACTCGAGAACCCTTGGGCCCGCGCTGCGCCGAGCGCTGATGTCACGAGAAGCAGACAAAGCGCGAGGATTGCTGGTTTGCGGAGCATCAGATGGTCCTTGTCTCAGGTCGATGACGGGCCGGCCGGGCGGTTGCCGGGGGGGTGGATCGGGGTTATGGCAGGTTTCTGGCGTCATTTGGGAGTGGGCGACGTATGAACGGCACAGATGGACGCAGAACGACGGCGTCATTGTTGCGGGCAGCGACGGTGTCGACGTCCCGGGCGGCCCTCTTGTCGGCGGTTCTGGCCCTGCCCGTGGGCCTTGCGGGCTGCTCGGCGCTGGACAGTGCCATCAACAGCGACCTTACTGGCGTTCCTGGCGGCGACATCAAGGATTTTCGCGGCGGCGTGGTAGCTGACGAGCCTCAGGCTGCGGTGATTGGCCGCGCCGTGCTGCAGGCCGGTGGCAACGCGGCCGACGCCGCGGCGGCGATGGGCTTTGCGATGGCTGTCACCCTGCCGTCCCGCGCAGGGCTCGGCGCCAGCGGCGGTTGCCTGGTCTATGCCCCCTCGGCCACCGGGCCTGGCGCCGGTTCGCCCGAGGCGCTCATGTTCAGCGCGGTGGCGCCGGCCAATCCAGGCCGTGCCGACCGTCCGGCCGCCGTGCCGATGCTGGCGCGTGGCCTGTTCGCGTTGCAGGCTCGCTACGGCACTCAGGCCCCCGAGCCCACCATCGCGCGCGCGGAGCAACTGGCCCGCTTCGGCGTGCCGGCCTCGCGTGCCTTTGTGCGCGACCTCGCCGTGGTTGCAGGCCCGCTGGCCGCCGATCCGGTGGCGCACGACCTGTTCTATGTGGGCGGGCGCCCGCTCGGCGAAGGTGACTCGCTGCTGCAGCCAGAACTTGCCGCCACCCTCGCGCAGTTGCGCACCGTCGGAGTCGGCGATCTCTACCAGGGTGTGCTGGCGCGACGGATTGAGGACGGCATGGCGGTGGCGCGCGGCGGCCTTGCGGTCTCGGACCTACGTCCGGCGCTGCCATCCATCGTGGCGCCGCTGACCGTCCCCGGTGTCGGCGGCGACATGGTGGCAACTTTGCCGCCGCCGGAGGCCGGCGGCGTCGCCACCGCCGGCGCATGGCAGGTTCTGGCGCAGAACCCGGCCAACACTGACGCCGCAACGGTCCGCGCGCTCGCCCTCGCCGCCGCGTTCCGCAAGGGCGGCGTGGACGCGCAGGCCCTGCTCGCGGCCGAGGCGCCGGCCGGGTCGGTCACCTCGCTGCCGGCCTCGGCCACTTTCGGCGCGCTGGACAAGTCCGGCCAGGCAGTGATCTGCGCCGTTAGCATGGGCAACCTGTTCGGCACCGGTCGCATGGTGCCGGGCACCGGGATCCTGCTCGGTGCCTCGCCCGCGCGCCTGCCGCAGCCGCTGCTGTCCGTGGCGATGGCCTGGAGCCCGACAATCCATGCGTTTCACGGTGCAGCCGGTGGATCGGGCCAGCAGGGCGCGCCCGTGGCCGCGGCCCTCGGGCTTCGCGCTGGGATCGCCGGCCAGTTCGGGGCGCTGTCGCCTGAGCCCGGGCGTGCCAATGTGATTGCCTGTCCGCGCTATCTGCCTGGCAGCAACGCCTCCTGCGGCTGGTCTGCAGATCTCCGGGCCGCAGCACTTGCAATCGGCAGTAACTGATGGCGCTGAAGCGTGGGCGCGGCGCTGCGACACCGCCATTCCTGGTGATGGACGTGATAGCTGCCGCCAACGCCCGGGCGGCATCCCTGCCGCCCGGAGCGCCCGCCATTTTACGTATGGAGGTGGGACAGCCCGGCACCGGCGCCCCGCTCGGCGCCGTGCGTGCGGCGGAGGCGGCGCTGCGCGGACGCCTGCCGATGGGGTACACCGAAGCGCTCGGCCTGCCATCGCTGCGCGCCCGTATCTCGCGGCATTATGCGGAATTGTTCGGCGTAACGGTTGATCCCAAGCGCATCGCCGTCACCGTCGGCGCGTCCGGCGCGTTTCCGCTCGCATTCCTCGCCGCCTTCGATCCCGGCGACCGGATCGCCATGGCGACGCCGTTCTATCCGCCCTACGTCAACATCCTCGTGGCCCTCGGCATGGTGCCGGTGATGCTCAAGGCCGGGCCAGAGACCCGGTTTCAGCCCAGCGTCGCTATGCTCGAAGCCCTCGATCCCAAGCCGGACGGCCTGATCGTGGCCAGCCCCTGCAACCCCGCCGGCACGATGCTGCATCCGGATGAGTTCGACGCCATCGCCGCCTGGTGCGGCGCGAACGGCGTCAGGCTGATCAGTGACGAGATCTATCACGGCCTGCACTATGGGGCCGCCCTGTCCACCGGCGCCGGCCGGCCGGGTGTGATGGTGATCAACAGCTTCTCCAAGTATTTTTCTATGACCGGCTGGCGCATCGGCTGGATGGTACTGCCAGAGGATCTCGCCCGTCCCGTCGAGGCGCTGGCACAGAACATGGTGATCTCCGCCCCACACGTGGCGCAGGTTGCCGCCGAAGCCGCGTTTGACTGTGCCGCGGAACTGGACGCCAACGTGGCCGCCTATCGCCGCTCGCGTGATTTGCTGGTGGCAGCCCTGCCCAACGCGGGCTTCCCCCGGCTGAGCCCGGCCGAGGGCGCGTTCTACTTGTATGCGGACGTGTCAGCCCGTACAGACGACAGCCAGGAATTCTGCCGTCGCATGCTGGCCGAGGCCGGCATCGCAGCCGCCCCCGGCGTCGATTTTGACCGCGATCGCGGCCGGCACTTCGTCCGCTTCAGCTATTGCGGGCCCGAGGCCGACATGGCGGAGGCTGCCGCGAGGCTCGCCGGCTGGAACGGCTGAGCCCTGGGACCAGTCGGCGTCGATGCTCGTGGGCGTCATTGATGCTTCTCACGCAGGGCGTGCCGGCAACGCCCGAACTTAGAGAACATACCCTGGAGAATGCGGCGGTGTCCTCTAGGTGTTCAGTCCCGGAGAGTCATGACGCTATACTGACCCGAGCAGGGGAGGACGTTATGGCAGGCTTTCTTCACGGCAGCGCCCGAACAACGCCGCGAGTTCGAGCCGAGCTCCAAGCGTCGAAAGAGACGAGCGGTGCCCTGGCCAAACGCTACGGTCTGAGCCGAACCACAGTGGCAAAATGGCGGGCGCGCACAAACACCGCCGATGCCCC
>CAIQQQ010000483.1 GCA_903873995.1 uncultured Rhodospirillales bacterium
CAGCGAGAGCTCGCCGAGAGCGGCATATTCCGCGGCGTCCTCGATGGAGATCACCGCCATCGCCGCCAGCACGGCAAGCGCGATCGGCAGGTCGAAATGCGAGCCCTCCTTCAGCAGGTCGGCGGGGGCGAGGTTGATGAGGATGCGTTTGGGCGGCAGGCCGAGGCCCATCGCGGTGAGGGCAGCGCGCACCCGCTCTCGCGCCTCGCCCACCGCCTTGTCCGGCAGTCCCACGATGAGGAAGGCCGGGATGCCGGGGGCGATCTGAACCTGCACCTCCACCGGCACGGCCTCGATCCCGGAAAAGCTGAACGTGTTCACGCGGGCGATGCTCATTTCGTCGACCACCGCTTGGAACGCGTCGTCATAGCAGCCCCTCCCGGCGAAAGCTCAACCAGGCGCCGTTGCCCACGATGACGTGGTCATGCAGCGTTACGCCCAGGACAGAGACGGCGTCGCGCACCTCCTCGGTCATCTCGATGTCGGCGCGGGATGGGGTGGGGTCGCCGCTAGGGTGGTTGTGGACGAGGATGAGGGCGGTTGCGTGCAGCTCCAGCGCGCGCTTCACCACCTCGCGCGGGTAGACGGGGGTGTGGTTCACGGTGCCACGGGCCTGCGCCTCGTCGGCGATAAGGCGGTTTCTGGGATCTAGGAACAGGATGCGGAACTGCTCGACCTTTTCGCGGGCCAGGACGGTGGTGAGGTAATCCATCAGCCGGTCCCAGTTGTTGAGAACCGGCTGGTCCATCACCTCCGCCCGGGCCAGGCGCACGCCGGCTTCCTGCACCAGCTTGAGCGCGGTGACGGCGTGGGGGCCGAGGCCTTGCGTGTCCAGCAGCTCCAGAAGCGGGGCGCACATTACGCGGGACAGGCTGCCGAAGCGGTTGATCAGGGCCTTGGCGAGCGGCTTGGTGTCGCCTTTCTTGAAGGCGAGGAACAGCAGCATCTCCAAAAGCTCGTAATCGGCCAGGGTGCTGGCGCCGTGCTGGAGCACGCGGGTGCGCATCCGTTCGCGATGGCCGAGCGGGCCGGTGCTGGCAAAGGGCAGCGTCTGCGCCGGCTCTGGCTGATAGGGCGCCGGCACCTCACGAAAGCCGCGCGGCTGCGGGGCGGATTGATGGAACTCGTCCGCCGGGGGCCGCTTCCGGTCGAGCCATCCGAATATGCCGTCGCGCTTTGCCATGCCTTATTCATGCAGCCGCCGCGCAGACGCGGATGACTGGCCTGTGACCGGCTCGGCAAAAGTTAAAGGGAGGTGAGAAAACGCGTCAGCAACGCGCCGATCACGTCCGTGTTGTAGCCGCCCTCCTGGATCAGCGCGCAGGGCAGGCGGGTTTCGCCGATCAGGGCGGCGGCGCGGGCGAAGCCGTCCTCGGTCACGGAGAGGAAATGCAGCGGCTCGTGTCGGGAGGCGTCAAAGCCGAGGCTGACCACCAGCGCCTCGGCGCCGAAGCTTGTGATGGCGGCGAGCGCGTGGCGCAGACCGGCGAGCCAGGCCGTGTCGCCGGTGCCCTGGGCGAAAGGGATGTTGAGGTTGCAGCCCGCGCCGGCGCCCTCGCCGCGCTCCTCGGGGTGGCCGATGTACCAGGGGTAGTAGCCGTTGGGGTCGCCGTGCAGGGAGGCGAAGAACACGTCGCCGCGGTGCCAGAAGATGCCTTGGGTGCCGTTGCCGTGATGGCTGTCGATGTCCAGCACCGCCACGCGAGCGGCGCCGTTGTCGCGCAGACGCTGGGCTGCGATGCCAGCGTTGTTGAGGAAGCAATGGCCGCCGGCGCGGGCGGCATAGGCGTGATGGCCGGGCGGGCGGGCGAGGGCGTAGGCGTGGCGGCCGGCCGAGGCCTCGTCGGCTGCGGCGATGGCACCGGCGGCGGCGGCGATCGCGGCAGGCCAGAGCGTTTCGGTGAACGGGCTCGATGTGTCAGCCGTGAACCAGCCGAGTTGTCCCACGATGCTGGCAGAGGGTTTTGCGCCTTGCGCCAGCATCTCCGGCGTGGGGTGCAGATTGGGCACGAGTTCCGGGCCGTGTTCGGCAAGCTGGTCCCAGGCGGCCGGGCCGTCTCGCAGGAAGGCGAGATAGGCCGGGTCGTGGACCGCTTCGAGCGCTGCGAGCGGTGCGGCGCCCGGGGCTGCGATCTGCAGTCCCATCGCGTGGCAGGCGGCAAGCAGGGCCTCGGCGCGGGCCGGGATCTCGAAGTTGCGGCGGACGAGGCCGCGCTGGAGGAAGAATTGCGGCGTGTGCGACAGCTGCACCGGGTCCCAGAACACCTTCATGACAATCCTCCTGAAGCCGGTCGCGCACGCCGATAAAGCACATGGGGGCGGAGCGGGCTGTCTTGCGGCAGCCGCGGATGATCGAAGTCGCCATGTGCATCGTGGGTCATGCCGATGGCGCGCATCACGCCTTGGGAGGGCGTGTTGACGCGTGCGGTGAAGGCCACGATTTCGGGAAGGCCGAGCCGGTCGAACCCGTCCGTCATCGCGGCGCGGGCGGCCTCGGTGCAGTAGCCGCGGCGCCACCAGGCACTGCCGAGTGTCCAGACGCCTTCAACCGCCGGCGCGCAGGGTATGATGTCCGGCACCGCGGACAGGCCGACAAAGCCGATCAGGGGGGCGATTCCTGGCGCCTCGACGGCCCAGATGCCAAAGCCATGCGTATCGAAATGCGCCTGTACCCGATCGAGCCACCGGTCGGATTGTTCGCGGGCGCGGGTGGTGCCGAAGAAGCGCATCACCTCCGGATCGGTGGTGATGGCGGCCAGGGGCTCGCGGTCCGCGTCGCGCCAGGGGCGCAGGATCAGGCGCTCGGTGCGGATCATGCGCCCAGCATGGCGGCGCGAACGATGGGCTCGCGTGGCATCGGGCCGACGGCGCCGAAGCCCTCGGTCTTGAGGGCGGCAGCCACGGCCGCGTAGCGCGCGGCTGCCTCTGGTGCGTCTCCGGCGATCAGGCGGGCGAGGAAGTTGCCGCAGAACGTGTCACCGGCGCCGGTGCCGTCCACGTAACGACATGGATGCGGCGCGATCGCGATCTGGCCCTGGGTGGTGCCAAGACGAGCGCCCTGGGCACCGAGCTTCAGGACGACCGTTTGCGGGCCGAGGCCGAGATAATAGCTCACGATCGCTTCGGGGTCGGTAAGTCCGGTGAGCATCTGGGCGTCCTCCAGACTCGGCAGCGCGATGTCGGCTTCTGCGATCGCCTGGTGCATGACTGCCTTGGCGCGGGCCACCGGCCAGAGCCGGGCGCGGTAGTTGGTGTCGTAGGCGATCTTGACGCCGGCCTTCCGCGCGAGATCGATCGCGTGGAACACGGCGTCGGCCGCGCTGGCTGAGATCGCCTGGCTGACCCCGGAGGCGAACAGGTATTTGGCGCCCTTGATCAGGTCCTCTGAAATATCCGCCGGGGCCAGCGTGCTGGCGGCCGAGCCTTGGCGGTAATAGCGGAACTCGTGGCCATTGGGGCCGTGGGTGACGAGATAGACGGCAGTGGGGTGGGTGGGGGAGACGCGCACACCGCGCATGTCGATTCCTTCGGCCGTCCACATCGACGCGAACCGGTCGCCTGGCGGATCGTCACCGATCGCGGTGATATAGGCGACGCGAGCACCGGCGCGGGCGGCTGCGACGGCTGTGTTGCTGGTGTCTCCGCCGAAGCCTTCCAGATAGAAGCGCCGGCCGAGCGGCTGTTCCTCGGTATCCGGGTTGGGCTGCTGGTTGAACTCCAGCATCGGTTCGCCGATGCACACAAGGTCGGGCATCATGCGCGAACCTTGCGGGCCACTGCCTCGATCGCGGCGCGGTCCCCGGCGAGCACGCGGGCCTCGTCCACAAGGGCGCCGCCCATGCCGACAAAGGCGCTGCCGGCGGCGATGTAGGACGCGACATCGTCAGGGCTAATGCCGCCGGTGGGGCAGAAGGCGACGCCGGGGAACACGCTGGCCAGCGCCTTGATGTGGCCCGGGCCACCGGCGGAACTGGCGGGGAAGATCTTGACCACGTCGCTTCCCGCCTGGAGGGCGGCGCGGACCTCGGTGGGGGTGGTGGCGCCGAGTAGGAGCGCGGCATTGGCCGCTTTGCAGGGGGGCGCGAGGCTGGGATCGACCCAGGGCGCCACGATGAAGCGGGCTCCGGCCGCGAGGCAGGCTTCGGCGGTGGCGGCATCCGGCACCGTGCCGGCGCCGATCAGCAATGTCGGGTCGGACGACAGTTCGGCGATGAGCGCCGGTGCGCCGGGGATCGTCATGGTGATCTCGAACACCGTGAGCCCGGCGTCACGAAGCCACGCAATCACGGTGCGCGCCGAGTCCTGGGTTCGGGTGCGCACCACCGGGACGACCCTTGCCGCACGCAAGGCCGCGATCAACCCGGCCGCATCTTTCGTGTCTGCCATGTTCGCCCTCGATCCATCCCGGCTTAGGTTGGCATGCGGGCATGATTGGCGAAAGCGGGGCGACAAAAGCGGGGCGGCGTTCAGGGCGTGATGCGGCCCTTCAGTTGGTCCAGCGCCTGCTGGTAGCTGCGCAGCGACTGGCCGAGGCCGCCGACGCTGCCGCTCAGTTCGGCCATGGCGCCCCGCCAGTTGGCCACGGCCACGCGCTGCTCCGCCAGGGCAGACTCCAGCAGATCGAGAGCATTTCGCAGCCGCTGGGCGGGGTTTTCGGCAAGGGTCTGCTGGTCGGAGGCCTGCGGGTCGCTGTCGGCATGGCCAACCGGTTGGACGACGGGCGACGGCCGGGCCGGGACCGGCGTGGGGAATGGAATGATCGTCGCACTGGCGTTGCTTTCGTTCATGGTATGGCCCTCATCTCTCTTGGTGAGACGATGGCAGATATTAACGCCTGATTTCCAGTCAGAAGTTAAAAATTAACAAATGCTGCCGGCATCGGTGCGGATTGCCGCGACGCCTCTCAGAACACGATCGAGGCGCCGACCAGCCGTAGGCTCAGCACCGTCACCAAAGTCATGATCACCACCACGCTCAAGCCCCAGCGCATGCGCATATAGGCCGGCGGTACCAGGCCGGCGCGGGTCCAGCTTTGCTCGGTCCAGGCTGTTGCAACGAAGCCTGCAATCATCAGGGCGAGGCCGAGATCGGTGAGCGCGAACCGATCCAGCACGAGACCTGCCCAGCCGATGAGCGACGGCACAACGCCCAGTGCGAGACGTGTTGCCGGCCGAAGCGCGGCCGTTGTGGCCGGCGCCAGCACGAAGCCCCAATGCACGCCGCCGAGAAAGGCCAGGATGACGGCGGCATAGGCCATCAGCGCGCCGAGCGCCGGCGCCTGCCAGTCTCCGGCCGACAGCGCGCCGAGTGCACAGGCGATGAACGGGATCACGCCGGCCACGCCCAGCGCGTAGGTGATCTTGGGCAGGGAGGTGTTCATGGGCACGATCCTTTCACGCAGCGCGATCGCGCGTTGTCCCGGTCTGTCATCGGGGCATGCGTGTCGCGCGGGCGCATTGTATGGTTCCTGGCGAGAAACCGCGAGGGTGGGCTGCCATGGATGTCGTGATCGAGATCGCCGTCGTGATGCTGCTGATCGTGTTGAACGGGCTGTTTTCGTTGAGCGAGCTGGCGTTGGTCTCGGCCAACCGGGCGCGGCTTTCGGTGATGGAGGACAAGGGGGTGACTGGCGCTGAGCTCGCGCGTTGCCTTGCCGAGGATCCGGAGCGGTTCATCCCTGCGGCCCAGGTCGGCATCACCGGGGTTAGCATCCTGTCCGGCGTGTTCGGCGGCGCGCAGCTGGCCGGAAGGCTGGAGCCGGTGCTGGACCGCATCCCGATCATCCATCCGATCTCCGAGAGCCTGTCGCTGGCCATCGTGGTCATCCTGATCACCTATCTGACGCTGGTGCTGGGCGAGCTGGTGCCCAAGCAGCTGGCGCTGCGCCATCCCGAGGCGCTGGCCGCCGTCGTTGCCCGCCCGATCGCGTGGGTGGCGAAGATCGCGAGCCCGGCCGTGTGGCTGTTGACCTCGTCCTCCTCCGCGGTGCTGCGGCTGTTCGGCTCGACGGCTAGCGGGCCCACGACGGTGACGGAGGAGGAACTGAAGGCGATGCTGCAGGAGGGCGAGCAGACCGGCGTGATCGAGAGCGAGGAGCGCGACATGATCGAGCGCGTGCTGCGCCTGGCGGACAAGCCGGTGCGCGCGATCATGACGCCGCGCACCGAGATCGTGTGGATCGACCGGCTGGAGCCGGTGTCTGACATCGTGGACACGATCAAATCCGCAGGTCATTCGCGCTTTGTGGTGTGCGACGGGTCGATCGACAACGTTGTGGGCATCGTCCAGGCCAAGGACATCCTGGACCGCGTGCTGGATGGCCAGGCGTTGGTGATCGGCGAGTGCATGCGCCAGCCGGTGATCCTGCCGGACACGGTGAGCGCGCTCGATGCGCTGGAGCGGCTGAAGTCCGACACGCTGGGCCTGGCGCTGGTGATGGACGAATATGGCAGCTTCGAAGGCGTGGTGACGGCAGCCGATGTGCTGGAGGCGATCGTGGGTGATGCCGAGGCGGCGCAGGAGGTGCCGGCCGAGGGCGCCGAAGGGCCGGCCGGCAATCTGCTGCTGGATGGGATGACGCCGGTGGATGAGCTGAAGGTGCGGCTCGATCTGCCGGATCTGCCGGCCGAAGGCAGCTATCACACCTTGGCTGGGCTGTTGCTCGCGCTGCTGCGGCGCGTGCCACGGCATGGCGACCGGATCGTGTTCGGCGGCTGGCTGTTCGAGGTGCTTGAAATGGAAGGCCGTCGGGTGGATCGTGTGCGCGCCAGCCGGGAGAAGCTGGCCGAGGAGTGAGGCCGGTTTGGAAACGTTCGACTATGTGATCGTGGGCGCCGGTGCCGCTGGCTCGGTGCTGGCCAACCGGCTGAGCGAGGATCCGTCTGTCACGGTGTGCGTGCTGGAGGCGGGCCCGCCGGACCGCAACCCGTTGATCCACATTCCCGCAGGATTTGTGAAGACGCTGTTCGATCCGGGCATCACCTGGCAGTTCCGCACCGAGCCGACCGAGCAGACGGCCGGCCGCGCGATCGCCACGACGCAGGGGCGCACCCTGGGCGGGTCCAGCTCGATCAACGGCATGATCTACAACCGCGGCCAGCCGGATGATTTCAATGGCTGGGCCCAGCGCGGCAATCGTGGCTGGGGGTGGGACGATGTTCTGCCGTATTTCCGGCGCTCGGAGACGCGGGTCGGGCAGGGCGACGAGACGCGAGGGCGGGACGGCGGCATTCCGATTACCGACATGGATTGGCATCATCCGGTGTCGGACGCGTTCATCAGGGGCGTGGAGGGGCTCGGGATCCCGCGCAACCCGGATTACAACAACGGGCACCAGGCGGGCGTGGGGTATTTCCAGCGCGCCATCCGCCATGGGCGGCGGGTGAGTGCGGCGCGGGCGTTTCTGGTCCCGGCGCGCTCCAGGCCCAATCTGTCGGTGCGGACCGACGCCCGGGCCAGTGCGGTGTTGTTCGAGGGGCTGCGCGCGGTGGGGGTGCGCACGCTGTCAGCACCCAACGCCGCTCCGCGCGAGGTGAGAGCGCGGCGGGAGGTGATCCTATGCGCAGGCACCGTCAACACCGCGCGGCTGCTGCAGGTCTCGGGCGTGGGGCCGGGCTGGCTGCTGGCGGGGCTGGGGGTGGAGGTGGTGCGCAACCTGCCGGTGGGCGAGAATTTCCGCGATCATTATGCCGTGCGCAACGTGGTGCGGGCGCGCGACGGCGTGGTGACGTTGAACGAGCTGTCCCGCGGCGCGCGGCTGGTGGGGGAGGTGGCGCGCTGGGCCACCGGGCGGCCCGGGATTCTGGCTGTGGCGCCGAGCCATGTGCATGTGTTCTGGAAGTCCCATCCCTCGCTCGATGCGCCGGACCTGCAATGCGTGTTCACGCCCGGCAGCTACCGCCAGGGGCGCAACTATGTGCTGGACGATTATCCCGGCATGACGGCCGGCGCCTGGTATCATCGCCCGGAGAGCACCGGGCATGTGCGGGCGGTCTCACGCGACGTGTTTATAGATCCGCTGATCCAGCCGAATTATCTGGCGCATGAGACCGACCGGCGCATCACGCTGGCCGGCATGCGGCTGGTGCGGCGGATGCTGGGCACGCCAGAACTGGCGCCGTTCGTGGAGCGGGAGGTGCTGCCGGGGCCGGATGTGCAGAGCGATGACGAGATGCTGGATTTCGCGCGCCGCAACGGGGCGACGACCTATCATTTGATCGGCACGTGCCGCATGGGGCCTGCCACCGATCCGTCCGCCGTGGTGGATGACCGGCTGAGGGTGCATGGGATGGCGGGGCTGCGGGTGGTGGATGCGTCGATCATGCCGTCAATGCCGTCAGCTAACACCTACGCCTCGACATTGATGATTGCAGAGAAGGGTGCGGACATGATCCGCGCGGGCTGAAGGTTCAGACCAGCGCCTTGTTGGCCTTGGACGGATCGTGGATCACCGCCAGTTGCCCCCTGATCGTGGACATCGCCTGGACGTTCATCGCCATGGCGAGTGGCGGCAGCGCGAGATAGGCGGCGCTGCTGGTGTAATGCCGGCAGGCCTCGATATCGATGCCGCTGTTGGCCCAGGTAATGGGCGGTTTGGGCACATAGGAGGCGGGTTCGGCGCCGATCGGCAGGCAAGCTGCCGGCAGCCTGCGCGCGCCCGCTTGTGTGATGGAGTAGCAACACAGCCCGGCGGCCGAGGACAGGCGCAACAGGGCGGGTGGCGTTGTGTCGGATGTGAACGCGGCGATGTCCTGATCGATATTGATCTGATCGGCCTGCAAGACCAGCCCTGGCACGCCTGGCGCTGGTGTGAGCTTCACCGGCCAGTCGTAGTTCCAGCTCCAGAGAATGATGTCCCAGGCGGACAGGGACGCGATCGCGGCTTCGGACCGTGCCGTGAAATCGGCGCGCAGCACCACGTCGTCCTCGGCGATGGTCAAGGTTGCGCCGGTCGATACAGCGTGGCGCCAGAGCCCGATATGGGAGGCAGCACAGCCGAGGGCCGCTGGCGTGTAGCGGTTCGCAGCAGTGATCAGATCCTCTGCGATCCAGGTTTCGCGATCCTGCAACACGCCGCCGATGGCCGGCACGCGCAGGATGTCGGCCGCCGGGTTGGCTGTGTGGAACGCTTCGAAGCGCTGCGACGTGCGGTCCAGGCTGACCACGTGAATCATGCGTGAGGGATCAGCTGTCGTCTTCCTCGTCGTCGAGGCTGTTGATCTGAAAATTGATCCGCTCGGCCTCGACCTTGAACTTCTTGGCGAACTCGCGCGCGACCGGCAGCAGCATCTTCAAATAGGCATTGAAGTCGGCATGCGGCTTGCGGTCCTCGCCCGCAAGCGTCCCGGTTTTGAGGCTGGCCACGATCTGGGCGATCGACTGGCTTGCCGCATCGACCGCGCCGCCCAAGGCGACGAGGGCCTTCTGTTCGGCGACCGCCAGTTCGATGCCGGGATCGTCCTGCGCCTTGGCACCGTTGGCCTCGGCCGCTTCGACCCATGTCTTCTGGGCGGCCTTGTAGGTCTCGACCAGACGCTCGAACCGCGCCATGGCGGCGACCAGGGGATTGCCGGCGCCGGCGGCCAGCTTGGGCTTGGCGTCCGTCTCGGCGGCCCCTGCGAAGGTCGCGATGCTGGTGGAGGAGAATTCCACGGCACCGGGATGCCAGTCGGCCGGCCGGTCCACCGGGCGCAGCAGTACCGGGTCCTCGGGGTAGAGCGTTTCGAGGAACGACACGACCTTGGAGACGTTGGTGTTGGGGTTCTCCATCACCGATTCGGTGAGGCCGCATTTCTGCATGGCGGCCTTGGCGACGGGGCTGCCATCTACCTCGGCCCCCCAGGCGATCACGTATTTCGACAAAGTGGGGTTGGTGCGGATCGCCTTGCGGATGGTCTTGCGGTCTTCGGGGTTGTCCAGGGCGGATTTGTAGAGCGCCCAGGAGTCGTTGAGCTTCTTCTCGGTGTAGTATTTCTTGCACAGCTTGCGGATCGAGCTGATGGCCGAGATTGTGGCGGCGGCGGCATGGCCGGCCGGGGCAAAGGGGCCCGCGCAGGCGAAGGCACCGGCGACGACCCTCGCACCGTTCTCCAGCCCCTGGATGACATCCTCTACGCCCTGGCTCATCGACAGGTTCATGCGGTTGGTCATCGCCTCGGCCTGGATGCTCATGGCGTTCTTGGCGTTCTGGGTGTGCTCCTGCCATTCTGCATAGGCGGTGAAATGCTCGCACGCCTTGTAGATGTTCTTCATCAGGTCGATCGCGGCCATGGCGGCACCGGCCTGCGGGAAGAAGGCGGCGACGGCCTGGGCGGGCAGGGTGATGAGCTGGGTGCACAGCTCATAGATCATCTGATCCTTGCGCAACTGCATGACCAGGCGCTCGATCTTGTCGGCCTCGTCTTCCTTGATGACCTTGCCGCTGGAGTCCTTCTGCTCGGCCTCGTCGCCCGATTCGCTGCGCGACAGCAGATCGCGGAAATCGGCGTTGTCGTCCTCCATCTCCTTGCCGAAGGTTGCCTCGGTGGCCTTGACCAGTTCGGCCTGCTGCTTGTCCACGGCCTCGGCGAACTTCTTGAGGTTCTTGACCATCGGGTCGTCTTTGCTCAGACCCTCAAGTGCCTTGGAGCCCTGCGCATTGATCTGCTTCATCAGCTTGTCGGCGGCCTCGAAGCCCGTCGATTTGGCGCCCTCGTCGCGATATTTCTGCGCCCAGATGTCCAGCACGCCGTAGGCATACATCAGATTCTCTGAATCGGATGGCTGAACCTCGGTGTTGCTTTCCTTCTTGAAGCCCGATTCTTCCTTGCTGGTGACCGAATCTTCGGTGACGCCCTGTTCCTTGGCGTAGTCTTTCTTTGCGCCTTCGCCTTCCATGTTCGACTTGTTCACGTCGAACTGGTAGGCGGATGCGGCATAAATGGTATTTTTGGCGATCGATTCGAGGATCTTCAAGGCATCCTGTTCCGTCAGCCCGCCGTCCTTGCTGCCGGTCTCGACGCCGACCTTGATCACGCGGATGGCGCCGGCGATCGCAGCACCCACATCATTCCACTGGATCACGCCGGCGCCGCCCGGCCCCTTGTCCGAGCCGCCCTCGCCCTTGAGCGTGTATGTGTAGGCGCTGCAGGCGCCCTCGACCATGACGGCGATGTCTTCCAGAAGGCCGCTGTAGTTGCCCTCCTTCAGCTTGTAGTAGACCGACGGGCCGTTGAAGAGCGGGGTGATGCCGTAGGCGATGGCCTTGCCGAGATAGGCCTGATCGTACGACCCGCCGGACATGCCTGCATTGATCAGCTTGGGCACGGAGCTTGCGAGCTCCTTGCAGATCGCCTCGACCGTTGCCTTGCTGAGCAGCTTGTCCTTGTCGAGGTCGGTTTTGAGGATCGTCTGGGCGATGTTGAGGCCGCTGGTGCCGCCGGCTTGGATGCCGGCGATGATCGTCACTGCCTCATAGGTCTTGGTGGCGAATGAAGGGTCGATCGCAGCGACCTCCAGCACCACGGCGTTGGCGACGGCGGATGCGGTCTCGAGGAAATCCTTTGCGACACCCATCGACTGGATGGCCTTGTCGAACTTCGACAGGCCGTCGGTGTAGGCGACAAGCCTGGTCTCATAGGCGTCCGACGCGCCGGAGAAGGCGCTGGCGACCTCGCTGTAGCGATCGGGGATGGCGTTCTCGGGGATGATCTTGCGGCGCATCAGCGGCGCCCAGATTGCCTCGCTGATCTCCTTGTCGGTGAACAGCGGAACTTTGGAGTTCGGCTTGTTGGGATAAGGCTTGGTGGCGGCGCGCAGCTTTTCGACCTGGCCCGAGATGATGGATTGCGCGTTCATCAGCAGCGCGAAATCCTTGCCGTCCATGCCCGTCATGCTGGAGGTGTCGTGACCGGTGTCGAACTCCTCGTTGGGGTCCTCGCCGATCAGGGGCATCTCGAATTTCTGCTTGATGAACTTCCCGACCTCGACCTCGACGGACATATCCTGAAAGACAGCGATGGTGCCGACCTTACTGTCGATGTAGTCGCGCGCCTCTTTCAGCATCTTGCGCTTCAGCTCTTCGATGTCGATCGCCTGGTCGATCTCGGCGATGGCGCCGATCATCGACTCGATCCACTTGCTCTCTTTTTCGTCGAGCTTCGGCTTTTCGATGGTCTGGCTCATGGGATCACTCCACCGAGGTCAGGATGGTGAAATACAGGCGGTCCATGCCGGCGAGCAGGCGGCGCGGGACGGCAGTGGCGGTGCGGATCTTCGACTTCGCCATGTACTTGCTGAGCTTGTGGGCCTGCAGGCCGCGCTGCAGTTCCGAAATGGCGGCAAGCGCCTTCTCGCGGGCGTCCCTGCGGGCCTGGTCGGGCTGGTTATCGTCGGCGAGAAGGGTGATCAGGTGGCGCAGCTCGCCGTGGCCCACGGCAAAGCGCTTGCGGTAGCTCGCGATGCGCCGGCGGAGCTCGGCGGCCTTCTTCTTGACCTCGTCATCGCCGCTTTCGGCGTAGGTCTCGACCATCTCACCGATGGCGATGAGGTTCTTGGACGCGGCCTGGCGGATGCGGGTGTAGCTGGTGTAGAGGGCCGGCAGCTCCTGGCGCTTGCTGGCGGCCTCGCCCTTGGGGTTGCTGAGCACGAGGCCGAGCTGCTGCTCGATGCGGTTCATGATGGAGGTGGCCTTGGCCTCTTCCACAGCCTTGATCTGGACCTTGGCATCGGCGAGCAATGCCTCGATGCGCTTGATGGGGTTCATGTCCCCCTTTGTTTCCTCGACCTCTTCCTTTGCCGCTTCATGGCGGCGCTTCAGGCCTTCGAGCCGGTCGAGCAGCGGCGTCTTGATGGCACGGTCCTTCTCTTTCTTTTCCTTGGCCTTCTTCTTCTCGTCCTCATGCGACTCGGCCGTCTTTTCAAGCAGGTCGTCGATCGTCTTGATGTCCTTGAACGCCAGGTTGAGCGTGGTGAGCATCTTGGCGAGCTTGGACTTGTCGGGCGGCTGCTTCTTCAGCTCGTCATGAAAGGCGTCAAGTGCGATCTGCTGCGCGTTGGGCGTCTTGGGCTCGTAGCCGGCAAGCTGGGCGTCCGTGTAGATGTCCCAGGCTTCCTGTTGCGCGGGTTCGATGTCGTCCTTGATGTAGGTGCCGAGCTCATCCGCCGTCTTGCGCTTGTCTTCGAATGCCTTGACCTGCTTGTCCAGAGAGTCAGACGCCACCTTGGCCTTGGTCTTCGGCAGCGCCTTTTCAAACTTGTCGAAATCTTCCTGCATCTTCTTGAGGTCGGCGGCATAATATTTTGTCAGTGGGTCTTTTTTGTCGGCCGCGTCTTTCAGGCTCTTCTTGATGCCGGCGAGCTTGAGGTCGAAACCGGCGATCGCAGGGGTGTCCTTTGCGATATCGGCCGCGGTTTTGAGCAGCGCGTTGACCAGCGGCTCGGCGGCCGCGAGATTGGCGAGCGTTTGACCGTTCAGCGGGCCGGTCGGCATCAGCCGGGCGATCGAGGCCTGCAGGCCGTCGATCTGCTTCCAGTCCAGCGTGAACACCGCAAAGTCCTTGGTGCGGCGGATCGTCTTGAGGGCCGGCTCGATCTTGTCGTGCAGCTCCTGGACCCGGGTCTGCAATGCCAGGGTCGCCTGCTCCGCCTCGGCGATCGGCGCGTTGATCTGGAGCAGAACGCCATCGGCCAGACCGTTGGCGTTCACGCCAGCGGATGTCTGATTTGCGATCGTGGCGCGGATCGTCACCAACGCGATGTTCTGCTCGCGATACAGGGGGCTGTCGATCGGTTCGCAGACCAGGCGAAGCGCTTGCAGCCGGGCGTTGACCTTTTTGTCGAAGACCTCGAGGTCGGTCTCGATCTGTGCCTTGAGGTCGACCGTGTCGCTCGCGGTCTTGGAGTAGGCCTGGATGTCGCCAACCGACGAGATCTCTTCGTTGAGCTCCGTGGCCAGCTGCTCGATGCCGACGCGGTTCAGCAGGTCCATCTCGGGATGCAGCGCGGCAGCCAGAGCTTCGGCCTTCAGGGCCAGAGGCGACTTGTTGGCCTTGTCGCCCATGGTTTTGGCAAGCGACACGACCATTTTGCGGGCGGTGTCCACCAGCATGTCATATTTCGGAACGAGGGCGCGCACGCTGTCGGCATATGTTCCAGATTTTACCAATTCGCCGCGGAGCTCGACGATCTTTGTCTCGAAGTCCTGTTTCACCTTGTCGGTCACAACAGCGGCCTTGACGTCCAACTTCAGGGTCTGCGCGTCGGCGACGAGGCTGAAGCGTGACAGCTCGGCGGCATCACCCTCAAGGTAGGCGACGTTTGGACGCCCCTTCACGGGCGTGAACATCGTGTCGATCTCGCCGAGGATCGTTTCGATGGTCTGAAGCAGCTCGTCCTTGCGCTTCTTGTCGTCTTTCGTCTCGACCTTGGAGCGCTTGAACGTCACCTCCTTGGACTCCGTCTTTTTTTTGAGGAGCTCGAGATCGCGTTCGATGTCGTCGGCCATCGCCTGCACGCGCTGGATGGTGTCAGCGCGGTTCATATTGGTCTTTGGGCCGCCGTAGATGATCGCGTAGGCCTGGGTGATGCGCTCCACGATCTCGATTTGCTCGGGCACCGCCGGGTACTTGTTGGCTGCAGAGCTCAACTTGTCCAGCCGTTTGCGGGTCGGCTTGCGGGCAACCTTGCCGATGTGGAACGTGTTGCAGAAGCCGTCACTCAGTGTCTGGCTCATGCCATCCCTCCGCCCGCGGATCATCGGATCGATACCGCTGCGGAGGATGTTACAGCGGGGCGATGCCTGCCAATGACAAAATTGCGAACCTGGCGCTGGCCGTCAGACACCGCGCGCGATGCGTGGTGGGATGGATCACCGCAGCGTCCGCATGGGGGCTTCGGCGATCTCGTCGTAGCGTTGGGCGGCCTGCACGGTCGCCCCGGTGTCGGGCCGACCGTAGATGAAGCCGTAGGTCGGATAGACGCTGCCATAGCTGCCGCTTTGGCCGAGGCTTACGCGCACCGCCGACCAGTCGTTGTTCGGCGACACATCGATGACCCGGACGCCGCGGCTGATGCCACCGCGGCCGACACCGGGGCCGGCCCAGTTGGCGTGGTCAATCTCGATCTCGCGATCGCCCACGACGTTGGACACGACGGCAACATGGCCCAGGGTCATATGGCCGTTGGCGCGGAAATTCAGCACGCTGCCGCGCTCCGGCTGCTGGCCGCGGGCATAGACGCCGGAGGCGGCATCCCACCAGTTGGCGGCGTTGCCGGCGAGCTGCACGGTTGAATTGGCGCGCGCGAAGGTGACGCACTGGATGCCGCCGCCGTATCGGTGTCCATACTGAGCCTTTGCACCCTTCAGCAACGTCTGGTGGCCCTTGTTCGAGGGGGCGCTATGCGAGACGGTGCTGGTCATGGTCGACCGCGTGGCATTGGGTGCGGCGTGGAAGGCGACCTTGTGGACCACGGAATTTGTTACGGTGTTGTGGCTGGACTTGGTGTTATGTGTCCGGTCGGCCCAGGCGTCGGTGGCTGCGAGAGGGGATGCCAGAAGACCCACGCTGAGAACTGCCAATCGGATTCCGCTTACCGCCACTCGCATGCCCGTCACACTCCTGTGAACGCCTTCACAATATGTTTCCGGTAGCAACACGCCTGTTGGCTTGGCAACCCCGGGACCGGCGTTACAGCGAAGATTGCGGATCGGTCATGACGTTTTTGCAAACCGGAGCAAGGGCCGGTGGCCGGAAACGGTAAAAATACCTAATCCAAGAGGCGTCAAGAGGCGCGTTGCATAAAAAGCGCGGTGTTGTGGCGAAGCGGACACACTTCGCCACAACATTATCAAGGCATTGAAATTATTGAAGTTGGCGTTTCGCTTGCGGCTTCACTTGCAGACCGTGACCATGATCTCGACCAAATGCCGCGGGTCCGCCATGTTCGCCTGGACGCAGGCTCGGGCCGGTGCGCCGCCTTCGGGCAGCCAGGCCGACCACAGCTCGTTCATGGCATCGCGGTCACGAATGTCCTTGAGCCAGATTTGCGCCTGGAGCAGGCGTGTCTTGTCCGTGCCGTGGGTCTCGAGGATCTCGTCGATCGCGGCCAGCACCTGGGCGGTCTGCCCGCGCACGTCCTGGGTCAGGTCGGCGGCGGTGCAGCCCTGCAGAAACACGAAGCCGTGATATTCCACGGCCTTCGAAAGGATCTTGTTGGGTTCCGTGCGGATAATCTTGCTCATGGGGATCTCCTGGTTCGCGACCCGTTCTATGGTTCGCATCCGACGGCTGCAAGCGGCGTCGGTTATGTCCGCAGCGGCTATTTCAGCGGCGTTGTGGCGCCGGTCGTGCTGTCACCCACATTGCCGGCCGATGAGCGCAGGCAGTCGTCCAGCATCTGGTCGCGGGCGTAGCGCTGGCTGAGCCCGGTGGAGGGGACAGCGGCGAGGCCGCCACCATAGGGGGCGTCCCGCGTCGAGGTCGCGTAGGTGTCCGCCCGGTATACGTCGCCGCGGTTCTGGGTGAGATACACCTCTTCGCTGCGCTGGCGGCAGGCGGCGGTCTGGGCGGCGCTCAGGCCGGCGCGCGAGGGCCGGGGCTGCGCGCAGGCCGACAGCGAGAGGGCCAGCAGCATGCCGGCAGCGGGCAACCTGAAATCTGCGGTCTTGAACACGATCATATGGAAGCTCCGGTGAAAGTCTTGTGGGCGCGCGCGGCGCCACGTTGCAGTCGAGTATCGCCCGCGCGGCCTGGGGCTGGAAGCTCGGCATTCACCCTGGCCTGCAGCCAGGTTTCGTCGAACCTCGCGTCTTTGGTCAGCGGCTGGGTGGCCGCGGCAGCGAGCAGGGCCGGGGCGATCTCCGCGCCCTCCGGCTCGAAGCGCACGAGGGGGGCAGCCCAGCGCGCGCGGCCCAGCAGATCGACCAGGGCCAGCAGCCGCAGGCAGACCGCAAGGCCGCCGATTGTGTCGATCCGCCAGGCGGCGTCCATCGCGTGCGCCCAGCACCTCGCGTCCTGATCCGTCAGCGCAAGGTCGGTCACGGTGCCGTCGTCCCGGCAAAAGCGGAGCAGCAGGGGGGCGCCGAACCGCGCGTTCCGCGCTGCGTCCCGCGCGCGGTCCCAGGCTGTGGCGAGGTCGCGCGGGCGGACGGCCGGCAGCGCCTCCGGGGGGCGCGCCACGAGCAACGTCATCGTGCCATCGCCGGTCGTGGCGAGCTTCACGTGATCAGGCAGGAACGAGGAGGAGGCTTCCGTCATTATTCGCAAGATGGACCGGCTTGTGGTTCCGCGCCACTGTTCGGACATTGCCGCCCGCGGCGGCACCAGGATCTGGAGCTGTGCATGACCGACATCGCGATGCTGACCGCAACCGAGGCCACCAGCCGCATCCGCGCCGGAACGCTTTCGGGGCGCGATTATCTGGAGGCGTGCCTTGACCGGATCGCGGCCCAGGAGCCGGAGATCCGGGCCTTTGCGCATCACGATCCGGCACTGGTCCGCGCGGCGGTGCCGATGCCGGGGCCGCTCCATTTCATGCCGGTTGGCGTCAAGGATGTGCTGGACGCGCAGGATGAGCCGGCGGGCTATGGTTCGGCCATCTGGGAGGGTTATCGGCCGCGCGCGGATGCCGCCTGCGTCGCCTGGGCGCGGGCGAGCGGCGGCGTGGTGATGGGCAAGACCGTGACGACGGAGTTTGCCACAAGGCGGCCGGGGCCGACGGCCAACCCGCGTCATCGCGGCCATACGCCGGGCGGCTCCTCCTCCGGCTCGGCGGCAGGTGTCGCCGCAGGGTTCTTCCCTCTCGCCTTCGGCACGCAGACGGCGGGCTCGATCATCCGGCCGGCGGCGTATTGCGGGGTGGTGGGCTACAAGCCGAGCTTTGGGCTGATCGCGCGCCTGGGCATGAAGGTGATGAGCGAGAGCCTCGATACGATCGGCGTGATGGCGCGCTCGGTGGCGGATTGCGCCTTGCTCGCCGAGGCCGTGTCCGGCCGCGCGTTGGGTCTTGTGGAGGCCGCGGCGCCGCGGATCGGGCTGTGCCGCAGTCCGGGCACGCCTGAGGCGACCGCCGAGACGATCGCGCTGCTTGAGACCGTGGCGGCGCGGCTGTCCGCTGCCGGGGCCGTGGTGCGCGATTTTGCGATGCCGGCGGGCTTCACGGCGCTGGAGACCGCGCAGCCGTTGGTGATGAATGCCGAGAGTGCGCGGTCGATGGGATGGGAGCTCGCGCATCACCGCGGCCTGATCAGCGAAGGGCTGCGCGAGCGGCTCGATTGGGGGCTTGGGCAAGGCGACGCGGCGATCGCCGAGGCGCATGCCATGTTTCACCGCCTGCAGACCGCCTTTCCGGCAGCGCTTGGCGATCTGGACATCCTGCTTACGCCTTCGGCGCAGGGCGAGGCGCCGGCCGGGCTCGGCTGGACGGGCGATCCGGCCTTCAACCTTGCCTGGACGGCGTTGCACGTGCCCTGCGTGACGGTGCCTGCCGGCATGGGGCCTTCGGGTCTGCCGCTTGGCGTGCAGATCGTGGGGCGGCGCGGGCAGGATCGTGCCGTGCTGTCCTGGTCGCAGTGGATCGCCGAGCAGATCTGATCCTGTCAGCGCTTCTGTTTGAGACCTGAGATCCAGCCGGCCAGCAGGGCGGTTGCCAGGCCAGCGCCGCGATGGGTGCGAAACAATTGGGCGGCGGCTTCGAGCATGGCCTCGGACGGAGCTGGCTGCGGTATGGCGCCGGGCGGTTCCGGTGGCGGCGCGGGGCGAGGTGGCGCTTCGCGCGCTGGTTGGGCAGGGGCCGGATCGCGTCCGGCCGCGACCAGACAGGCACCCGCGGCAGCGAGGAAGCACGCGGCCACCGCTGTGGTTGCACCCGCCATGCCGATCAGGGGCGAAAGGACGATCCAGAGCGACGCTGCGAGGCACAGGATCGTGGCGGCCAGGAACAGGGCCGCGATGCCGATGAGGGCCGCGCTGCGGGCGGCACTTCGGGCTGCTTGCCTTGCGTCCTCGGCCACGGCCGCAACCGCGCCGGTGAGGGCCGATGTCAGCATCGGCCCCCATCCGGTCACGAGGCGGCGCGGATCAGACGGCTGCCGAGGAAGCCCAGCGAGAACACGACCAGCAACGTCATGACCGGCTGCTGCTCGACGAGGTCCAGTAGGCTCCTGGCAGATCGCTCGCCCCGTGCCGCCATGTCATCATAGGCGGCGTGGGCGTCGTCTTCGAAGCTCTCAGCGCGGCTGCGGACGCCGGCGGCGGCCTGCGTGCCGGCCTTCATGGCGCTGTCGCGCAGATGGCTGGCGAGGGTCGCCATGTCCTGGCGCAGGGCGGCGAGGTCCGCCTTGATGGCGGAGAGTTCGGGGCTTGCGGCAACGGTGTCGGCTTCGCGTGACAGCATGGACATGATGTTCTCTTTCAGTCGTGGGAGGGGGCGATCAGTTCGCGAGCGCGGCGTCGATCATCTGGATCGTCTCGTCGCGATGGCCGGCCGCCAGAGATGCGCGGGCCTGGGCGATCTTGGTGACCATCGGGCCAGAGATCGCGGTGTCTGTCTGGCCTTGGGCCACCGAGCGGTCGAGCGCCCGGGTCTCGGCCATCTCCAGGGATTGCTGGGCCTCGCCGGGATGGTTTGCGGTCAGTGCTGCGCGGGCGGCCTGGAGATAGTCACGCATGGTGGCATCCACGCCGATCGCCGGCGTCGGCAGAACGGGTGTGACCGTGCCCTGTGCGAACGCGGGTATGGCCATAAGGCAGATGACCGCGGCGAAGCTGGCTGCGAGCAGGTTGTTGCGGGTTGGATGCATGGCGGTGGCTCCTGATGGAGGGATCAGCTTGACGCGCCGGGGTTCAGAACCGACCGAGAACGATCAGAACAATGACGATCAACAGCACCAGTCCCAGGCCGCCGCTGGGGTAGTAACCCCAGCCCATGCTGTGCGGCCAGCTGGGGAAGGCGCCGATCACGAGTAGAACGAGGATGATCAGCAGAATGGTCGACATGACGTGTTTGTCCTTGTCTGGAGCAGCGCCGCGTTATGCAGCCGGCCGCTTCGGCGGTGGCTTGGTGACCTGCGGCTGGCTGAATGCGTTGGACAGCGAGGGCGCTTCGAGCTTCTTGTCTGCCTTCGGCTTCTTGGCCTCACGACCACTTTTCTTCTGGCCTTTGGCCATGGCGTGCGTTCCTGGTGCCGGTGATGCCTATGTGGACGTCAGGGGGCCGGGGCGTGTTTGACGGCGCTATCGGTCACGGCGTCACCGGCGGTGGAGAGGTCGCGGCCGGCGCCGGCGGTGGTCTGGCAGGCGCCGAGCAGCGGTATGGCGGCGAGCAGGGCTGCGACCGCGATGGCGAAGCGCAGCGAGGTGCGGTGGGTCTGGCGCGTCATGAGAGGTCTCCGGAAGGAGGAAGCTGGCAGCATCCGCGCGCCATACGTCATCGCCCGGAATGATCCGGTCGTGTCGCGTGGGCGGCGGCTTTGGCAGAGGCTTGCTTGAAGGACCACGCGCGCGGACCTGGATGTTGGGCGGTTTGTCACCCTTGGGATCCGCGCCGTGTGGTCTTGGCGCTGATCAACAGATAGTTTGGCGATCAGGCAAGTTCAAGTAAAAATCGGATTGGATTGCTTCAATTTGGTATTTCTGAAGTAATGAGTATAAACAACTACGACCGATCCGCGTGCCGGCTGGCCTGAGTGAAAGCCGCAAGCGGTCAGCCGCGGCGCTGCCATAGCCGGAACCGGATCATCACATAGGCGATCACGGCCGCACCGATCGCAATCGGGATCAGGGTGAGCGCCAGCCACAGGGTAAGTGCTGCCAGCGCGCTGGCGCCGGCCAGCACCGCCACCAGCACCGCGATGCGGAACACGGTCCGGCTGAACCGGCCCGGCGGCGGTCCACCAGACGGCTGGGGGCTGCGGAATTCGCCGTTTGGCGTCATGTCGATCTGGATGACCATCGGGTGCGGCCTGTTCTGTGTCATGGGACTGACCTGGACAATGGCGCGAAGCGGTTCAAGGCGACAGCACTTTACGCTTTCGTCATGCCAATCGTAACGCCGTGCCGCGGTCGGGTCCGGTCAGTCGGCTGCGTGGCCCAGCACCAGCACCACGCCGTCCACCCCGGTGACGCGCAGCAAGGTGCCCTTGCCAGGGATCGCCATGCCGCGCGACAGGCGGGCCGGCCAGTCGCTGTCGCCAAGCCTGACGCGGCCGCGTTCGCCCTCGAAGGTCAGCACCTCCACCTGGCGGCCGACCAGGCCCGAATGCGGCATGTTCACCCGCCCTGGACCGCGCGCCTTGCGCACGCGCAGCCCGATCATGACCGAGACCGCCGACAAGATGGCGCAGCTTGCCACCTGTCCGCCAAAATCGACGCTGAACCAGACGGCGATCGCCCCGGTGCCCAGGGACGCAAGGCCGAGCCAGACCAGGAACGCGCCGGGTACCATCGCCTCCAGCGCCATCAGCACCAGGCCCGCGGCGAT
This sequence comes from uncultured Rhodospirillales bacterium, assembly GCA_903873995.1. Lineage (GTDB taxonomy): Bacteria > Pseudomonadota > Alphaproteobacteria > Acetobacterales > Acetobacteraceae > CAIQQQ01. Next base: position 21,457 of record CAIQQQ010000483.1, read on the forward strand.
CCAGATCTCCCAGGCTTCGGTCAACATCGTGATCATGTCAGCCCACGGTGCCGGCTGGGGGCACCGAGCGAGGTGCGGCCGGTGGGAGCGGCTGGATGGGATCGCCGGCGCGCAGCAATTGCATCGCCTGGGTGATGCCGCCGGCAAGCGCCGTCGCTTCCATCGGGACCACGACCAGCTTGCTGGACGGCGAGGCGGCCATGGCCTGGAATGCCTCGACATAGCGCTGGGCGATGAAATAGCGCAGCGCCGGCTCGCCGCCCTCGCGCGCGGCCTCCGCGACCGAACGCGTGGCATTGGCTTCGGCTGTGGCGAGGCGCTCGCGCGCCTGGGCGTCGCGCTCAGCGGCCTCGAGGCGGCCATCGGCGGCCAGCACCACCGCCTGTTTCGCACCCTCCGCCCGCATCACTGCGGCCTCGCGCTCGCCCTGCGCCTTGGCAACCGTGGCACGGCGTTCGCGCTCGGCCGTCATCTGCAGGTTCATCGCGGTGATCAGGTTCGCCGGCGGCTCGATCTTGCGGATCTCGACGCGGCTGGTTTTCACGCCCCAGGGCTCGGTGGCGCCATCCAGGATGGTCAGCAGCTGGGTGTTGATCCGCTCGCGCGACGCCAGCGCCGCATCGAGCGGCATCTCGCCGACCACGGCGCGGATGTTGGTCATGGCGAGCGTGGTGAGCGCCTGGCGCAGGTCCTGCACCTGGTAGGCGGCCTTCTCCGGCTCCAGCACGCGGTAATAGATCACGCCGTCGGCAGCGACCGTCGCGTTGTCCCCGGTGATCACGGTCTGCTCGGGGATGTCCAGCACCTGTTCCTGCACGTTGATGCGCCGGCCGATGCGGTCGATGAACGGCACCAGGAAATTCAGGCCCGGCTGCAGGCTGCGCGTGTAGGCGCCGAAGCGCTCAACCGTCCAGACGCTGCCCTGCGGCACGGATTTGGTGCCGGACAGCAGGGTCATCACGACCAGCAGAAGTGCCAGCCCCCACAGCAGCAGATATGCGTTGCCCATCGCCGTGATCTCCCTCGCGCCGCTTCTATGCAGCCGCTCGCAGGCGATCGTAACATGCCGCAACCAAAGAGAGAGGAAACAACCATGTCATCCGGTGCCACCACACATCTGCCCGTGAAGCTTGACGGCCTGCGCGTGGCCCTGACCGGTGCTGCCGGCGGGATCGGCCGCGTGATGGCGGATGGGTTCAAGGCCTGCGGTGCGTCGGTCTATATAAGTGACGTGGACGAGACCGCGCTGATCGAGAGCGGCCATGCCGGCCAGATCGCCGATGCCGGAAGTGCCGCTGCCATGGAAGGCTTTGTCGATGCCGCCGTAGCCCATCTCGGCGGCCTTGATGTGCTGGTCAACAATGCCGGGATCGCCGGGCCCACAAAGCGGGTGGAGGACGTGACGCCGGAGGAGCTCGACGCGACGCTGCAGATCGACCTTGCCGCCATGTTCCACACCGCGCGGCGCGCCGTGCCCGCGATGCGCGCTGGCGGCGGCGGCCTTATCGTGAACCTCTCCTCGGCTGCCGGACGGTTCGGCTTTCCGCTGCGCAGCCCCTACGCGGCGGCGAAATGGGGGGTGATCGGGTTCACGAAAACCCTCGCCATCGAACTTGGCCCGCAGGGCATCCGCGTCAACGCGATCCTCCCGGGCCTGGTTGACGGACCGCGAATCCGCGCCGTGCTGAAAGCCAAGGCCGATGCCGCGGGGATCGGCGAAAACGCCCAGATCGACCGTGCGATCGCCACGACCTCGCTGCGCTGTTTCGTGACGCAGCACGATATCTCCAACATGGCGCTCTACCTCGCGAGCCCCTTCGGCCGCACCATGAGCGGCCAGTCGCTCGCGATTGATGGGGATCTCCAGGTGCTGATCTGATGAGGGGTCAAGGAAGGGCGGGCCCCGGCTCATGACCGCGAAATCAAGGATGTCCAAGTCTGTCGTGCTGTGACGTTCGTCGGGCAGCGTTCACCCTTGTCCGGGTTTGCGAAAGGCGTCGCAGGCAGTCACCGGCCTTACGGAGCCGGATCTTGACCGCCTTGTCACCCTGACCCGATCAGACGCGCAGGAGGCCGGGTACGGCGGAGGCGTGGGCGCTGTCGGGGAAGACGGTGCTTTGAGCGCGCGCGTCGAGGTTGAACTGGCTGGCGAGGAGGCCCTTGGCGAGGCTGCGCAGGTCCAGGGTTGGCTGGAGGTCGCGATTTTCGAAGAGGTTATGGGTTGCGAGGCCGGGCCAGTTGGCCAGGACCTTGCCGCCGGCGATTTTGCCGCCGAGGACGAAGGCTGCCGCACCTGTGCCGTGATCGGTGCCGCCGGTGCCGTTGACGCGAACGGTTCGGCCGAACTCGGTCATGATCATCACGACGGTTTTGGGCCATGCGTCGCCGAGGCCGGCCTTGAGGCTGGCCATGCCGTCATCCAGTTGCTTGAGGGTGCCGCCGATGCGGTTCTTTTGGGCGGCATGGGTGTCCCAGCCGCCGATTTCGAGGGCGGCGAGGCGGGGGCCGTCGGCGGCGGCGAGGAGCTTGCCGGCGGAGGCGCAGAGGGCGGGGAAGGCATAGCGGTTGCCGGCTTCAGGGGTGGACAGCGTGGCTTCGGTGAAGCCGCGCTCCTTGAGGCCGTTGGCGACGGCCGGGCCGGTGATGGGGTCTTTCTGGTGGATGGCGAGCATGCGGCTGTAAAGCTCGGGCTCCGGGCGGCCATTGGTTTTGGGCAGCCAACTGCCGACCGGGGCCTGGCCGCGGAGCAGCAGGGGGATGGACGTGCCGACGGCAAGCGCGGTTTCGGTGCCGCCGCGGGTGGCGGGCAGGAGGGTTGCGGCGCGGTTCAGCCAGCCGCTGGTGAGCGCGTGGTTGGAGCCATATTCGAGGTAGTCCTGCGCCTCGAAATGGCTGCGTACGCGGTAGGGGCCGGCGACGGCGTGGACCGGCAGCATCTGGCCCTGGGTGTACATCTGGTGCATCGCGGGCATGGCGGGGTGCAGGCCGTAAAAGCCGCCGAGGTCCAGCAGGCCGCCGTCGCGGCCGGGTTCAGGCAGCAGCAGCGATCCGCGCAATTCGGTGAGTGCGCTGTCGCCGTAGGGGACGACAGCGGCCATGCCGTCGAGTGCGCCGCGCAGGATGACGACGACGAAACGCTGTTCGGTGGCGGCGTTGGCGAGGGCCAGGGAGGCGCGGCCGAGGGTGAAGGCGGTGGTGAGGCCGAGCAGGGCCGAGCGGCGCGACAGGCGCATGGAGGGGTGCGACATCGCTATCTCCTGTTGAATTCTGGGGAGGCGACGAGGAGCGCCAGGGCGTCACGCCGGGAGCCGGCGCGGTGCATCTCGTGTTTGGTGGTCTCGCCAAGCAATGGGCCGAGCGTGGCGCCTGCCAGCGCGTCCGGGTCCATGTTGGCGGCTCTGCCGGTCATGCCGTAGGCCCAGTCGATCCGCCGTAGGATGGCTTCGGGCCCGTCCCAGTCGGCCGCGGTGTCGGGCCAGCCATTGGGCAGGGGGGCCGCGAAGGGCTGCTGGCCGAGGCCGGAAATGATCCCGGGTAGGTTCGGCGGGCGCTTGTCTGCCGGCAGGTCGAGCGCGCGCAGGACGGAGATCACGTAGTCTTGCGGCTGGCGCAGCTTGGTGAGCGGCTGCCAGGCTTCGGGCAGGGCGATGAGCGCGAGGCTGGCGGCCTTGAGGTCACCTTTGGTGGTGTGGAGAACGCTTGCGATGTGCGCGACCGCGGCCGGCGGCGGGACATCCGCCACGAAATGACGCACCAGCTTGGTGGCGAGGTTGTGATAGGTGGCGGGGTGTTCGGCGAGGAACGACAGCGCCATGCGGCCGCCTTCCTCGCCTTCGGTGAACACCTGACCCATCATGGTCTTGGGGCCGGGTTCGTGGGCGAAGCGGCGGAACATGAAGCCGGCCGGGATCTTGTTGATCTCGATGCTCCAGCCGGACAGGATCTTGGCAAAGGACGTGACGTCCGCCTGGGTGTAGCCGGCCGCCGGGGTGACGGTGTGGAGCTCCAGGCATTCACGGGCGAGGTTCTCGTTGATGCCCTTTTTCTGGCGCTGGCCCACCAGGCTGTCCGGCCCGAAGGATTGCTGGTTGTCCAGATACATGATCATCGCCGGATGGGTCATGACGGCCAGCAGCATATCCTGGAACCGGCCTGTCACATGCGGGCGGATGGCCTCGCGGAAATAGCCGGGCAGGGCGCCGGTGCACTCGCCGCGGCGCAGGCTGACGGTGAAGTGGTTGTACCAGAACCACACCAGCCGCTCACGAAACCCGTCCGGCGTGGTGAGGACGTGGTTCGCAAGGGTCGCGACCTCGCCCTGGAACAGTTCGCGCACCCGCTCGCGGCGCTTGCCGGGCTCCTTGTTGGGATCGCGGCGATCCTCCTGCAGGGCGGTCAGCCCGTCGGCGGTGCTCGGCCCGGGAAGGGACAGATAGGGGTCCGGACCGTCCAGCTGGCGGGCGAGCCAGGCCTTTGGATCGGCGGGCAGGTCCTCGCTCCCTCGTCTGCCGAGGCCGAAGCGGATCAGGGCGTGCGCGGTGTTCATGTCCATGACAGGCGATGTAGCACCGCGAGCGTTGCGCGCTTGTGACGAAGGGTGATGTTTCAGCACGGCGGCCGGTTTGCATTGCAACAATGCGGCGGGCGGCCGGCCTGCAGGAAAGCGGGCTTGCAAAATCGGGGGCTTAAGGGCATCTCCCCATCACAGGGCTCGATCATGGCCTGTCCATCCACCCATCGGCCAGGTGTGCCGCGGATCGCGCCGCGTCCGCGCCATGGCCGTTGGCAGTTTCGTGTGCTCAAAGCTCGCCCCGGGGACTGCCCGGGGTTCAATGGAGGCCATCGTGTCCGACCCCGCCCCGTCCGTCTCGCCCCTGGCAAAGATCCGCAACATCGGGATCACCGCGCATATCGACGCGGGCAAGACCACAACCACCGAGCGGATTCTGTATTACACCGGCGTGTCGCACAAGATCGGCGAAGTGCACGATGGCAACACCACGACCGATTACATGGCCCAGGAGCGTGAGCGCGGCATCACGATCACCTCGGCGGCTGTTACGTGCGAGTGGAAGGACCACCGCATCAACATCATCGACACCCCGGGCCATATCGATTTCAACATCGAGGTGAACCGTTCGCTGCGCGTGCTCGACGGCGCGGTGTTCATCATCGAGGGCGTGGCCGGCGTGCAGCCGCAATCCGAGACCAACTGGCGCCTGGCGGACCGTTACAACGTGCCGCGCATCATCTTCATCAACAAGCTCGACCGCACCGGTGCGGATTTCTACCGCGCGTTCGACACGTTGAAGGAGAAGCTCGACATCGTGGCGATTCCGCTGCAGCTGCCGATCGGCACGGAGGACACGTTCCTGGGCGTGGTCGACCTTGTCGAGATGAAGGCGATCATCTGGGAAGGCGGCGAGCTTGGTGCTAAGTTCCATGACGAGCCGATCCCGGAAGACCTGATGGAGAAGGCCAAGGAGGCCCGGCAACTCCTGCTCGACACCGCTCTGTCGGTCGACAACGAGGGCATGGAGGAATACTTCGAGAACGGTGACGTGGCCGTCGCGACCCTCAAGCGCGCCATCAAGACCGGCACCATCAACGGCGATTTCCGTCCGGTGCTGTGCGGCACGGCGTTCAAGAACAAGGGCGTGCAGCCGCTGCTCGACGCCGTGATCGACTATCTGCCGGCGCCGATCGACGTGCCCGGCATCTCGATCGCAGCTGAGGAGGGCGAGGAGGACGGCGAGCACAGCAACCGCCGCCGCATCAAGGCCGATCCGAAGGCGCCGTTCGCAGGGCTCGCCTTCAAGATTATCAACGACAAATACGGCACGCTCACCTTCATCCGTGTTTATGCCGGCACGCTGAAGACCGGCGACACGGTGATGAACACGACGAAGGACCACAAGGAGCGGATCAGCCGCATGTTCCAGATGCACGCCGACAAGCGTGCGGAAATCAAGGAAGTGCATGCCGGCGACATCGCGGCGTTCGTGGGCCTGAAGGACACCGGCACCGGTGACACGCTGGCCTCGTCCGACGATCCGGTGGTGCTGGAGCGCATGGCGTTCCCGGTGCCCGTGATCGACATCTCGGTTGAGCCCAAGACGAAGGACTCGGTCGAGAAGATGTCGATCGGCCTGCAGAAGCTGGCCGGCGAGGATCCGTCGCTGCGCCTCAAGACCGACCAGGAGAGCGGACAGACCATTCTCTCGGGCATGGGCGAGCTGCATCTGGAGATCATCATCGACCGTCTGCGCCGCGAATACGGCGTGGATTGCAACATCGGGGCACCTCAGGTGGCTTATCGCGAGACGATCTCGCAGGCGCACACCGAGACCTACACTCACAAGAAGCAGTCGGGCGGGTCTGGCCAGTACGCCGAAGTGAAGGTGATCTTCGAGCCGCAGGAGCGGAATGCCGGCGTGCTGTTCGAGAACAAGACCGTCGGTGGCTCGGTGCCGCGCGAATACATCCCGGCCGTGGAAAAGGGTATCCGCGTTCAGGCCGACACCGGCGTGCTCGCGGGCTTCCAGACGGTGGACTTCAAGTACACGCTCGTTGACGGCAAGTACCACGACGTCGACTCGTCGGCCCTCGCCTTTGAAATCGCCGCCAAGGCCTGCTTCCGCGAAGGCATGAAGAAGGCCAAGCCGATCATCCTCGAACCGATCATGGACGTGGAGGTGACCACTCCCAACGACCATGTCGGCGATGTGGTGGGCGATCTCAACCGCCGCCGCGGCATGATCCAGAACCAGGAGAGCTCCGGCTCCACCGTCATGGTGCGCGCCCATGTGCCGCTGAAGGAAATGTTCGGCTACATCTCCGATCTGCGCTCCATGACCAAAGGCCGCGCCTCGTTCACGATGCAGTTCCACCACTACGATCCTGTCCCCCGCAACGTGGCCGAGGAGCTGGTGTCGAAGGCTGGGTAAGTAAGGTCAGGGCTCTGCCCTGGACTCGCCAAGGGCCGAAAGGCCCTTGGATCCCATAAGTTCGGGGGCTTTCGGGGTACAGAGAGGGGGCATACCGGACGGGTCGATTGACCCGTCCGGTATGCCCCCTCTCTGTATCGCGAACTCCTAAACTCAAGGGGTCCAGGGGCCTTTCGGCCCTTGGCGGGTCCAGGGCAGAGCCCTGGCCTTCCTTATCCAACCTCCCGACGGCTGATGCTCAGGGCGGCGAAGCTTTGGGAGGTGGGCATCAGTTCGATGGTGTTGATGTTCATGTGGGCTGGGCGGGTGGCGACCCAGTGGGTGGTTTCGGCGATGTCGTCTGGGGTGAGGGGGGTGGCGTTGCGGTATAGGTTGGCGGCTTTGTCGGTGTCGCCTTGGAAGCGGACGGTGGAGAATTCGGTGCCGCCGACGAGACCTGGTTCGATGTCGGTGACGCGGATGGCAGTGCCGGTAAGGTCGGCGCGGAGATTGAGGGAGAACTGGCGCACGAAGGCCTTTGAGGCGCCGTAGACGTTGCCGCCGGGGTAGGGCCAGTTGGCGGCAGTGGAGCCGAGATTGATGATGTGGCCGCGGTTGCGGGCGACCATGCCGGGGAGTGTGGCGTGAGTGACGTACATCACGCCTTTCACGTTGGTGTCCACCATGGTGTCCCAGTCATCGAGGCTGGCGGCCTGGGCGGGGGCGATGCCGAGGGCCAGGCCTGCGTTGTTGATCAGCAGGTCGATGGCGGCGAAAGGTTCGGGCAGGCTTGCGATGGCGTCGGCGACGGCGTCACGATCGCGGACGTCGAGTTCCAGGGCGTGGGTGCTGTCGACACCGAGTTCTTCGCGGCGGGCTTCGAGGCGGTCTCGCCTTCGGCCGGCGAGGATGAGGCTGTGGGTGCCGTCTTGCGCGAAGCGGCGGGCCATGGCGGCGCCGAAGCCGGCGCTGGCGCCGGTGATGAGGATGATCAAGCTGTGTCTCCTGGTTGCGGGGCGGCGGTGGATCGGCGCAGTTGTGATGGTGGGCCGGGCGCTTTCCTGTTGCATGGTCGGTGTGCGCCGAGAATATTTCGCCGTGATATGAGGCCGGCAAGACGGCATGCCACACCGGCCGGGAGGAAGCGATGCCGCCAGACCCCACGCTTGAGATGGATGACTGGGTCCGCGACAGTCTCGACGCCGATCCGGCGAGCTATCGCAGCGGTGGGGCGGGCGCACCGAAGCCGCCATCTGACGGTCATGCACTCCATACCGGCCCCGGGCATATCGACAAATCGGTCTCCAAGGCTGCGGCCAATCCCGACGTCTGGCGGAAATCGGTAGGCCGTGCGCTGACGAAGGACGGGCCGGACAAGCCTGGCGCCCATATCGCCAGCGACCGCGTGCCGGCTGGCCCGGCCCAGATCTGTCACGGCGCGGATGGCAAGCAAATCAAGGTGGTGAAGGGCAAGGACGGGCAGGTTACGATGATCGCGGACCCGCCGCCCATTCG
>CAIQQQ010000484.1 GCA_903873995.1 uncultured Rhodospirillales bacterium
GCTTTACCAGGAATTCGCCTTGCGAATTTCTGCTGCGGGACACTAGAGCCGAATCCGGACGCTTATAAGTTCGGTTTTGGCTGCTAGAACGGGGCGACCACGTCGAGCACTTGCTGGCCCCAGCGTGGGGTCTGGACGTCTGTCAACTGACCGCGCCCACCATAGGTGATGCGCGCTTCTGCCATCCGGTCATGGATGACTGTATTGTCACTCGCGATGTCCTGTGGCCGCACCACGCCCGTCACCTGAAGTTGCCGCAACTCGCTGTTCACTCTCACCTCCTGATGGGCCGAGACCACCAGATTTCCGTTCGGCAGAACCTGGGTGATGATTCCAGCCACCCGCATCGTCACCGTCTCGGTGCGCTTCACCTCACCGGTGCCGCCATTGGCATTGGCGCTGCTCGCGGAGACAAGGTTTGATGCGCTGGCGCCGGCCAGCAACTTCGGGATCGTTTTCTCGAAGCCGAACAGATTGGGAATGCCCATGGTTTCGGATCCGGTGCGGGACGCCGTGCTGTTGTTCTTGAGATCCGCGTTGTCGGTGATGTTGACCAGCACCGTGAGAATGTCGCCCACATTGGCGGCGCGCTGGTCCTTGAAGAACGCACGGCTGCCGTTGCGCCATAGCGAACCGACCTGCGGCTGTGCCGTCTGCCCGGCCGGCATCGGCATGGAGAGCGGCCGGTAGCTTGCCTCCTTGGTGGGATCGCGGATGTCAGACATCTCCGGCGGGCGCCCCACCTCCGACAATCGGGTTAGTGAGCCGCACGCGCCGAGCGCCAGCGGCAGCAGCATGGCAAGGCCAAAACGGTTCATCGCAAGGTCACCTGGGTGTTCACAAAGGACGGCTCCGCATGGGGGGCAGAGTTGGGCGAGACCCGCACGAGATCGGGCCCGAGGATCTCGGCATCGACGAGGGCACGCGAAATCGGATTCATCACGCTGATGCGCTGCCCCATGGCGCCACTTTCGGTGGCGATGCCGATTGTGCTGAGCAACAGACCTGCGGTCTGCAGCCGCATTGTCACCCGTGCACCCTTCTGCACCACCATGGGCGGCCCGAGCTCGGCAAGCGGCAGCGGCTGGCCGGCCTGGGCCATGCGGTGCAGTGCCAGCCCGATCGCCTGGGACGCATCGCGCACCACCTCCCCCCGCCCGGCGATCCCGGTCAGTGACGCCGCCCGCACCCGTGCGACCTGCAGATCCGAGGCGGCGATCACCCGCCCAGCCGCGAGTCGCTGGGCCGGCACGGCGATCTCCGTCATCTCCTGCGCCCGCCCGGCGAGGCGCATGCGCATCACCGGCATGTCCGTGGTCGCGATGGACAGGGTCGCTGCGAACCGCTCACCCGCGCTGTCATATTCGAGCTGCTCGATTGAAAGCCGCGGCTGCGCCTCCAGCGAGACCACGGGGGACTCAAAACCCGGCAGATCGATATCGACTGCAGCCGGCGCCCCCGCGGAGGAAAGCGCCGTCCTCAAAGCCGCCAGCACGTCGTCGCGTGCCACAAGGTGCCCCGGTCGGTCGATCACGATCCTGTCCGCCGGTGACGCCGCGCGCCAGTCGACCCCGAACTGCCGTGCGATCGCCGACAGCTGTGCCGCCTCCACCACAAGACGTGCACCTGGCTGCGGGCCCGCGCCGAGGACCCTGGACGCAGCGGGTCCGGCATCGTCGAACAGATCGGCCACCCGGACCATCGGATGCTCCAGGGTGACGGCGCTGCGCAGCGAGGCGGCCTGCCCCGCAAGCGTGATGGGCAGCGACCCGGCGAGCAAAACCATAACGTAAAGCGCGCGCATAACGGGCCTCACCGCAGATTGGTCAGGGTGGACATCATCTGGTCAGACGTCGTGATCACCCGCGAGTTCATCTCGTATGCGCGCTGGGCGCTGATCAGATTGGTGATCTCGCTGACGATGTTGACGTTGGAGCCCTCGACAAACCCCTGCATCGTGGTGCCGAAGCCGGGTGAGCCCGGCGTGCCAGTGACCGCGTTGCCCGAGGCGGTGCTGGCCAGAAACAGGTTGTTGCCCTGCGACTCAAGCCCGGCATCGTTGGGAAACACTGCCAGCTGGAGCTGCCCGACGGTGGCCGGGTTCGTCGTGCCGTCAAGCTTCGCCTGCACCTCGCCGCTGGCGTTGATGGTGATGGAGGTGGCAGCGCTCGGGATGGTGATGCCCGGCTGCACCACATAGCCATCCGCCGTCACCACCTCGCCCGTGGGGGACAGCGCGAACGTGCCATCCCGCGTGTAGGCGGTCTCGCCGGACGGCAAGGTCACCTGGAAATAGCCGCTGCCCTGGATTGCCATGTCCAGGCTGTTGGAGGTCTGCTGCAGGTTGCCCTGGTCGTTGATGCGGTAGATCGCGGCCGTCTTCACGCCGAGGCCGACCTGCGCGCCGGACGGCACGACGGAGCCGGTGTCAGACGAGTTGGAGCCGGCGCGGCGCAGGTTTTGGTAAATCAGGTCCTGGAACTCGGCCCGCCTGCGCTTGAACCCGGTGGTGGTCATGTTGGCAATGTTGTTGGAGATGACCTCCACATTGGTCTGCTGGGCCATCATGCCGGTGCCGGCGATATCGAGCGAACGCATGGTCTGCGCCTCCTTGTCCTAAGTGATGTTCCGATCCCGCAGGATCAGCTTCGTTGCGCCGTGATCTTGTCGATCGCGGATTGCTGGCGGTCCGCCTCGGCCTGGATGAACTGGGTGGTGAATTGGAACTCCCGCATATCGTTCATCATGCGGGTGATCTCGGTGGTGGGCTGCACATTGCTGTCCTCCACCGCCCCCTGAACGAGCTTTGGCGCCGCCACCGCCTGGGTCGGGCTGTCGCTGACCAGCAGCCGGTCCCCTTCCGGGCGCAGCTTGTTCGGATCGGCGGGTGCAACGACGCCGATCCGCCCGATCGTGCCGTTCTGGCTCGAGATCGTGCCGTCCGCGGTGATGGTGATCGCCACATCGGCCGCCGCCAGCTGGATCGGCTTGCCATTCGTATCCAGCAGGGGCTGGCCCTGGGCATCGACGATCGTGCCGGAGGTGGCGCGTTCGAAATGGCCCGAGCGGGTCAGCCGCGGGCCGGCCGGTGTGTTAACGGTGAAGAACCCGTCGCTGCCGAGCGCCAGATCAAGCGAGTTGCCGGTACGGCTGATGGCGCCTGCCGATTGGTCCCGATACGTCGCGCGGTCCTGGGTATAGGCCATCACACGGCCACCGGGCGGCAGGCGCGTGTCGCCGGTGCCGGTTGGCTCGCGCACCAGGAAGTCGCTGAACAGCATGCGTTCCTTGCGATATCCGGCGGTGCCGGCATTGGCGAGGTTCGTGGCCGTGACATCCATGGCGCGGGTCTGCGCGATGATGCGGGAGAGGGCGATGGAAGTGGCATTGTCCATGGCGATAATTCCGATGGGCCGCTCGTGGATCGGCGTTCCAACCCTTACGTTCCAAATCCTATGCCACCCGATTTGCCTCCTGTTCTCAGGGGTTTGACGTGTAGGAACCCGGCCTCTCGGCATGATTTGCCGGGCAGGCGAGGCCCCCTCGGCAGTTTCGGCCGGCCGGCTCGGGCCTCATGCCTGGCGGATGCACGTCCGGTCCGCGACCTCGGCGCAAGGATTTCTTAATCATCTCCCGCCACCATGGCTGCGTTGACCTTCAAGGAGACACCCAAGGGTGAGCAGCGCTGCGACAACGGCTGATGCTTCGATGGAAGGTGCGCCCTCGAAAAAGGGCGGCTCCAAGAAGCTTGTCCTGCTCGCCATCCCCTTGCTTCTTGTGGGTCTCGGCGCCGGGCTTTGGTTTGGCGGGATCCTGCCTCCGCTGTTGGGCATGGGCGAGAAGACGGAGGCCGCCGCCGAGCACGGCAAGGTCTCGGGCGAAAAGCCGGGCGAGCTGAAGCCGGAGGCGGAAGCGAAGGCCAAGATCCCGGTGTTCGTGGAGATGCCGGATCTGGTCGCCAACCTCAACGTGGGCCAGCGCCGCACCAGCTTCGTCAAACTCAAGGCCAAGCTCGAGATCGCTCGGGCAGAGGACAGTGCTGCGATCCTGGCCGCGATGCCGCGGCTGCAGGACATGTTCACCACCTATCTGCGCGAGACCCGCCCCGAGGAGCTGCGCGGCTCGGCCGGCACCTATCGCCTGCGCGAGGAGCTGATCGGCCGGGCCAATGTCGCCGTGGCGCCGCTGCGCGTCGTTGATGTGCTGTTCACCGAAATGCTGATCCAATGAGCGACCCGCAGGCCGGTCAGGCGGTCTCTGGCGGACAGTCCGAAGAGGATCTGGCAGCCGCCTGGGGTGCTGACGCCTTGGACGACGAAGGCGGGGGCGAGCGGGGAGCCGAGGACGCGCAGCCGGCTCAGCGTGCCCGCGTGCTCAACCAGGCAGAGATCGATAGCCTGCTGGGCTTTGACGAAGGGCCATCGGCCGGTGAGAACCGCACCGGCATGCAGAAAATCATCAGCTCCGGCCTCGTGTCATACGAGCGCCTGCCGATGCTGGAGATCGTGTTCGACCGGCTGGTTAGAATCATGTCCACTTCGCTGCGCAACTTCACGTCAGACAACGTTGAGGTCGGTATCGACAATATCTTGTCGCTACGCTTCGGGGACTATCTGAACTCCATTCCGTTGCCTGCGATGCTCGCCGTGTTCAAGGCCGAGGAGTGGGACAACTACGGCCTGATGGTGGTGGACAGCGCCATGATCTACTCGATCGTGGACGTGCTGCTGGGTGGACGGCGCGGCACGGCGGCCATGCGCATCGAGGGCCGGCCCTACACAACAATCGAGCGCACCCTGGTGGAGCGCCTCATCCACGTCGTGCTGGCCGACCTGTCTGCAAGCTTTGACCCGCTCTGCCCCGTCACGTTCCGTTTCGAGCGACTCGAGGTGAACCCCCGCTTTGCCGCCATCAGCCGCCTGTCCAATGCCGCTGTCTTGGCGCGGTTGCGCATCGATATGGAGGATCGCGGCGGCCGGATGGAGTTGATGCTCCCTTACGCGACGCTCGAGCCGGTGCGCGAGCTGCTGCTGCAACAGTTCATGGGCGAGAAGTTTGGCCGCGATTCGATCTGGGAGACCCATCTCGCCGAAGAGCTCTGGAGCACCGACGTCGAACTCGATGTCGTTCTCGATGAGCAGACCATGCGCCTTTCGGACGTGATCGCGCTTCAACCGGGCAGCCAGATCCTCCTTAACACCGTCGCCAACGCCTCTGTCACGCTGCGCTGCGGCAGCACGGCGTTGTTCGAGGGCAAGGTTGGACGCCGCAAAAACCGGCTTGCCGTGCGGATCGACAGGCCTTTGCAGCGCGAACCGGTGACGACCTGAGATGGAAAGAACCTGACATGGAGACAATTCTTGAAATCGCGCTGATCGCGATGCTGGCGGCGACATTGTTTCACGCCCTGCGTCTCGAACGGGCGCTTGGCGTGCTCAAGAGCGACCGCGCGGCGCTGGAGGACCTTGTCACCGGGTTCAACACAAGCACCCGGCAGGCCGAACAGGGGATCGAGCGGCTGCGTGCGACAGCGGATGGTGCAGGGCGGCAGATCGCTCGCCAGATCGACGTTGCACAAGCCTTGCGCGACGACCTCGTCTTCCTCGCCGAGCGTGGCGAACGGCTGGCTGACCGGCTCGACAGTGCTGTACGCACCGCCCGCTCCGTGGCGCCGGACGAGAATGCCTATCGTCCCGAGGTCCCGGCGCACCGCGCGCCGATGCTTGAGCTGGTAAAGGAAACAATGCGCGGCGAAGCGCCCGCTTTCGGCCGCCCCGATCGAGAAGCGCAGGCGGACGTGCCGGCCGAGGAGCCGGCGGCGAGACTGCGCAGCCAGGCCGAGCGGGACCTTCTCAAGGCCCTGAGGATGGCACGATGAAATCCCCGCCCCGCGCTCAAGCGCCCATGGTCGGGCGCGCCACTTTGCGCATTCCAACCCCAAGGCTGCTGCCGGCCGCCATCGCGGTTATGGCCGCGCTGATGGTGCTGAAATCCGCCTCGCTGGTTCGCGCGACAATGCTTGGGACCATGGATATGGCGCCGCAGGCCAAGGCCGCCCCGATGGTGATCCGCGCATCGGCTCCTGCAACGCCCCCCGGAACGCCCCCCGGAACGCCGCAACCTGCGGTTGCTTCGCCGGCCTACACCAAGTCACCGAAGCCGGATGACCGGAGCGCCGAGCCGCAGACCGGTGCCGCCACGCAGCTCCCGTCAGAGCCGCCGGTCAGCGACAGCGAACGGGCTCTGCTCACCGATCTGCGGCATCGCCGGTTGAAGCTGGATGAACGCGAAGCTGCGTTGGTCGCCCGGGAGGCCACGCTTGGCGCGGTGGAGAAGCGGCTCGCCACCCGCGTCGACGAGCTTACCAACCTGCAGCAACAGCTTCAGCATCTCGAGAAGCAGCGCCAGGACCGTGACGAGGCCAACTGGAAGGGCCTCGTCAAACTCTACGAGACCATGAAACCCAAGGAAGCGGCTGCGATCTTCAACGATCTCGATCTGCCGGTGCTCTTGCCGGTGATGGACCGCATGAAGGAGGCGAAAGCCGCCGCGATCCTCGCCGCGATGCAACCCGAGCGGGCACGCCAGCTAACCGTCGAGCTTGCCAACCAGCGCACACGCGCAAACAGCGTGGCGCCGGACCCGGCCCGAA
>CAIQQQ010000485.1 GCA_903873995.1 uncultured Rhodospirillales bacterium
AAACAATGGAGAAGCAGGCATTCCGACACGACGACATGCTTCTGCACCACTATCGGGCCGTGCAGGACTTGCTGCGTGACCCGGCGGTGGTGTGGTCAGATCGGGCGCGCCATCTGGTGCTCACCTCATCCGGCGATCAGCCGCTGCGGGCCGTGATCAAGGCCACGCAGGATGGCCAGGAGATATTCCTGCAGAGCCTGCGACGCAGCAATCCAGACGACATGCGCCGGAAGCTGCGCGGAAAGAAAATACTGATGGGCAGGGATGAGTGGACGCACCGGTAAGGCCCCCCAGAAACCTTACATGGCGCTCCGACCCGAGGGTCGTGCTACGGCCGGGGGAATAACACCGTGTCACGGCGCGTCCGTTCACAACATAGTTCATGCCGGACCGAATTGCCACATCGCTGCCGGCCGTGGTGAGGTGACCAGATGGCCGGTGTAAGCATCCAGGTGCAGATCGATGATGGCGAGGTGCAGAGCCGGCTGCGCGCGCTGTCCACACTTGGCCAGAACCTTATCCCCGTCATGCGTGCCATCGGCGTGGGCCTGGTGCGCAACACGCAGGACCGGTTTCAGGACGGGCGCGATCCGGAAGGCCGGGCCTGGGCGCCGCTCAACCCCGCCTATGCGGCGCTGAAGCGCGGCCCCGGCATTCTGCGCGAGAGCGGCATGCGCGGCGGCCTGATGGGCAGCATCACCTTTGAGACCACCGGCGGCGCGCACAGCGCCGAGCTGCGCATCGGCACCAACAAGATCTACGGCGCCATCCACCAGCTCGGCGGCGTGATCCGGCCAAAGAACGCCAAGGGCCTGCTGTTCTTCCGCTCCGGCGGGAAAATCTGGGGTGCCGCCAAAAGCGTCACGATCCCGGCGCGACCGTATCTCGGGTTTTCCGACAAGGATCTGGAGACCACGCGCGATGTGCTGGAGGTGTTTGTGGGAAGGGCATTGAGGTCATGAGCGATGCGCAGGCTGCTACGAAGAAAAAGAAGAATTTCAGGATCGGCTGCCTGATGATTTTTGTGTGTGCTGGGCTCATGACGATCATCTCATTGAATTTGCCGCCGAGCGCTGGTTTGAACCGACTTCCTCAACACACCTTGGTGAATGCTGAGGGCGGCAACACTCTTGTCTGGAAGGACCGCGCCGCATTTGATCGAGCAATGAAATTGTTGATCGACGGTGCTGCGAAGGGTTCTGCCGCGTTGCACAGTGACCTTCTCGTGCCGCTTCTGGCATGTCGCGCGCCGAAGGCCACGCCCATCATCATCACCGACAGCGGCATGTTTTCGTCGGAGGTTCTGGTCGTTTCTGGTGCACTCAAGGGATGTAGGGGGATCGTCACCAGCGAGACGATCACCACTGCATGGGTCGATCCGAAGGGAAAGTAGGGACATCGACTATCCCACCCCTCGCCAAGCATACCTCATAAGAGCCCATAAGAGGGGGTTTTGCGGCGCAGGCTATGCGGTGCGTAACACGAGCCATCTCATCGCCTGCCGTTCCTCACAGCCGTTCTGGCGGCCTCCCAAAAACGCGCACGACCCCGCCTGATGGCATGACGGACCCCGCGCGCGCGCGGGCAATCTGGCGCCATGCAGATCGCCACCCTCCACACCGCCCTGCCGGCCACCTATGGCGCGCCCGAATGTGTGCACCTGGTGCCG
>CAIQQQ010000486.1 GCA_903873995.1 uncultured Rhodospirillales bacterium
CACTCTACCGCCTCGAACGCGAAGGCCTTCTCACCCTGGCCCAAACCCAACCCACCCAAGTCCGCATCCGCCACATGCTCGAGACCGGTAAGGCGTTGCGCAACTGAGGGGAGGCCAGGGCAGAGCCCTGGCCTTCCTTCTGGAGCGCAGGCTATACCCGGCTTGTTTCGTTGGGGGTTGCTGTTTTATGGCGGATTTTGCCCGTATGCCGCATGCGTTGCCGCCTCAGGCGGGTGAGCAGCGGCTTGGTGGCCTGGCGTGCCGCATTGTGGGTCATCTGGCGCCGCATTTGGTGGTGGCGTTGGATGCGCGGCAGCGTGTGCTGGTGGATCCTCAGGCGTTGCTGTGGAAGGAGCCGGCGCTGACCTTGTCGGTGTGGGACGCGATGTTGGCGGTGCAGGGGCCGGGGCATTTTGGCGTGTCGCGGGGCGCGGGCGGGGCGGTGTTTCCGGTGCCGATGCTGGCGGGCGAGATTGTTCAGGTGCGGCGCGGGCGGTTTCTGGTCTCGCTGGGCGCTGCGCGCATGCAGGATGTGGTGCAGGGGTTGGGCGACCGACTGTCCGGAACGGCGGGGCTGATGGTGGACCGGTTCACGGCGGGGCCGGACGGCGCGGTATTATGGGTTCAGGCGCAGGGCGACATGTTCGAGCGTGGGCTGATCGATGGCGAGGTGCTGGATCTCAGCCACGCCGCGTTCCTGTGCAAGGATGCAGGTGTTGCCATTGAATCGGTGGCGGCGACGAATGACAGTGCCTCGCGGTTCGAGCTGCCATGCCTGCGGCTGACCGGCCCGGGGCGGGTGGCGTTTCAGACGGCGACCGAGACGGTGGCGCTGGTGGCCGCGGCCCCGGATACGCGCCGGCCGGCGCAGAGCGGACGCGGGGTTGCCGGGTCATTTCTCGGCCGCAACTAGGTCAGGCTTGGGAGCCAGATGATGAACGCAGTCACGACGCAATCCGGCACGCTGTCCGTGCCGATGCCGGCCACCGAGCTGTTCACGATCGCGACAGAATATGTCGAGGCGAGCCGTTTCGACGCGGCTGAGCGCCTGCTGGGGCACATCCTGGCGGTGGTGCCGAACCAGGCGGACAGCCTGCACCTGAAGGGCCTGATCGCGTTCCGCCGCAACAAGGTGGAGGACGCAGCCGCTCTGATGGAGCGCGCGATGGCCGGTGGGCCGCCCAAGGGTGCGCATCTGCGCAACATCTCCGAGGTGTATCGCCTGCTCGGGAGGCTTGATGAGGCGGTGCTGGCGGCGCGGCGCGGGGCGGCGATGGACCCGGCCGATCCGATGGGCCCGTTCAATCTCGCGATGGTCGAGTACGACCGGATGGAGATCGACAACTGTATTGCCTCGGCACGGCGGGCAGTCGATCTGCGGGCCACGTTGCCGCAGGCACATATGAAGCTGGGCCAGGCGCTGCTGGCGCGTGGCGACTTCACCGAGGGCTGGGAGCATTACGAGTGGCGCTACCAGATCCCGGGTGCGGCACCGCTGATGCCGCCGACCGATCGCAAGCAATGGGACGGCAGGCCGCTGCCGAATGATCGCCTGCTGCTGATCGGCGACCAGGGCTATGGCGACGTGATCATGTTTGGCCGCTACGTGAAATGGGTGATGACGATCTGCCCGACCATCACGGTGGCCTGCAGCCCGGAGATGCAGGGCATCATCGCGCAGCTGGCGCCGGGCGCGCATATCGCGGTGCGGTGGGAGGATTGCCCGCCTTATGTCGCCTATTGCCCGTTCTCCGGCCTGCCGCGGCTTGCCGGCACCACACTTGGCACGATCCCGCAGACGGTGCCGTATCTGTGGGCCGATCCGGCGCTGGTCGCGTCGTGGAAGGCGCGGCTTGACGAGGTGCTGCCGGCGGGGCTGCGCCGGATCGCCATCGCCTGGGCCGGCCGGCCGACGCACAACAA
>CAIQQQ010000487.1 GCA_903873995.1 uncultured Rhodospirillales bacterium
GGCGGCGGCGGCGGCTTCGGGGCCAGTCGCGGCTTCGACCAGGCGCAGCCCGCCAAGATCGGCGCCGAGCTTTGATGCGACCTCGCGCAGCCTCGCAGACGGCCCGACCAGCACCGGCGTGATGAGCCCGCGATGCCAGGCGGCCAGCGCGCCGGACAAAAGAGAGCTCGTCCACAGGGTAGACCACAGCCGTGACCACGGGCGTGCCTTCGTCCGCCATGGCCAGCAGGCGTTGCGTCCCGTCATGCCGGCCGACCCGGACCGGGGGCAGCGTCATCCGCGTCCGGCGCTGCTTCTCGGTGGGGGCGCGGACATAGGCGGCACCGGTCAGCACGATCTCGCCATGCTGGTTGGTGCAGGCGCAGTCCAGTGTGATGTCGTGTTTCGCCGGCTTCTTCTCGCGCACCGTGACGGTGGCGGTGACCGTGTCACCGATCGAGACCGGCCGGCGGAAATGCAGGTCCTGGCCCAGGTAGATCGTGCCCAGGCCTGGCAGCTTTGTTCCCAGCGTGGCCGAGATCAGGCTGGCACTCCACATGCCGTGGATGACCACGTGGTGAAACATGTCGCCTGCTGCGTAGACGGGATCGACATGGGCCGGATTCACGTCACCCGAGGCGGTTGCGAACAGGTCGATGTCGCGCTGGGTGACCGTGTGGGAGAGGCTTGCGGTCTCGCCGATGGCGATCTCGTCAAAGACGCGGTTCTCCAGCATTTCGGCTGTCTGTGTCTCGGCCATGGCAAGCTCTCCGCCTGAAGCGACGCGCGGATGCGTCTTGCTGGATCAGGCCTATGCTGCGGCCGGATGTCCTTGACCCACATCATGGCCGCCGGTTGCAACGATGGCATGGGTCGCAATCGAGGTGGCGCCGGCGGTGCCGAGCACGGCCTTGGCATGAGCCGCCTCCTCGGCGGTTCCGTGCGCCATCACCAGGAAGCTGTCGGCCAGGATCGCAGATTCATATTCGATAACGCTGTCCTTCGGCGTGCCGATGCTGAACAGAGCGGCAGCGAGCCCGCTGACCGCGCCAACGGCGACGGCGCCCTCGATCGCCGAGATGGCGGTCGCCGCGAGATAGCCGAGCACCACGACCGGGCCCACGACCGGTGTGGTGATAAACAGCCCGCCCATGAACAGGCCCCAGAAGGCGCCCCAGAAGGCGCCGCGCGAGCCCCAGAACTTCACCCGGTCCATGGTGGTGTAGAACCCCACCACCTGCTCCTCGGTATGATAGCCGCGGCCGACGATGCTGAGCTGCTTCATCGCGAAACCCGCGGCCGTCAGGCGCTTGATGGCGGCCTCGGCCTGAAGGTGGTCGGCGAATACGGCGATGGTGGTGTCGGTCATGGCGGTGTCACCTTCTGGGGAGGCGGCGATCGGCGCAGTGCCGGGCCGGACCTTGCGACCCGCTGGGTTTTTAGGAGGCCAACCTGCTCCGATGGCAGGCTCGGATACCACTCAGCCGGCCCAAGCCCCATCAGGCGCGCGACGTAGTTTCCGCTCCTGAGATCGCGGCCCCCGGAGCACGACCTGGAATGCAGCCGGGCGGACCTTCGTCACATCCCGGCAGAGGACCCACCATGCGACTCTCCCTTCCCCTATGCATCGTATCGCTGGGCGCCGCAGCCCTGCTGCTTGGCATCGGCGCGGCGCAGGCGCAGCTGCCCGCGATCCCTCCGATCACCCCGCCGCCCACCGGCACGCTCAGCACCACGACGTCGCACGCCGTGGTGAACCCTGACGGCACCACCCAGCAGAAGGTCGAGACGACCTATCGCAATCCGCAGGGCGTGGTCAGTGAGGGTGTGAGCCGGACGACGACGAACCCGCAGGCGGCGATCGTGACCACCCATGAAGACAGCGCCACGACAACGACAACCAAGACGCTGGGCCCGGCGCCGAACAAACCCGGCAACGCGCATTGACGCCATGCCAACCACCACCGCCCGCAACACCCAGGAGACACCCATGACCCAGACCCGTACCGCCCCCAGCCTCGCAACCATCCGCAGCCGCATTGTGTTCTCAGGCCTGCTTCTCGCAGGCGCAGCGACGCTCGCCGGCTGCGGCGGGCAGGAGCATGTCTCGCGCACGACCACCACAAACGAATCGACGTCACAGCAGCTTGTGCCCGCGTATGTGCCGGCATCGAGCGTGACGACGACGCAGACACGTCAGAACGAACCCGGCGTGGCGCCTGACACCTCGGTCACCACCACGCGCACCCAGGGCAGCCAGTACCTGGTGCCGGGATCGTCCACCACCACGACGCGGACGCAGCAGATCACGCCGTAACCCGGCGGAATTTGCCGGGCGAATCTCAGATTGCCCGGCAGATCCTGCCGGCGTTCCGGGGGCTGTGCTGATCAAGGCAGGCCGTCGCCGCTGCGTTGGCGGCATTGCGCTTGCAGTCCGTCCTCGCGCGTGCGGCGTGCATGGGGCACTCCGCGTCGCGCAGGAGGAACCTTATGTCGCTATCCGCCACCAACACGGCGCAGTTCTTTGCGTCGGTCAACGCCTACCAATCGCCGGGGACCACCGGCCCGTCTGGTCCCTCAGGTCCATCCGGTCCGCCCCCTTGGGCCAATGACCCCGACGCCTCAGGTTCAGCAACCGGAGCCACCGGCCCGGCTCAAGGCTCAGGCAGCATCAACCCGTTCCAGAAACTTGCGACGGACCTGCAAGCGGCTCTGCTCTCTCTGCAGGGTTCGGCCACTGGCGCAACCGGCACCACTAGCACCGCCTCCACCACCGCAACCGGCACGACAGGCGCCACTGGCAACACCAGTCCGCTCGACGCGCTGGCGGCCGATCTGCAGTCGCTGATCAACCAGGCGACCGGCGGCACTGGCGCCTCCGGAACGTCCGGCGTGCATGGCCATCACCACCACCACGAGCAGGCCTCAGACCCCGCGAGCACCACGACCAGCACCACGGGCGCCACGGGTGCTGCCGGAACCGATGCAGCCCCCGCCGCCGCTGCCCCAGGCAATCTGGCTCAGGCGCTGACGGCCGATATCCTGAAGGCGTTCCAGGCCTATTCCACCGCGAACGCCAACACGAGCTCGACCGCCGGCACCGCAAACAGCACGACCTCGCTGCTGCAAACCGCCTAAGACCGTGTCACCTCGGATCAGGGTGGAAAAACTCCAGTCTGATCGGGTGCAAGGTCAGCCGCCAACATCCTCCGGCAAACCCACAAGCCGCGCGCTCAGCTGCCACAGCCGGATCGCCCGCGCCTCGTTCCCCGCCTTCGCCGACAGTTTCTGCGAAAACGCCTCGCGACTCGGCACCTGGCGGTTGCCCCAGCTCCAATGCACGCCGGACTGTGCGAACCGATCGTCCGCCACCACCTGCGCCACGCGCTCACCGGCCAAAGGCTGGGACACATAGCCTTTGGTGATGTTCTTCTGGAACCACGGGAAGATCTTCTGGAACAGCTTCGGCGCGTTGCGAAACAACGCCGTCTCGGCGACGCAGCCCGGATAGAGCGTGTTGAACACGATCCCGGTGCGCTCATGCAGGCGCCGGTGAAACTCCCGACTCATGATCATGTTGCACAACTTGCTGTCCTTGTAGGCCTTGCCAGCTTTGAACGGCTTGCCGTCGATCATCGCCACCGGCGCCAGGAACCCGGCCTCCAGTCCCGCCAGATCGCCCAGATCCGCCGGCGCCGGGATCGGCACCTTGCCACCGAACTCCTCGGAATTGGCCGTCACCGTGCCAAGCGTGATCAGTCGCGGCATGCGCCCGTCATGACCCGAAAGGTCGCCCAGCAGCAGATGGCAGAGCAGGAAATGGCCGAAATGGTTGGTGGCGACGCTGATCTCAAAGCCCTCCGGCGACCGGCCAGGCTCCTTCAGCAGCGGCAGATAGACCGCAGCGTTGCACAGCAGCACATCGAGCTTCAGCCCGCCTGCGTGAAACGACGCGACGAAGGCGCGCACACTGGCCAGCGATCCCAGATCGATGGACATCAGCGACACATTCTCTTCGGCAATCCCAAGGCCGGCCGCCGCGGCGCGGGCCTTGGCCAGGTCACGGCATGCCATCACCACATGCCAGCCGCGATCCACCAGGGATTTCGTGGCATGCAGCCCCACCCCTGACGACGCGCCGGTGATGATCACGCAGGGTTTGCGGCCGGACAGCGCCGGCGCAAGGGCTTCTTGGGACACAGGATTCTCCGCACGCTACATCGCTCTATCGCCCAGCCGAACGATCTGGGCAACATCGTGGGGGCGATATGGTGGGGGCGCGCCTCCTTGCAGCTTGATCCTGAAGGGGAAGGCGCGCAGATAATGGTGCGCCGCACCGTCGTCTCCCACGATGCGCCCACACACCGCGCGCGCCGTTGTCCATGACGGCGCCCCGCCCGCTAGGCATCGTTCATGAATCTCATTACCAAGCCCGTGACCTGGCAGCCGGACCGCAGCAGGCTCTCGCCCCTGTGGACCCTACCGGACCTCAGCACGATGATGCTGCGCGGTGCCCGCGGGCGCTGCCCGGCCTGCGGCCAATCGGCGCTGTTTCGCGGCTATCTGCGCCAGGTCGAGTCCTGCCCGTCCTGCGACGCCCCGCTCGGCCAGATCCGGGCGGACGACGCGCCGCCCTATTTCACCATGCTGGTGGTGGGCCACATCGTGATCCCGCTGATGCTGCTGCTGGAGCGCGCGCAGCAGCCGCCGCTCTGGGTCCATGCCGCGATCTGGCTGCCGCTGACCTGCATCCTCACCTTGGGGCTGCTGCGTCCGATCAAGGGCGCCACAATCGGGCTGATGCTGCGGCTCGACCTGCGCAAGCCCGCTGCCGATGCCTGATCAGGCGTCCCGTCTCGCGCACATCGCCCTCGTCGGCGAGGCGCTGATGCGCCTGTCGCCGATCATCGAGGCGGATCGCGCGCAGGCGGTGGCCGATCTGCAATCGGAGAACCATTTCGCGCCCACCGGCCTCGAGCCTGGCCCCTACGCCCTGACGCTATCGATTCAGGAAGGCCGGTTGGTGTTCGACATCCGGAGAGAGGCCGACCGGCCAGAGACCGCCGCCCCGCTGCGCACCATAGCCCTTGCCCTCGGCCCGTTTCGCGGGCTGATCAAGGACTACCAAATGCTGGTGGACAGCCACATCAAGGCGGTGGAGGAAGGGCGCGAGGCCCGCATCCAGGCCATCGACATGGGCCGCCGCGGGCTGCACAACGAAGGCGCCGAACTCATGGTGACGCGCCTGTCCGGCAAGGTCGCCATCGATTTCGAGACCGGGCGGCGGTTGTTCACTTTGGTGTGCGTGCTTCACCAACGCATCTGAGGACCCAGACACATGAAGATCGACGGCACCCCGTATCGCAGCGTGTGGGTGGACAGCCTGGACGGCTGGTCCGTGCATATCATCGATCAGACGAAACTGCCCTGGGCGGTGGACATCCTGCGTCTGGCAACGCTCGCGGACGCGGCACATGCCATCCGCAGCATGCAGGTGCGCGGCGCGCCGCTGATCGGCGCCGTCGCCGCCTATGGCCTGGCGCTGGCGCTGCGCGAGGATGCCGGCACGCATGCGATGGAACGCGACGCCGTACTCCTGAAGGAAACACGACCCACCGCCGTCAACCTCGCTTGGGCGATCGACCGGATGCTGGCCGCCCTCCGCCCCCTGCCCCAGCCCGAGCGCGTGGCCGCCGCCTATGTCGAGGCCGGCCGCATCGCCGACGAGGACGTGGCACAATGCGAGGCGATCGGCCGCAACGGCCTGAAGCTGATCCAGGATCTCGCCGCCACCAAAGGCCGCCGCATCAACATCCTCACCCATTGCAACGCCGGCTGGCTCGCCACCGTGGATTGGGGCACGGCACTGGCCCCCATCTACATGGCGCATGATTCAGGCATCGACGTGCATGTCTGGGTGGACGAAACCCGCCCCCGTAACCAGGGCGCCTTCCTCACCGCCTTCGAACTCGGCAAGCACGGCGTGCCCCACACCGTGATCGTCGACAATGCCGGCGGACACCTGATGCAGCATGGCGCTGTCGATATGGTCATCGTCGGCACCGACCGGGTGACGCGAACCGGCGATGTTGCCAACAAGATCGGCACCTACCTCAAGGCGCTCGCTGCCCACGACAACAACGTGCCCTTCTGGGTCGCTCTGCCGTCCACGACCATCGACTGGACTGTACGGGACGGCGTGAACGAAATCCCGATCGAGGAACGGTCGGCGACCGAGGTCACCACGATCACCGGCCGCGCGCTCGACGGCAGCCTCGCCACCATCCGCGTGGTGCCAACCGCATCCCACGCCGCCAACCCCGCATTCGACGTGACGCCGGCGCGCCTCGTGACCGGCCTGATCACCGAACGCGGCTGCTGCGACGCCTCGGAGCCCGGCCTGCTCGCCCTGTTCCCCGAACACGCATGACCCGTCCTTGGATTATGGTGCCGGTCGTCCTCGTGGTGGCCGGCTGCGTCACGTCGCGACCGATCCAAGCCCCTTTGGTGCCGCCGGCCGCTGACCCCGAGGCCCATGTGCCGGATTTCGCGCGCCGCCCGTTCGAGGTGTTCTCCCGCACCAACGCGGTTGCCATCGCCCTTCGCGAATGGCGCGCCTGGGGCAGCCCGGTGGACGACGATCCGCCGAACTCTCACCCCGATCCCGGCGAGGCCAAGCCCGAGCGCCAGCCCGGCCTTTGGCAGCGCGTCGGCGAATACTGGTGGCTCGGCCAGAACGCCGACCAGCCCGCCAACGGCTGGACGGGCAAGCATGACAGCTTCGGCACTCTCTACCCGCCCAAAGACGACGAGCAATACGCGTGGTCCGCCGCCTTTATCAGCTACATCATGCGCACCGCCGGCGCCGGGCCACGCTTCCCCTACTCGCCGTCGCACTCCACCTACATCAATGCCGCCGCCCAAATGGCCCAGGGGATCGCGATCGGCACCCAGCAGAACTGGGACATCATCGCCATGCGCCCCGACAGCTACGCCCCCCAGCCCGGCGACCTCATCTGCCACGGCCGCCGTACCGCCAAAACCCTGCGCTTCGAAGACCTCCCCGCCGGCTCCTTTACCAGCCATTGCGATATCGCAATCGGACCGACACCAGACGGCCTCGCCGTCATCGGCGGCAACGTGGACGACGCCGTCACCCTCAAACACATCCCAACCGACACCGCCGGCCGCATCGCCGGCCCCGGCAACGCCCCCTACGACCGCCGCTACCCCTGGATGGTCATTCTCCGCGTGCTCTACGAGGGGTAGGTGAGGTTAAGGAAGGCCAGGGGCTTTGCCCCTGGACCCCACCAAGGAGCCGAGCCCCTTGGAACCTCATCCGTCTAAGGCGATCGGTCTTGAAAGAAGGGGGCGGACACGTCGGTTCTTTAGACCCGCCTTGTCCGCCCCCTTCTTTCAAGACCGATATTCTAAATGAATGGGGTTCCAAGGGCCCCCGGCCCTTGGCGGGTCCAGGGCAGAGCCCTGGCCTTTCTTCCTTACCCAGCGCGCCAACACACCAGGTCCTTCATGACGAGGGCGACCACCTCAGGCCAGGCGGATGGGGTGGGTTGGCGGTAGATTCGCATGGTGGGGTACCAGGGGGTGTCTTGCCGGTGGGCGAGCCAGCGCCAGCAGGCATCGTGGCGGGTGAGGAGCCAGACCTGTTTGCCCAGGCTGCCTGCGAGATGGGCCATGGCGGTGTCGACGGTGATGACGAGGTCGAGCGCTGCGACGAGGGCGGCGGTGTCGGCGAAGTCCCGCATGGCGGACATGGGGGTGAGGAGGTTGAGCTCGGGTGGCGGGGCTGGGGCTGGGCCATGCTGGAGGCTGATGAGGTTCAGGTTGGGGATCGTGGTGAGCGGGGCGAGGTACTCTGGCGGGAGGGAGCGGCGGCGGTCCATGGCGGCGAAGTCTCGGGAGCCGAGCCGGGCGGCGCCGGCCCAGACGAGGCCGATGCGGGGGCCTGATCCGGGTTTTCGGGTTGCGAGACGGTGTTGCCACTTTGCGGTTTCGCCGGGGTCGGCGCGGAGATAGGGGGTTGTGCCGGGCACGGTGGAGAGCGTGGTGGCGAAGGCGTGCGGCAGGCTGAGGATGGGACAGTGGAGATCGTGCGGCGGCAGAGGGGCGCCGTTGGGGATGAAGGCTGCGATCTCGGGCATGGAGAATTTGAGTAGGCGCAGCAATGGGGGCTGTACGCGCGCGATGACGCGGGCGCCGCGGGCTGCGAGCATCGGGGCGTAGCGGATGAATTGCAGCGTGTCGCCGAAGCCGCCTTCGTCGTGCAGGAGGATGGTCTGGCCGGCTGGCGGCTCGCCGCGCCATTGCGGGGTTTGGAAGCCGTGGGGCGGCATCGCTTCGATGTACCAGCGCTGTTCGAATTCGGCGAAACCTTGGGCGAGGTCGCCGGCGGCGAGCAGGGCCATGGCGCGGTTGCATCTGGTTTCGGGGTCGGTGGGGGCGAGGGCCAGGGCGAGTTCGTGGGCTTGCAGGGATTCTGGCATGCGCCATTGCTCGGCGAGGGCGACGCCGAGATTGGTGGCGGCGTTGGCGTTGATGGGGTTGGCATTGAGGGCTGCGATATAGCAGGGCACCGCTTCTGAGTGGCGTTGCTGACGGTGGAGCGCGGTGCCGAGATTGGCGAGTGCCGCCCAGTGGCCTGGCGTGGCGGCAAGGGCGGCGTGGCAGGCTGCTTCGGCGGCTGTGTGATCTGCTGTCATGTTCAGGACGGCCGCGAGATTGCTCCAGGCTTCGGCGTCTGTGGGGTTGGCAGTGGTGAGACGGCGATAGCAGTCCTCCGCCGCGGCGAGCCGGCCGCAGCTTACGTCTTGTGCCGCCTGGGCGAGTTCGGCGAGGCGGGTCAGGCGAGGTACTCGATCTGGTCGTTGTCCTCAGGGGGGTCTTCGCTGGTGGGTGGCAGCGGGGCGGGGGGGCTCTGGGGTGGCGGAATGGGGCGTGATGGCTCGGGCTGAGGTGCCGACGGCGTGGCAGGTGGGGCGCTGAGCCACACGGGCGCGGTTGCCATCAGGCTGGCCATATGCATAGGCCACAGCGCGATGTCCCAGGCGGTTAGGATGGGTTTTGCGGTCATGGCTCCGCGCTTTCCAGAGCAAGGACCAGGGCGGATTCCGGCCGGTCGTGAGTGAAGGGGTCTGGTGCTTCGAGACGCCACAGCACATTGCTCACCCGGTCGCGAAACCGGCGGTCGATACGGGTGCGGTGGAGGCGCTGCATCAGGCCGTGCAGCAGGACGTCGGCGAGATTGGATGCGCCGGCGGGGACGTTGCTGTCTACCAGGATGTCGGCCTGCGGGTTGAAGTCTTCAAGCCAGATGCTGGCAGCGTCGAGATCGGGAAAGCTCTGCACATGCGAGCTGACGACGATGTTTGGGCCACAGACGGCGATCTGGACGACGATCCGGCCGGCGAGGGTGCGGTAGATGGCGATGTCGTGCCAGAGTTCGGCGGCTTGCGGACGGCCGGTTGCGGCGGCCAGGCAGCGGCCGCGAAAGCGCAGGGCGCGCTGGCCGGGGCGCGGCAGGGTGAAGGTGGCGACGGCGCCTTTCACCTCGTCGGTATCCGCCGGCCCAGGCTCGGATGCGCAACACGGGTCTTGCCGGCCGTTCATGGTCGGGGGTCCTTCTCAGCGCCGCGCACGCATCCGGTGGGATCGTGTGGCGGGCGAACAGGCAGACGCTAGACCCGGCAGGTGAACCAAAGATGAACGGCGTGCCCGTCGCTCAGGTTGCCTCGGTGCCGCACCAGCCGGCGACCAGCAAAGCGAGGGCGCGCGTGACACCGTGGAGCGAGGCGAGGCCGACGCTTTCGTCGATGCCGTGGATGTTGTCACAGTCCGGGCCGTAACACGTGGCTTCTGTGCCCTGGTAGAGGCGGTAGAAGCGGGCATCGGTGAGGCCGGGGGCGGCGTAGCGGGGGAGGTTCGTGCCGATCGCCTGGTCGTGGCAAGCGATTACGGCGCGGCTGATCGCCTGGTCCTCGGGGAAAATGCAGCCGTCCGCCATGAAGCCCTTGAATTCCACGCGGGCGTGGGATGGGGGCAGGCCCAGGGCGGCAGCGGCTTCGGCGACGATGCGCGTGATGTCGGCGGCCACGTCCCGGCAGGACTGGCCGGGCATGACGCCGACGCGCAGGCCGATGCGGGCCTTGGTGGGGACGGAGCTGGACCATTCACCACCCTCGATCCGGCCGAGATTGATGTTGATCGGATGGTTGTCGGCGGCGAAGGCGGGATGGCGGCGCTCGGCCGCGTTCATCTGGTGCTCGTAATCCTTGAAGCGGCCGGCGATGGCCATGGCGGCCTCGATGGCGTTGATGCCGGCGTGAATCTCGCGGACATGGGCGGGCCTGCCGGTCACGTTGACCCAGGCCCAGACGACACCCACTTCGGCCACGTAAAGCGCCGGCTGGCCCGGGCCGGGCTCTGGGATCAGGCAGGCGTCGGGCTTGGGCAGCGCCTGCATGACGGCGAGCGCTCCGTTGCCGGTGCATTCCTCCTCGATGACAGCGGCGAGCTGGAGGTCTGCGGCGGGTTGTAGCCCGGCGAGGCGGAGCGCCTTCACGGCCATCAGGCTTGAGGCGAGGCCGGCCTTCATGTCCGCGGCGCCGCGGCCATACATGCGGCCGTTGCGAATGGACGGTTCGAACGGGGGCGTGATCCAGAGCTCGGCGTCGCCTTCCGGCACGACATCGATATGGCTTTGCAGCATCAGGCTGCG
This sequence comes from uncultured Rhodospirillales bacterium, assembly GCA_903873995.1. Lineage (GTDB taxonomy): Bacteria > Pseudomonadota > Alphaproteobacteria > Acetobacterales > Acetobacteraceae > CAIQQQ01. The sequence goes on from CAIQQQ010000487.1 coordinate 10,715, forward strand.
GCCTTTTTGGGTGCGCGGGCGGTGGATGGCGGCGACCGGGTCGCGGCCGGCATAGGGGATCAGCGGCGGGGAAAAGCCAGGGTGATCGGCCAGGGTTCTCGTGTCCACCGGGATGCGGAAGGGCTCGAAGCCGAGTTCGGCGTAGATCTGCTCCATGTCCGCGAGGCAGGATTGTTCATGGCCGAGCACGCTTGGGTGGCGCACCAGACGGGCCAGGAGGGTTTCGGTCTCGGCTTCGAGACTGGTGGCGGCGGCGAGGATGGCGCGTTTGGCGCCGGGGTCGAGCGGGATCATCCGAGCTCTCCGGGTTTGGGGAAGCCGCGCGGGACGACGCGGCCGACAGTGCCGCGGTTGCCGATCCAGGTGGCGATGTCCGGCAGGGTGCGGTTGGTGGTGCCGGCTTTCCAGGTGAGGCCTTCGACGAGGGCGAAGACGCGCAGATCGGTGACGGTGCCGTCCTTCGTTTTGAGCAGGATCACGCCGGCGCCGCGCTGCATCTGGGCGATCTGGTCGAGCGGGAAGAGCAGCAGGCGGCGATCGAAGCGGGGGTTGTCGCCGACCACGGCGACGTGATCGCCCTGGGCTTCGAGGCAGAAGGCCGCCTCGTCGGACGGTGCCACGTTGAGGATCTGCTTGCCGGTGCGTTTCTCGGCGGCGAACTCGTCTGACATCACCACGAAGCCTTTGCCGGAGCGGGTGGCGACCAGGAGCTTCACGCCCTCGCGGTGGACGAACAGGCGGACGATCTCGTCACCGTCCGCGAGATCGGCGAGCAGGCGGACGGGCTGGCCGTCACCGCGGCCACGGGGGATGTCGGCGGCCTTGATGAGGTAGGAGCGGCCGTTGGTGGCGAACAGGCAGAGGCGGTCGGTGGTGTCGCAGGCGACCAGCAGGCGCAGGCGGTCGCCTTCCTTGAACTTGAGGTCGTTGGGCTCGGCGACGCCGCCCTTGACGGCGCGAACCCAGCCTTTGTCGGACAGGATGATGGTGATGGCCTCGCGCTCCACGAAGGCATCCATCGAGACCGTGACGGCCTGCGGGGCGTCTGACAGGATGGTGCGGCGATCACCGAGCGGGCCTGTGCCGAATTTTTCGCCGGTGGCGGCGATTTCGCCGGAGATGGTCTGCCAGCGCAGGGCTTCGCTGTCGAGCAGGGCTGCGAGGCCGTCGCGCTCTTCGGTGAGCTTCTGGTGCTCCTCACGGATCTCCATCTCCTCGAGCTTGCGGAGCGCGCGCAGGCGCATGTTGAGGATCGCCTCGGCCTGGATTTCCACGAGGTCGAATGTGGCCATCAGGGTCTGCTTCGGCTCGTCCTCGAAGCGGATGATGCGGATGACCTCGTCGAGGTTGAGATAGACCTTGATGAAGCCGTCCAGGATCAGCAGGCGGCGCTCGATGGCGGCCTTGCGGTGGGCGGAGCGGCGCTGGAGCACGACGTGGCGGTGGTCGAGCCATTCGCGCAGGACGCCGCGCAGGCCGAGCACGCGCGGCGTGCGGTCGGCGGTCAGTACGTTCATGTTGAGCGGGAAGCGGGTTTCCAGCGCCGTGGCGCGGAACAGCGTCTCCATCAGCATGGCTGGTTCGACGGTGCGGGATTTCGGTTCCAGCACAAGGCGGACGGTTTCGGTGCTTTCGTCACGCACATCGCCCAGCAGCGGGAGTTTTTTGTCTTCGAGGAGCTGGGCCATCTGTTCGATCAGGCGGGCCTTCTGGACCTGATACGGGATTTCGGTGATCACGATGGACCACATGCCCTGCTTGCCTCGCTCGACCTCCCATTTGGCGCGCAGGCGGAAACCGCCACGGCCGGTTTCGTAGGCGGAGAGCAGGGACGCGCGGTCTTCGACCAGGGTGCCGCCGGTGGGGAAGTCCGGGCCGGGCATCAGGGCGAGCAGCGCCTCGGTGCTGGCGTCCGGGTCCCGGATCAGCAGCATGGCGGCCGCACAGACCTCGCCTGCGTTGTGGGGCGGGATGGAGGTCGCCATGCCGACGGCGATGCCGGCCGCACCGTTGGCGAGCAAATTGGGGAAGCCGCCGGGGAGGACGACCGGCTCGCTTTCCTCGCCGTCATAGGTCGGGCGGAAATCGACGGCGTCCTCGTCGATGCCCTCCAGCATCGCCTGCGCGACCTCGGTCAGCCTGCTTTCGGTGTAGCGCATGGCGGCGGGGTTATCGCCGTCAATGTTGCCGAAATTGCCCTGGCCTTCGACCAGCGGGTAGCGGACAGCGAAATCCTGGGCGAGGCGGACCATCGCCTCGTAGATCGAGCTGTCGCCGTGGGGGTGGAACTTGCCCATCACGTCACCCACGATGCGGGCGCATTTCTTGAAGCCGGAGGTCGGGTCCAGGCGCAGCTGGCGCATGGCGTAGATGATGCGGCGATGGACGGGCTTCATGCCGTCTCGCACATCGGGCAGCGAGCGCGAGGTGATGGTGGACATGGCGTAGGCGAGATAGCGCTCGCTCAGCGCGTCGATCAGCCGCGTGTCCTCGGTGCGGCCGGATTCCAGGATATCGTCACTCATGAACGCCGGTCTCTCTTTCATCCAGGGCCAGCGCCTCGACCCGGTCGGACAGCGCGCGGCGGGCCTGCGGCAGCGGGCGGTGATGCGCGCCGAACGCGTCTCGTTCCAGGAAATGGCCGGTGAGGCGCAGGCCGTCCACCCAGTCCTGCACGCTGGCCTCGTTGGCCTCGTTGGCCTCGTTGGCCTCGTTGGCCTCGTTGGTTTGGCGCAAAAACGCGGGCAGAGGCAAGAGGCGGTCACGCCATATGCCGGCGGCTGCCTCCGACACCGCGCGGCCGGTGCGCGGCGAGACGAGGCGCAGGTCTTCGGTTTCGCCCGTTGCCGCGCAGACGGAGAGGTCGAGGCCGAAGCCGAGGGCTGCGAGCAGGGTCAGCTCCCAGCGGATCAGGTCCGCCATCATCTGGTGGCCGGACGGCAGACGCGCGAGCAAATGCAGGAGGCCGTCGAACACCGCCGGCTGGGGCTCGCGCTCGATGAGGGCGCCGTCGGCGATGGCGCAGCTGGAGGTGAGCATGGCGAGCAGCAGGGCGTCGTCCATGACCGTTGCAGCGCTGGGGTGGACGAGTTCGGCGGAGAAGCTGCCGAGCTGGCCGGACAGGCGGCCGACCCAGCGGACCTGGACGAGGTTGCCCTTCTGCCACATGGCCGATTTGGTGCGGGACTGCGCACCGCGGGCGAGGCCGCGATGGGCGCCGTGTTCTTCTGTCATCACGGTCGCCACGGCGTCCCCCTCGCCGTGGGGGCGGAGGTCGAGGATGATCGCTGGGGCGTCCCATTCCATGGTTACGCTCCCCGCCAGTGTCCCATCTCGATCGCGAGCTCGTGCGGGCCGGGGGCGAAGATCGGGGGGATCAGCACCAGGCCAGTGGGGCCCTTGCCGTCGCCCAAGGTCACCAGCACGCCTTCGCGCTGGGCCTGCAGGTAGCGCGGGGGCTGTGGGGCGATCGTCTGGACGGCGGACCAGGCGATGCGGCGGTCGCGGCCGATCAGGCGCAGGGTGAAGCCGGTGCGGTCCAGCGTGAGGGAGGCCGCACCCGGACGGATCGGGGACAGCAGGCGGACGATGGCCAGGAGATGGTAGGCGGCACCTCCAGCGATGATGATCTGGACCACCAGCTCCGCGTCGGTGGCCGCCACGGCCAGCGCACCCACGATGCCGAGCCGGATCGCGGCCTCGATCCAGGCTTCCTTGCGGATGATGTTGCCCGGCAGGACGAGCTGTGAGCCGGTCATGCTTCGGCTGGGGGCAGTGGCGTCGGGCGGCCATGCTCGTCGATGGCGACGTAGATGAAGGTCGCCTCGGTGACCTTCACGCAGTCCTCTGTGGTGCGGCCGCGGCGCCAGGCCTCGACGAAGATGCGGATCGAGGTGCGGCCGGTGCTCTGGATGCGGGCATACATCGTCACCTCGTCGCCCACGGCGACGGGCTTGTGGAAGGTCATGCCGTCCACCGCGACGGTGACGACGCGGCCGCGCGCGCGGCGGAAGGCGGCGGTGCCGGCGGCGAGGTCCATGTGGGACATCAGCCAGCCGCCGAAGATGTCACCGTTGAGGTTGGTGTCGGCGGGCATGGCGATGACACGGACCGCGATTTCCGAGTCGGGCGGGCGCCGGCCGCTCATCGCGGGTCTTCCAGGCCGATGGCGCGCAGGCGGGCGCCCTCCTCATCCCAGCCGGCGCGTTCCTTCACGTTGAGGAAGAGATGTACCGGGCGTTCGATGAGGGTGGCCAACTGCGCGCGGGCACGGGCGCCGATCTCGCGGATGCGGCTGCCGCCGGCGCCGATCAGGATGGCCTTGTGGTTGGCGCGGGCGACGTAGATCGTGGCCTCGACCCGCACCGAGCCATCCGGCTTTTCCTTCCAGCTTTCGGTCTCGACGGTGGCGCCGTAGGGCACTTCCTCGTGGGTCTGCAGGAAGATCTGCTCGCGCACGAGTTCTGCGGCCAGCAGGCGGTCCGGCAGGTCGGTGAGGTCGTCCTCGGGATAGAGATGCGGGCCTTCGGGCATGTGACGGGCGAGCGCGTCCATCAGCTCGACCACGCCGTCTCCGGTGGAGGCGCTGACCATGAAGGTCTCGGCAAAGGGGACGATCGCGTTGAGGGTAGCGATCAAAGGCAGCAACGCCTGGGGGGTGACGAGATCGACCTTGTTGAGGACGAGCCAGGCGGTGCCGCCGCGCCTGGCGACGTTGGCCGCGATCTCACGCACCGATTCGGTGGCACCGGATTTCGAGTCAACCAGCAGGATCACCAGATCGGCGTCCTCCGCGCCGGTCCAGGCGGCGTTGACCATGGCGCGGTCAAGCTTGCGGCGGGGTTTGAAGATGCCCGGCGTGTCCACCAGCAGGATCTGGGCTGGACCCCGCATCAGGATGCCGAGGACGCGGAAGCGGGTGGTCTGCGCCTTGGGCGAGACGATCGACAGCTTGGTGCCGGTCATGCGGTTGAGCAGGGTGGATTTGCCGGCGTTGGGGGCGCCGAGGATGGCCGCGAAGCCGCATTGGGTCATGATCGGGTCCTGCTGCCTTTCGGGCTTTGCATGTTCAGCCGGCTCAGCAGATCGGACGCCGCGGCGACTTCGGCAACGCGCTTGCTGCTGCCGCTCCCCTGCCCCTCCTGCTGCGCCACTGTGACGGCGATAACGAAGACAGGCGCGTGCGATGGCCCCTCCGACGATACGACACGATAGGCGGGCAGGTCTGTGCCGCGGGCCAGGGCCCATTCCTGCAACTGCGTCTTGGGGTCCTTCGGCGGATCGATCTGCGAGACAAGCGCCTCTTCCCAGGCGCCGCGCACAAAGCTGCGGGCGGCTTCGATCCCGCCATCGAGATAGAGCGCGCCGATCACCGCTTCCATCGCATCAGCCAGCACGGTTGCGAGCTGCCGCACCCCTGCCCTGCTCTCGCTCGGTGCGACGGACAGCGCCTGGGCCAGGCCCAGGCGCTCGGCGATGCCGGCCAGCACAGGCTGGGACACCAGCAGCGCCAGCCTGCGGCCGAGTCCGCCCTCGTTCTCACGCGGGTAGCGCTCGGCGAGCCATTCGGCGATCAGCAGGCCGAGCACGCGGTCTCCCACGAACTCCAGGCGTTCGTTGCTGATCGAGATGGTGCGCTTGCCGGCCCAGGTGGAGAGGGCGGCGGAGCGATGGGTCAGTGCCTCGGCCAGCAGATCGGGCTGGCTGAAACGATGGCCCACAATCGCCTCCACCTTCGGCAGATGGGTGGTCAGGTGATGGCCGACAGCAGGCGGGACCAGCGGATCGCGGTCGGCCATTTCCAGAACTCCCACCATTCGCCCTGCGGTTCGATCGAGAAGAACAGGAACTCCGCCCGGCCGACCAGGTTCTCGACCGGAATGAGGCCGAACACGCGGCTGTCGGCCGAGTTGTCGCGGTTGTCGCCCATGCCGAAGACGGCGCCCGGCGGGATGACGTATTCGGGGGTGTTGTTCATGTCCGTGTTGCCGTCCGACCGCGGCTCGTCCGACATCTTGATGATGCTGTGGCGCACGGGTGCGCCGCCGTCGCTGGATGGCAGGATCTCGGTGTATTTGCGGACCAGCATCGCCGGGCCCTGCGAATCGCCTTCGAGCTTCACATCGCTGTCGGGGATGCGCGCCACCATCGTGCCGTTGATGTAGAGCTGGCTGCGCTTGACCTGGATGTGGTCACCGGGCAGGCCGATGATACGCTTGATGTAGTCTTCCTGCGGGTTGAGCGGGAACTTGAACACCGCGACATCGCCGCGGGCCGGAAGCCTGCCGAACAGGCGGCCGCTGAACAGGTTTGGCGCCAGCGGGAGGGAATAGCGGGAATAGCCGTAGCTGTATTTCGACACGAACAGATAGTCGCCCACCAGCAGGGTGGGGATCATCGAGCCGGACGGGATGTTGAACGGCTCGAACGCCACGGTGCGGATGCCGATCGCGATCAGGCCGGCATAGACGATCGTCTTGATGTTCTCGATCGACAAGATGCCGTCGTCGCTGCGTTTGGTCATATGGAGATGGTCCGGTGATGCTGCGGCGATGAAGCCCAGCGCCTGCGAGGTGTCAAGCAACTGCGGAAATGATGACCTGGGCATAAGCGTATGGATATTCGTCCGTCATGGTCAGATCGACCCGCACGGTCATGCCGGGCGGCGTGAGTTCGGCAAGGCGTGCGGCGGCCCCGCCGGTGAGACGGAAGCCGGGCTTGCCGCCAGGTTCGTTCACCACGCAGAGATCGGACATGAACACGCCGCGCGCGAAGCCGGTGCCCAGGGCTTTCGCGCAGGCCTCCTTGGCGGCGAATCTCTTGGCGTAGGTGCCCGATCTCGCCTCGCCGGAGCGGCGTTCGGCCCTGGCGATCTCGATGGGCGTGAACACGCGGTTGATGAAACGGTCGCCGAAGCGCTCGAGGGCCTTCTCCACGCGTCTGATATCGCAGATATCCGAGCCAAGGCCCAAAATCATCGGCACGCTATCCTTTTGCCCGCTCGACCTGGTGGATACCCGAGGCCGCGCGCAAGCCGGCGATGACGCTTGAGAGATGGCGCAGGTCGCGCACCTCGACATCCACCAGCATTTCGAAGAAATCGGCCTGTCGGTTGACGATCTTGAGGTTCGTGACGGCGCCGTCCTGTTTGGAAATGGCGTTGGTGACGGCGGCGAGGGCTGTGGGCTGGTTGTAGGCGATGACGCTGACGCGGCCGACATGGCCGTCGAGTTCGCCTTTCTGGGGGGTGAAGGCAGACGCGTCCCAATCGACGTCGATGAAGCGTTCGGGAGTGGCTGAGAAGGTCTCGAGCGTTGGGCAGTCTCGGGTGTGGATGGTGACGCCCTTGCCGGTGGTGACGATGCCCACGATCCGGTCTCCGGCGAGTGGGTGACAGCAACCGGCATAGGCGATGGCCATGCCGGGGACGAGGCCGGTGATGGGCAGGTTGTGGCCGGTGGGACGGGTGTTGCCGGCGCGTAGCGAGATGACCGGTATCATGCGCGGCGCGCGCGGGGTGGCGCGCAGTTCGGGGTAGGTTGCGAGCACCACGTCCTTCGGGCCGAGATTGCCGTTGCCGACGGCTATGTAGAGATCGTCGAGGCTTGGCTGTTTCAGGGCTTTGAGGATGGTTTCGAGCACTTTTTCCGAGCCGTCCACGCCGTCCTGGCGGAAGGCGCGGGCGAGGGCGGCCCTCCCGTTGTCGCGGTTCGTGGTGCGCTGCTGCTGCTGGACGAAGCGGCGGATGCGGGCGCGGGCCTTGCCGGTGACGACGAAGCGTTCCCATTGCGGGGAGGGTGTGCCGCCGCGCGAGGTCATGATCTCGACCTGGTCGCCGTTCTGCAGCTCGTGGCGCAGGGGAAGCAGGCGGCCGTTGATCTTGGCGCCGACGCAGGTATCGCCGACCTGGGAATGGACGGCGTAGGCGAAATCGACCGAGGTGGCGCCGCGGGGGAGCTGGATCAGGCGGCCCTTGGGGGTGAAGCAGAACACCTGGTCCTGGTAGAGTTCGAGCTTGGTGTTCTCCAGGAACTCGTCGGGCGTGGAATTCTCGAGGATTTCGAGCAGGTCCTGGACCCAGCGGAACTTTTGGGCCTCTTGGGTGGCGGCATCGTGCTGCTTGTAGATCCAGTGAGCGGCGACACCGTTGTCCGCTACGGATTGCATCTCCTCGGTGCGGATCTGGATCTCGATCTTCTGGTTGCGTGGCTCGCGCAGGGTGACGCCGGTGTGGATGGACTGGTAGCCGTTGGCCTTGGGGGTGGAGATGTAGTCCTTGAAGCGGCCGGCGATGACGGGATAGGCGGCGTGGACGGCGCCCAGCGCGGCGTAGCAGGCCTCGCGCGTGGGGACGACGATGCGGAAGGCCATGATGTCTGACAGCTGCTCGAACTGGATGTTGCGGCGCTGCATCTTCTCCCAGATGGAGTAGGCGGATTTCTCGCGGCCGGAGACCTCGAGGACGGTGACACCCTGATCCTGGCAGACGCGGGCGAGTTCGACACGGACCTCTTCGATGACGTCCGCCCCCTGCCCGCGCAGGAAGTTGAGGCGGGCGCGGATGGTGTCATAGGCGTCCGGCTCTAGTTGCGCGAAGGCCAGCGTCTGCAGCTCGGTCTTGACCGCCTCCATGCCGATGCGTTCGGCGAGCGGGGCGTAGATCTCCATGGTTTCGCGCGCGATGCGCTCACGGCGGTCGGCGCGCTGGACGCAATGGAGCGTGCGCATGTTGTGCAGGCGGTCGGCGAGCTTCACGAGCAGGACGCGAATGTCCTTGCTCATGGCGAGCACGAGCTTGCGGAAGTTCTCGGCCTGCTTGGTGCGGTCCGATTGCAGTTCGAGGCGGGTGAGCTTGGTGACGCCGTCTACCAGGCCGGCGATCTCGGGGCCGAACCTCCGGGTCATTTCCGGCAGGGTGACGCCGGTGTCCTCGATCACGTCATGCAGGAGGGCTGTTGCGATCGAGGCGGTGTCGAGCCGGTAGCCGGCGAGGATGTCGGCGACGGCGAGGGGGTGGATAATGTAGGGCTCGCCGTTGTCGCGCTTCTGGCCGCTATGCGCCTCGGTTGCGAGCGACGCGGCCTGTTCGATCAGGGCAGTGTCCGCCTTGGGATCGTAGGTGCGGACGCGGGCGGCGAGCGCGAGGCCGGCCGATCCGTCCGGCGCGCGCACCGGGCCGGCGCGCCAAGGCATGTGCGCGCCGGTGCTCATGGGCGATCAGCGGCGGGAACGGCCGCCAAGCTCGGCTTCGATGGCGGCCTCGATGTCCTCGGGGGACAGTTCGTCTCCGCCGGGCAGGCCCTGGGCCTCGTTCTCTTCGCTCATGTCCTGAAGGCCGAAGATGTTCTGGTCGGTCGGGATGAGATCGAGCACCTCCTCATCGGCCGGCTCCGGCTCGGGGGCGCGGGAGAGGGATTTCAGCAGGTCGCTGTTGAGCTTTTCGAGTGTGATGGTTTCGTCGGCGATTTCGCGCAGGGCGACGACGGGGTTCTTGTCGTTGTCGCGGTCCACCGTGATCTCTTCGCCGCGGGCGATGTTGCGGGCGCGCTGGGCGGCCAGCAGAACCAGTTCGAAGCGGTTGGGGATGCGTTGGACGCAATCCTCGACGGTGACGCGCGCCATGCGTTGAACTCCAGGGACTTGGTAAAATGCGAACCCTTCATATGACCGGATGGCGTGCCGGGCGCAAGGGTCAAACCGGGTGGATGCCCTGCTCCGGTAGGTCTGCCAGCAGGCTTGCGGCCGTTTTGTGCAGACGCGGGTGGATCCAGTCCGGCGCCATTTCTGCGAGCGGGCGCAGGACGAAGGCGCGCAGATGGCAGCGCGGGTGGGGCAGGATCGGGTCTGGCGCGTCTCGAACGAGGTCGCCCATCGCGATGATGTCCAGATCGAGGGTGCGCGGGGCGTTCTGGGTGCTGCGCACGCGGCCGAAGCGTTGTTCGATGGCCTGGAGCCAGCGCAGGAGTTCTGCGGGATCTGCGTCTCCTTCGAGTCGTGCGGCGCCGTTGATGTAAGGCGGGCCGCCCGGCGGGATGGGGGCAGTCTCATACCAGCGCGAGATGGCGCACAGGCGCAGGCCAGGCAGTGTTTCGAGCGCCGTGGCGGCGGCATTGCAGGTGGCAAGGGCCGGTTGGCCATCCGCCCCGGGCAGGTTCGCGCCGATCGCGACGATGATTGGGGAGGCCTGCGCTCCTGACGATTCTACAATAATGCGTGATTGTGAAGCGTTCATGACGAGTTTCAGCTTTCGGTAACCAAAACGTGAGGTTAGGATTGGTGCAGCTGGTTGGGCCACATTTTTCCGTGTTGCATTTCGCTCGCGCGGCTTATCGCCCATGCCGGTCTGTTTCTGCCATCCATCATGCAGCCAAGGGGCATTTTCCATGCATTTTCTCCCCAGCGAACGCGTTGCCTTGTTCATTGACGGTGCCAACCTGTATTCCGCATCGCGAAATCTTGGTTTTGATGTTGATTACCGCAACCTTCTTGAGTGCTTCCGCAAGCGGTCTCATGTCATTCGCGCGTATTATTATTCGGCGGTTCTGGAGACCGAGGAATATTCGCCGCTGAAGCCGTTGACCGATTGGCTGGCCTATAACGGCTACACTTTGGTGACGAAGCCGGCCAAGGAATTTACCGATGCGCAAGGAAGACGGCGTATCAAAGGCAACATGGATATTGAACTCGCCATCGACATGCTGGAACTGGCCGACAAGATCGACCATGCGGTGCTGTTCAGCGGGGACAGCGATTTCCGCCGTCTGGTGGAGGCGGTGCAGCGCCGTGGCGTACGGGTGTCGGTGATTTCGTCGATCCGCACCTCGCCACCGATGGTGGCTGACGAGTTGCGCCGGCAGGCGGACCAGTTCATCGATCTGGTGGACATCGCTCCGGAGTTCACCCGCCGCCAGATGGAGCCCCGCCCGGCGCGCACGCCGGAGCGTCCGCCTGAGCGCAACGGCGATCGGCCGCTGCGCCTGACGCCGGCCGATCCCTATGCCGATCCGAACGATCTCACCTGAATGATGGTTTTGTCCTTATGACCAGCGCTGCCGGCTTGTTGCTTGAGGCTGAGCCGGACGATTATGTGTCCATCGAGGCACCGCCGCGGGATTGTTCGCTGTGCCCGCGGCTGGTGGCCTACCGGGAGAGCAATCGCGCCGCCCAGCCTGGCTGGTTCAACGGGCCGGTGCCGAGCTTCGGGCCTGCGGATGCGAGGCTGCTGGTGGTGGGGATGGCGCCGGGGGTGAAAGGTGCGAACCGCACGGGACGGCCGTTCACCGGCGATCATGCGGGGATGCTGCTGTTCAATACGCTGATCCAGTTCGGTCTGGCGCGCGGGGTTTATGCCGCCGAGCCGGATGATGGGATCACGTTGCATGATTGCCGCATCGTCAACGCTGTGCGCTGCGTGCCGCCGGCCAACCTGCCGGAGCCGGTGGAGGTTACGACCTGCAACCGGTTCCTTGCGGCCGAACTCCGCAGCCTGACTGAAGTGCGCATCGTGCTGGCGCTGGGTGTACTGGCCCATGCGGCCGTGCTGAAGGCCTGCGGCATTCCGCCCACCCGCATCCGCTTTCGCCATGGCGCCATCCACGAGCTGCCGGATGGGCTGCTGCTGGCCAACAGCTATCACGTGTCGCGCTACAACACCTCCACTCGGCGGCTGACCACGGAGATGTTCGAGGCAGTGATGTTCGAGGTCGTGGGGCGGTTGGCGGTCGTGGGGTAGGGAAGGCCAGGGCTCTGCCCTGGACCCGCGTCGTGCGAGAGCACGCCTCTGGCTTGACCTGCATTGCCACTGCACACCATCCATCCAACATACTCACCAAAGATAAAGCACC
>CAIQQQ010000488.1 GCA_903873995.1 uncultured Rhodospirillales bacterium
GACACTCTTTCCCTACACGACGTCTTCCGATCTCGACAGCAAGGCGGGCAGGTCGCCGGAATACAGCTCCGTCGTCGGCGCCAGCGCGCGGCGGACATAGAATAACGGCCCGGTGAGCTGCGAGTCGGCCGAGACCGCGAGTCCGGCCAGCAGCCCCACCGGCCGGCGCCGCCAGCGTTCGTCCAGCAGCGCCACGCCGCTCGCAGAAGCACTGCCCTCGATCACCAGCCGCGTCAGCCGGTTGCGCAGTTCGGGCGGCATCAGCAGCGGCGCCTCGGCATGGTCCTCGCCGGCCGACAGGGTGAGCGCCACGCGGGCCAGGCTGTGCCCGTCCCCCGCCTGGGCGAGCACGGCGATCTCGCGCGGAGCCGCTTGCGCGAGGCTCGCCACCCGCACCACCAGCCGGTCGGCCTCGGCGCGCGGCGGCAGCAGCACCACCGGCGCCGTTGCGTCCCGCAACTCCTCGACCGGCCCGAGCGCTGCCAGGGCCGTCGCGAACTCCGGGGCCGGATCGATCCCGTCGGCCAGATAGATCACCGAGCCGACGTGGGCGCCGGCCAGCAGCGCCGCGTCGCGCCGCACCGGCCAGGGCTTCGGGCGCAGGGCCGCCAGCTTCGGCCGCAGATCGGCGACCGGCATCGCGGCCGTCACCGCGGGTGCTGCACCGTCAAACCCCGGCGCCGTGGTGAGCAGCGCCACGGCAGCACCTGCCCGCTCCGCCCGCGCCAGCGCCAGCTGGGCGGACGCCATTCGCCCTGCCCATGCGGCCGCCGAGCTCCAGCCATCATCGATCACCAGCAGAACGGTGCCCTTGCCCGCCAGATCGCGCCCGGCATCCAGGATCGGGCGGGCCAGCGCCACAATCACCAGGGCGGCCGCCAGCATGCGCAGCGCCAGCAGCCAAAGCGGCGTATGCGCCGGCGTCTCCGCGGTGGATTTCAGATCGTAAAGCAGCCTGATGGCGGGAAAGCTCTCCCGCCGCGGCGTGGGTGGGGTGACGCGCAGCAGCCACCACAGCAGCGGCAGCGCCGGCAGCGCCAGCAGCACCCAGGGCGACGCAAAAACCAGCCCTTCCATCACGCCCGGCCACCTTGGGGCGCGAGCGCCGTATAGAGCGCCAGTAGCGCCTGCTCCGGCGGATGGTCGGTGCGATGCACGCTCCAACTCCATCCGGTGGCCGCACAGATCGCCGCGATGCCGGTCTGATGGGCGGCCAGCCGCGCCGCATAATCGGCCCGCACCCCCTCGCAGCGCGGAATGAGCAGCCGCTCCTGCTCGCCCATCCCCTCGAACCGCACCCGCCCCGAATAGGGCAGGGCGGCCTCCGCCGGATCGAGCACCTGCAGGACATGCCCCCGGATCGGCCGGGCGGCGAGGCGCGCGATGGCGGCCTGGATCTCCGGCAGTGGCGCCAGCATGTCCCCGATCAGCACCGCGCTCGCATGGCGCGGCAGCATGGCATCCGGCGGTACGCCACCCATTGAGTCACATGCGGCAAGCTGGGCGGCGAGCCGTGCCACGCCGCCGCGCCCGCTCACCGCACGCCCCCCTGCCGCGATCAGCCGCACCTGCTCGCCCGCGCGCAGCAGCAGCGAGGCCAGCGCCAGCAGCAGCAGGTCGGCCCGTTCGACCTTGTCCGTCGTGGCCATCCTGGAGCGCCAGCGCATCGTGGGCCCGCCATCGCGCCAGAGGCACACCGTCTGCGCCGCCTCCCATTCCGTCTCGCGGATATAGGCGCGATCGGCGCGCGCGGATTGTCGCCAGTCGATGCGGCTCGTGCTGTCGCCGGCCACAAACGGGCGATACTGCCAGAAGCTGTCGCCCTGCCCGACACGTCGGCGCCCATGCACCCCCTGCGCCACCGTCGCCGCCACCCGCTCGGCCGCCACCAGCAAAGGCGGCAGCCGCGCGCCGATGGCCTCGGCCTGAAGGGTCGCGGTCATCCCGGGTCTCGGCTCAGCCGGCCGATCAGCCGGTCGATCACATCGGTGAGCGCGATCCCGTCGGCACGGGCGGAAAAATTAAGCGCCATGCGATGGCGCAGCACCGGATGCGCCAGCGCCGCCACATCGTCCAGGCTCGGTGCGAGACGGCCATCCAACACCGCGCGGGCGCGCGTGGCGAGCATCAGCGCCTGCGCCGCGCGCGGGCCTGGCCCCCAGGCGATATGCCGGCGCACATCCGCGTCATCGCTCGTCTCCGGTCGCCCGGCACGCACCAGATCCAAAATTGCGTCCACCACCCGGTCACCCACCGGCACGCGCCGGATCAGCGCCTGTGCCGCCATCAGCTCGGCCGCTGTCAATGCCGGAAGCGGCCCTGCCTCACCGGCTCCCGTGGTCGCCACCAGCATGGCGCGTTCGGCCGCGAGGTCCGGATAGCGCACCTCGATCTCCAGCAAAAACCGATCAAGCTGCGCCTCCGGCAGCGGATAGGTGCCCTCCTGCTCGATCGGGTTCTGCGTCGCCAGCACATGAAACGGCCGCGGCAGCGGATGCTCCACGCCGGCCACGGACACCCGCCCCTCCTGCATCGCCTGCAGCAGGGCGGACTGGGTGCGTGGGCTCGCACGGTTGATCTCATCGGCCATCAGGAGCTGGCAGAACACCGGGCCGGGCACGAAGCGAAAGCTGCGGTGCCGCGCCTCGTCCTCATCCAGCACCTCGCTGCCCAGGATATCGGCCGGCATCAGGTCGGGCGTGAACTGCACCCGCTTGGTGCCGAGACCCAGCACAACGCCCAGGGTCTCCACAAGGCGGGACTTGCCCAGCCCCGGCACACCCACCAGCAGCACATGGCCGCCGGACAGCAGCGTGATCAGGGTCTGGTCCACCACATCCGTCTGGCCAAAGATCGCGCGCGCGATCTGGGCGCGCACATGGGTGACCTTGGCACCCAGTGCCTCGACATCTGCGATCAGGTCCTGCGTGTCCACGGCTGCGTCCATCGGGTGATGCCTTCAGGGTTGGGGGAGGGATCGTCTTCGTGCAGCAAGAGATTGGGTCGGCGTGTCATGTCCGCCACTTCCCCCCTGGGGGGGATGCTACCTATATCCGTGTCAGCGATGAAAGTACGTCGTCGCCCAAGGAAGCAGACGTGAACGATCTCAGCCCAGGCCGGGACCATGCGATACGCGCGCCGCGCGAATGCGGCGAACTCCCCTTCGTCATTCGTCGTGATGGGGTATGGCTGTATCGCGGCAGCCCGATCGGCCGGAAGGAGCTCGTGTGCCTCTTTGCGTCCGTGCTGAAGCGCGCGGCGGACGGCGAATTCTGGCTCGAAACCCCGGCCGAGCGCGGCACCATCGCCGTCGAGGACGCGCCGTTCCTCGCCGTTGAGCTGAACTGGCAGGGCATCGGCAAGACACAGGTGCTGACCTTGCGCACCAACGTGGACCAGATCATCGAGGTCGGCCCCGATCATCCGATCCGCGTCTCGCACGACCTGCTGACCTGCGAGCCCGTGCCCTATCTGCTGGTGCGCCCGGGCCTCGGCCGCCATCCGATCGAGGCCAGGATCTGCCGCGCCGTCTATTACGAGTTGGTGGCCCTCGCCGAACCCGAGATCGTGCGCGGCCGGCATATGCTGGGCGTGTGGAGCCACGGCGCCTTCTTTGCCCTGGGCGAATTGCCGCCAGAGATGTCCGCCGGCTGCGAAACCTGCTCGTCTTGACCCCCGAGGCCATCCGGCAGCGGCTCCTCGCCACTGGTGCTGCGCAGACCGAGGACGACACCGCAGATCTGCGCCATCCGGAGTTCGGCGACACCGAGCCGGTCCGCGCAGCCGTTCTGGTGGCCCTGGCATTGGGCCGCAACCCCGGCGTGGTGCTGACCAAGCGCGCCGCCCATCTCAACAAGCATGGCGGCCAGATCGCCTTTCCCGGCGGCCGGATCGACCCGGAGGATGCGAGCCCGGAAGCAGCGGCCTTGCGCGAGGCCCATGAGGAGATCGGCCTCGTGCCATCGCATGTCGAGCTGCTGGGCCGGCTCGGAGACCATCTCACCGGCACCAACTACCGCATCACACCGGTTGTCGGGCTGCTGCCCCACAGACTTGATCTTGCCGATCTCGATCTCGTCGCCTCGCCGCACGAGGTGGACGCGATCTTCCTTCTGCCGCTGGACGTCCTGCTCGATCCCCAGGCGCCGATGCGCAAAAGCGGCCACTGGCGCGGGCGGGAGCGGCAGTACTGGCAATGGCCGCATGACGAGCACCAGATCTGGGGGGCCACAGCGGCAATCCTGGTGAGTCTTGCCACAGCCCTGAGCGGAGAGGCCTGATGCTGCGGCTGGTCGAGATCGGGCTGTTCCTGTTGCCCTTCGCTGTCTACGTCGCCTGGCGCCTGCTCGGCCCCCATGTCCGGCGCGAGCTTCTGCTGGGCGCCGCACTGGCGCTCGCAGCCCTGGTGGGGCTCGCGTTTCATTACGGGCTCAAGGACTCACTCGATCCGCACACCCGCTACGCCCCGGCGCGGATGGAGGGCGGCGTGGTGGTGCCCGGCGGGCCGGTGCGGTGACCCGCTGGATGGCGCTCAATCCTGGATGGCGGTGAAACGCC
>CAIQQQ010000489.1 GCA_903873995.1 uncultured Rhodospirillales bacterium
ACCCGCCGGGTATGC
This sequence comes from uncultured Rhodospirillales bacterium, assembly GCA_903873995.1. Lineage (GTDB taxonomy): Bacteria > Pseudomonadota > Alphaproteobacteria > Acetobacterales > Acetobacteraceae > CAIQQQ01. The sequence goes on from CAIQQQ010000489.1 coordinate 16, forward strand.
CCCCTCTCTCAAGACAGGCAAAACGATTGAGGTCCAGGGGCTCGGCCCCTGGCGGGTCCAGGGCAGCGCCCTGGCCTTCCTTGACCTCCGACCCAACAACGCCTTGACAGTTTAGGGTCAGGGGCAGATAGAGCGCCACTCATATTCGTCGCTCCGCGAGGGTTCGCGCAGCGGCGCGTTTTTCGTTGGGGTTTTTGTGTTCGAGTCGTTGTCTGGCAAGCTTTCGGGCGTTTTCGACAAGTTGCGCCGCCGTGGCGCGCTGAGCGAGATCGACGTGTCCGAGGCGTTGCGCGAGGTACGCCTGGCGTTGCTGGATGCGGACGTGGCGTTGCCGGTGGTGCGGGACTTCATTGCCAAGGCGCGGGTGCGTGCTGTGGGGCAGGAGGTTCTGGACAGCGTTTCGCCGGGGCAGCAGGTCGTCAAGATTGTGAACGATGTGCTGGTGGAGGCGTTGGGCGGGGCGGGCAATGTGCCGCTCAATTTGACGGCTGTTTCGCCGGTGCCGATCCTGATGGTGGGCTTGCAGGGCTCCGGCAAGACGACGACGTCGGGCAAGATTGCACTGCGGCTGGCGTCCAAGCAGCGCAAGAAGGTGCTTCTGGCGAGTTTGGACACGCAGCGGCCGGCCGCACAGCTGCAGTTGCAGGTGCTGGCGGAGCGGGCGGGGGTTTCGAGCCTGCCGATCATTGCGGGGCAGACGCCGCTGGAGATTGCGGCGCGGGCGATGGACACCGGGCGGCGCGAGGTGTTCGACGTTGTCATTCTCGACACGGCGGGGCGGCTGTCGATCGACGAGACGCTGATGGAGGAGGTGCGCCAGATCCGCGCGCTGACCAATCCGGCCGAGACATTGCTGGTTGTGGATGCCATGACCGGGCAGGACGCGGTGAACACCGCGAAGGCGTTCAACGAGGCGGTGGGTGTCACCGGCATCGTGATGACGCGGATGGACGGCGACAGCCGCGGCGGTGCGGCGCTGTCGATGCGCGCTGTCACGGGTGCTGCGATCAAGCTGACAGGGTCGGGCGAGAAGCTGGACGCGCTGGAGGATTTCCATCCGGAGCGTGTGGCGTCCCGCATTCTAGGTCTGGGTGACGTTGTCGGCCTGGTGGAGAAGGCCAGCGAGCTGATCGACCAGGCGGACGCCGAGAAGATGGCACGCAAGATGGCGAAGGGTCAGTTCGACCTGGAGGATTTTGCCAGCCAGCTCAAGCAGATCACCAAGATGGGCAGCATCTCGTCGATTCTCGGCATGTTGCCGGGGGGCGACAAGCTGGCGGCGGCGGCGGGCAATGCGAAGATGGATCCGAAGATGATCGGCCGGCAGGTCGCCATCATCAGCTCCATGACGCCGAAGGAGCGCCGCGCGCCGGAGATCATCAAGGCCAGCCGCAAGAAGCGGATTGCGGCGGGGTCCGGCACGTCGGTTCAGGAGGTCAACAAGCTGCTGAAGCAGTTCGATGACATGTCCGACATGATGAAGCGCATGAACAAGCTCGGGCAGAAGGGGCTGATGCGGCAGGGTCTGTCCGCGCTGATGCCCCAGCAGAAGGCGCCACAAGGCCGGCGTCCGTTCTGATCAACACCTTACAACCCTATACACGGAGAGAGTTCTTATGGGTCTGAAGATCCGCCTGGCACGTGCCGGCGCCAAGAAGCGTCCTTACTACCACATCGTGGTGGCCGACAGCCGCAGCCCGCGCGACGGCCGCTTCATCGAGCGCGTCGGAAGCTACAACCCGATGCTCCCGGCCGAGCATGAGGATCGCGTGCGTCTCGTGACCGAGCGTCTGACCTACTGGGTCGGCGAGGGCGCGGTCGCCACCGATCGCGTGGCCCGCTTCCTGGGCAATGCCGGCATCATTCCGAAGCCCACCTGGAACGAGCAGCCGGTGCAGTCCGCGCCGAAGAAGAAGGCGCAGGAGCGTCTGAAGGCCGCCGCGGCGGCGGCTGGCTAACACTTGCCACAGGATCGCATCCTGCTGGGCGTGATCGGGCGGCCGCATGGGGTGCGGGGGCTGTTGCATGTGCACAGCTACACGTCCGATCCCACCGACCTGCCGCGCTACGGCGTGCTGGAGGACGATCGCGGCCGCCGGTTCCGCTTGCGTTGGGCCCAGCCTGGCGTGGCGGAGGTGTCCGAGGTGGTCGCCGGCAAGCGCGTTCCGGTTGCCACGCGTGAGGCGGCGCAGGCGCTGGTGAACACCAGGCTGTCCGTTCCGCGCGAGAAGCTGCCGGCGCCGGAGGAGGACGAGTTCTACCTCGCCGACCTTATCGGGCTGGAGGCGGTGGACGAGCAGGGCAGGGTGCTCGGCCGCGTCGAGACCGTGCATGATTACGGCGCCGGCGCGAGCCTGGAGATCGGCGCGCGCATCCTGCCGTTCACCAAGGCCTGCGTGCCGGTGGTGGATGTGCCGGGCGGGCGCATCGTCGTGTCCTTGCCGGTCGAGATCGAGGTTCGGCCCGAAGATACGCGCCCCGAAGATCAGCGTGAGGCCGCGGAATGACCTGGCGCGCCACCGTCCTCACGCTGTTTCCCGAGATGTTCCCGGGTCCGCTCGGCCATTCCTTGGCCGGCCGGGCGCTGGAGCGCGGCCTCTGGTCGCTGGACGCGCGTGATCTGCGTGCCCACGGCCTCGGCCGGCACCGTGCGGTGGACGACACCCCGTTCGGCGGCGGCGCCGGCATGGTGCTGCGGCCGGATGTGATCGACGCCGCGATCTCTGATGTCGCCGATGACCGCCCAATCGTGGTGCTCACCCCCCGCGGCCGGCCGCTGACCCAGTCCCGCGTCCAGGCCCTCGCCGCCGGCCCCGGCGTGGTACTGCTGTGCGGCCGTTTCGAAGGCATCGACCAGCGCGTGATCGAGCATCGCGCCATGGCCGAGATCAGCGTTGGTGACTACGTGCTCTCCGGCGGCGAGACCGCGGCCCTCGTCCTGCTCGACGCCTGCATCCGCCTGCTCCCCGGCGTCATGGGCGCCAGCGACAGCGGCACCGAGGAAAGCTTCTCCGACGGGCTGCTCGAATACCCCCACTACACGCGGCCGGCCGAATGGTGCGGCCGGGCCGTGCCCGAGATCCTGCTGTCCGGCAACCATGCCGCCATCGCCGCCTGGCGCCAGACCGCAGCCGAAACCATCACCCAGACCCTACGGCCCGACCTCTGGGCCGCCTATCAGTCGACGAAAGGACACGCATCATGAACATCATCCAGCAATACGAGGCCGAGACGGTCGCAAAGCTGCTCGCCGAGCGCCCCGTGCCCGTGTTTCAGCCCGGCGACACCCTGCGCGTGGCCGTGAAGGTCGTCGAAGGCGAGCGCACCCGCGTGCAGAACTTCGAAGGCGTCTGCATCGCCCGCTCCAACAAGGGCCTCAACAGCAACTTCACCGTGCGCAAGATCAGCTACGGCGA
>CAIQQQ010000490.1 GCA_903873995.1 uncultured Rhodospirillales bacterium
CTTGTTTCTAGTGTCGACTGATTCTGAAATTCGCCCTGCGAATTTCAGAATCACGACACTAGGAGCGTTTCGGGTATCACGCGAGCGCGGCATCCACCGCGCGCGCCAGATGACCGAGGCCCGTCTCAACGTCATGCAGATGAACCCGCAACGCCCGCCGTCCGCGCTCCACCAGCACATCGAGGTCACCGCCGGCCTGCGCCGCCTTGACGATGCCGAAGCTGTAGTCGTGGCCCGGCACGTCGATATCAGCCGGATCGTCGCATGTGATCTGCAGGAACACGCCGGAATTCGCCCCGCCCTTGAAGACCTGGCCGGTCGAATGCTGAAACCGCGGCCCAAAGCCCAAGCAGGTGGCGGCGCGTGTGCGGTCGCGGATCCGCACACGCATCGCCGTCAGCACCTCTGTCGTCGCGTCGTTGCGTGCAACATAGGCAAGCACGGCCGCGTAGTCGCCGGTATGGACCCGGTCGAAATGGCTTCTAAGATAGCCTTGCAGCGTGTTGTGCCGTCCGAGTTCGGCGGCGTTGCGAGGGTCGGCATAAAGTGCGAGCCCGTTCTCGCGAAAGATCGGCGTCGCTTCGGGCAGGCTTTGGGACGACTCATACGCCGCGGTGAGCGCGCTGGTCCTGAGCTTGCTTGCCTCGACATCGGGCTGGTCGAACGGGTTGATGGCAATGATGCTGCCGGCCACCGCGGTTGCGACTTCCCATCGAAAGAATTCCTGGCCGATCTGCCAGACATTCTTGAGCCGGATGCGCACGACCGGATGGCCCGCCTGCTCCAATGCGCGGATCGTTGCCTGCAGGTCAGCATCGACATGGCCGTCCACCTCAAGATGCGCGAAGAGCCGATCATTGCCGTAGCGGTCCGGGAGGCCGAGCGGCTCGCCCGACAGCGGCACAAGGCCCCGCCCCTGCTTCCCGGTGCTCTCCGCCAGCAACTGTTCCAGCCAGGCGCCGAAATCGGCGATCTCGGGGGCTGCAATGATTGTCACCTTGTCACGTCCGAACCGTGTCGCAGCAACGCCCAACGCAATGCCGAGCTGAACACCCGGGTTCTCCGCAGGCGGCACATCGGCGCCGCATGTCCGTGCCATCCGCTGGGCCGTCTCCAGCAGGCGCCTGATGTCGAGCCCCAGCGCCGCAGCAGGCACAAGGCCGAATTTCGACATCACCGAATATCGCCCGCCGATCGTGGCTACGCCGTGGAAGACATGCGCGAAACGCCTGTCCTTCGCGTGCCGCTCCAATGCCGAGCCCGCGTCGGTCACCGCCACGAACTGCCCTGCCGCCTCACGTTCGCCAACGACGGCCGCGACGCGCGCGAAGAAATACGCCATCAGAATGTTCGGCTCGAGCGTGCCGCCGGATTTGGATGACACGATGAACAAGGTCGTGCGCAGGTTGATGGCACGGTCAATCGAGGCGATCTGCGCAGGATCGGTGCTGTCAAGGACATGGAACCGTGGCCAGCCGGATTGCGGCCCGAAGGTCGTGCCGATCACCTCCGGACCGAGGCTCGATCCCCCCATCCCCAGCAGCACAATGTCGGCGAAGCCACGCTCCTTCACCTCTGCCGCGAAATCGGTGAGGCGGTCGATGCCAGCCAGCTCACGGTCGGCCACATCGAGCCAGCCGACGCATGCGCCCTCATCATGGCCAGACCACAGGCTGGGATCGCCAGCCCACAGGCGGCGAATGCGGCCGTCCTTGCGCCACACCTCCATTTCGGCGGCGATCGCGGTTTTCAGCGCTTCGGAGCCGGGTGAGACGGACAGCGTGGCGTCGAGGCCATCAAGACCTGCGCGACGCCGCCCGGCGATCGCGCCCAGCAACCTGTCGAACGCGTCGGCGAACTGCTGCACCCCCTCGATGACCAGATCGGCAGAGATGTCAGACAGCGACACGCCCTCCCGCTCAAGCTCCGCCAGCAACGCGCTGGCGCCCGCGACGTCAGACCGGATGGCGTCGGGCGTTGCCGTGCCATGGTCGCGGAAGGCATCCATCGTCGCCGGCGGCATGGTGTCCACGGTGTCACGCCCGATCAGCGCATCGGCATACATGGTGTCCCTGTACGCCGGATCCTTGGTGCTGGTGGACGCCCAGAGCAGGCGCTGCGTGCGCGCGCCGGCCGCCGCAAGACGACCCCAACGCGACCCGGCGAACAGCCGGAGATAGCTCACATAGGCCAGCCTGCTGTTCGCGATCGCGACCTTTCCGTGAAACCGTGCTGAAAGCCAGGTGTCGGCGCGTTTGGCCAGCATTTTGTCTACCGCGCTGTCGGTGCGGCTGACAAAAAAGCTCGCGACGCTGCCGATCCTGGTGACATCGCCGCCCGCAGCGAGCAGATCCTCAAGCCCGGCGATATACGCCTCGGCCACCTGCTCATAGACCGCCACCGAAAACAGCAAGGTGACGTTGATGTTCAGCCCCTGGCCGATGAGCTGGCGGATCGCGGGAATCCCCGCCGGCGTCGCCGGCACCTTCACCATCAGGTTAGGCCGCGCTACCGCCGCCCAGAGCCGCAGCGCCTCGGCCAGAGTGGCCGCGGTATCGTTGGCAAGATACGGCGAGCATTCCAGGCTGACATAGCCGTCCCGACCCTGAGTAGCGTCGTAGACCGGGCGCAGCACGTCGGCGGCGCCGCGTATGTCGTGGATTGCGAGATGCTCGTAGATCGAGGTCACGCCATGGTCGCACCCGGTCTGGAACTGGCGAATGGCCTCGGCATATTCGTCGCTGTCGGCGATGGCCTTTTCAAAGATCGCGGGGTTCGACGTCAGGCCTTTCAGCCCATCGCGTTCGATCATGACGCGCAGCTTGCCGCTTTCGACCAGGCTGCGCTTCAGAAAATCCAGCCACGGCGACTGGCCGCAGGCTTCAAGCTGGCGGAGCGGGTTCACCGCGCTGTCTCCAAGACAAGTTCCAATCGCCGCCTTGCCGCGGCGACGATCTTGTCCGCCGTGAAGCCGAATTTCGTCATCAGGTCCTTGATCGGTGCCGATGCGCCGAAGCCGTGCATGCCGATCCGCGCGCCCTCACCCGGCGCGTAGCGGTCCCAGCCGATCACCGATCCGGCCTCGACCGAGATCCGCGCGGCGATTTGAGGCGGCAGCACGCTGTCGCGGTAGTCCTGGTCCTGCAGCTCGAACAGCTCCCAGGACGGCATGCTGACCACGCGTGCGGCGATGCCGCAGGCCGTGAGCGTCTCGTAGGCTTCGACACACAGACCCACCTCGCTGCCGGTGCCGATGAGGATCACAGCCGGTGGGCCGGCTGCGGCATCGGCCAGGACGTAGGCGCCGCGCGCAACGCCGTCGGCTGCGGCATAGCGGGTGCGATCAAGAGTCGGCAGCGCCTGGCGCGTCAGCACCAGACAGGCGGGCTGCCGCCGCAGACCCAGGATCACCCGCCAGGCTGCCGCCACTTCGTTGGCATCGGCCGGCCGCAAGGTGACGAGGCCCGGAATGCTGCGCAGCGCGATCAGCTGTTCGACCGGCTGGTGGGTCGGGCCATCCTGGCCAAGGCCGATCGAATCATGGGTGAAGATGTGGATCACCGGCAATTCCATCAGCGCACTCAACCGCAGCGCCGGCTTCATGTAGTCGGAAAACACCAGGAAGGTGGAGCCGTAGGCACGAAGGCCGGCAAGCGCCAGCCCGTTCACGACAGCGCCCATGGCGTGCTCGCGGATGCCGAAATGCAGGTTGCGCCCACCAAAGCTGCCGGCTTCGAACGAGCCAGCGGGCGCGCCGGCCGATGCGAAGGCAAGGTCGGTCTTGGTCGATGGCGACAGGTCCGCTGAACCGCCAAGCAGCCAGGGGATGTTGGGGGCGATGGCGTTGAGAACCTTCGCCGAGGCGTCCCGCGTGGCGATACCTTTGCCATCAGGCGCGAAAGGCGGCAGCCCCTCATCCCATGACACCGGCAGGGCACCGCTCTCCAGCTGCGCCAGCTGCGCCGCCAGATCGGGATGGGCGATGCGATAGGCCGCCAGACCCTCCAGCCAGGCCGCATGAGCCTGCTGTCCGCGGGCGCCGATGCCGGCGTCGAAATGCGCGCGCACGC
>CAIQQQ010000491.1 GCA_903873995.1 uncultured Rhodospirillales bacterium
ACATGCGCCAGCGTGCTGTCGTCCGAGCCATTGTCGGAATAACCGAGCTGCTGCAGCCGAAGCTGGCGGGCATGGGCGAGATCACGCAAGGCGCGCGCGTTGTTGCCGCGGGCACGGGCCAGATCGGCGGAGGCCATCCAGGATTTCGGATCATCCGGCGCGATCTCGAGACCTTCGCGCACCAGTTCGTCCGCGCGCGCCTTGCGTGATCTCGCCCATGCCCGCCAGCTTCGGCTGCAGCAGCTCGGTTATTCCGACAATGGCTCGGACGACAGCACGCTGGCGCATGTGACGCTGGATCCGGAGTCTGCGCCCATGGTGATCCGCGGTCGGCCGCAGGTGCGCACCGCGCCGATCGGCTCTGGCGCGCAGCCGAGCACGGCGACGATCACCTATGGCTCGTCCGATCGGGGGCAGGACATTCCGCCGCTCGCGATCCCGCCCAACTACGGCACGCGGCCCACACCGCTGTCGCAGGCCCCAGGGCAGGCGCAGCCGCAGCCCCAATCGCAGCCTCAATACCAGGCACCGGTCACCGCGGCTCCGCTTCCGCCCGCTGCCCTGGCTCCGGTCTCCCAGCCGGCACCGAACCCTGCCGGCGCCTATGCCGCCGGCACGTCGCTGCCGCCGTTCGCGCCGCTGTCCGACCAGCCGCGGCAGGCAGCTCCGGACCTGCCGCGCTCGCGGGTCCTGGACACACAGGCCAGCACGCAGACAAGGCCGCTGCCCCCGCCGCGCCCCACAGCCCAACCGGCAGCCGGCGGCGTGTCACCCGCGGATGCTCTGAACGCGCAGCAGCTCACGGGTGCCGCCTATCCCAGCTATCAGGCGCCTTCTTACGCAGCGCCCTCCTACCCCCCGCAATCCTACCAGCCCCAACCAGGCTATCCCCAGCCAGGCTATCCCCAGGCCGGCTACCCGACCGCTGCCTATCCTGGTTATGCGACGCCCGCGCCGCAGCAGATTCAGCCGCAATACGCCCAACCGACCGGCGCCTATGCCCAGCCCGTGGCCCCCGGCGGATATGCGCCCTCAGCCCAGATCCCGGCCGAGCTGCGCTACCAGCCGCAGGTGCAGGGCTACCTTCCGCAATACACCCCGGCTCCACCGCAGAGCGCTGCCCAGCGTATTGCCGGCGATGATGCGCAGTTCCTGCGTGACAGCGATTTCAACAAGCCGTTCCGCCCCTTCCTGCCGCGCGCGGTGGGCGCCGATGCGGAAGGCCCTTACGGCAACAGCAGCCAGCCGGCGGGCCCCGTGGGGTATTATGACAATCCGTTCCGCCGTTCGCCCGATGCGGCGCTTGCGGCAGCGCCGTCGTTCCGGACGGCTGCCATCGGCGGTTTCGCCACCGGCACGCTGGGCGCCGCCACAACCGGCCCGGATCCCGTGACGCAGGAGATCGACCGCAACATCGTGCAGCTGCGCGACACACTTGCCCCCTCGGTGCAGGGCGGCTTCGGCTTCCGCCTGCGGTCCGGCGATGCGGGTCTGGACAAGCTGACTGAGATCACCGCGCCGATCTCGACCAGCTTCTCGCCGGGCGGCAACGGCACGATCAAGCTGTCCGCCACGCCCGTCACGCTCGATGCCGGCACGATCGGCGGCGATGACAGCAACCTGCAGCGCTTCGGCACCTATGCCCTGCACCT
>CAIQQQ010000492.1 GCA_903873995.1 uncultured Rhodospirillales bacterium
CGACATGGTAGTCGATGCCAACCCGGACGAAGCGCCACTCGGCATACTCGTAATCCTGCTCTGGCAGAGACTGCATCGCCGGCCGCTCGATTGTTTCGAACAGCTGGAGCCGGCTGACACACAGACGACGCATCTCGCGGCCGTTCATCCGCTCGAGCGCCACGTCAATCGCAGCCTGGCACTCAGCCAGCGAAAAGAAGGTAACGTTGCGCAGGCGACCAAGAACATAGGACTGTGCAAAGCGCACGCCTGCCTCCACGGCAGCCTTGGCATAAGCCGCCAACTACAGGCTGTGTAGGGACAAGCGGGTTAACCGTTCGCATCACCCATCCCTTCCATCCGTTGACTGGTCAATCGTTTGAGCTGGTCAGCCGGGGTCAGCACTGGGGCGAGGAACGGGTGATCTACCGTGCGGCCGACGGGACGCTGCCGAGCATCGCCGTTACACTGACAGATTTTGCACCGCCCGACGCCTTCCATCGCGTCGCCGCCGGGAGGGCGGCTTTCCGCGTGGTCGACTTGTTGGCCTTGTGCACCCTTCTGGAGCAGATCGAGAAGCGATTGGGCGGTGGTGATGCGTAAAGAGAATTACGCCGCACGTGTAAGCGAAACTACGCCGGCCCTCGGCCAAAATTCCTGCATTAATCTGGCATATTTCCCAGACTTTCCGAGGTTTCTACGGGAGAACCCGTTTGACACCGTCCCGTATGCGGCGTATTTTGATTTACGCAACTTCATTGGAGTCGGCAGTGGCGAACCCAAGGCCCGCACGGCAAGACCCAAAGGCCGCGGCCTTGGCTCGAGATGGCGTGCTCAATCCACATCCAGAGGGCATCCGCGATCCCCTCTTCAACGACAACCCGTTCTTCGATCCCAAGGATCTTGTTCAGGTCCGATACGAGATGGTGCGACGCCATCAGAACGACGGCATCGCCATCAGCGACGTCGCCGAGACCTTCGGCGTCTCCCGGCCAACCTTCTACAAAGCGCAGGGTGCATTGGCTGGCCAAGGCCTCGCCGGCTTGGTTCCGCGACAACGCGGACCCAAGGGCGGCCACAAAATATCGGCGGAAGTGCTTTCATTCGTCGAGGAGATGAAGGCAGCGTCTCCGGACCTTACGTTGCCGCAAGTGATTGGCATGATCGCCGAGCGCTTTGGACGAGATGTCCACCGACGAAGCCTAGAGCGCGCGCTTGCACGCAAAAAAAATAGCCTGCCCGTCCCTCGCCGCAGCCGGGGACGAGGTCATCGAGGCCTACGAGCGGCTGCGCGCCGCAGTGCTTGGCGCCGAACCGATCCGGGATGCCGGATTGGCCACCATGCGGCGTGAAGGCATGGCGGCTTGGGTGAAGGCCGCCCACGAGACGCCAGTCCTTCCGCCTTCCATGGCCGCCGTGCATCGGCCGCCAGCCCCTGCCGACGCTGCGAGGAATGAACTCACTGTCCTACTCGCCAGCCTTGTCGTCGCACTCAGCACGGAGGCCACCTTTGCCTGACATCAAGATCACCGCCGATCATCTCCGGCGCGACGCCTATCTGTATGTTCGCCAGTCGACGCTACGCCAGGTGGCCGAGAACGGTGAAAGCACGCAGAGGCAGTACGCACTGCGCGAACGTGCCACGGCATCCGGCTGGCCCGCCGAGCGGATCCACGTCATCGATTGCGATCTCGGCAAATCAGGATCCAGCGCGATCACCCGCGACGGGTTCCAAGAGCTCGTCAGCGAGGTTGCGCTCAACAAGGCCGGTTCCGTCAGCGCTCGCGCCACTCTGTTCAGTTTCATCGCGTGTGGGTATAGGGCCGCGCCGAGGGAGGGCGGGTTGACGGAATGCATCGGGTGCGGCTCAGCCGCTGTTTCGGAACGGAGCGAGCGCACGGC
>CAIQQQ010000493.1 GCA_903873995.1 uncultured Rhodospirillales bacterium
AGTTCCTGGTAAAGCGGGCCACTAACCTATTGTTTCTCGTGTCGACTGATTCTGAAATTCGCCCTGCGAATTTCAGAATCACGACACTAGATCGGGATGACGTCTGTTAGGCGACGCCATCCCGATCTAGTCCTTTGTTTTATCGCGTGATTCAGACATCTCGGTGATTCCACCCCCGGTCATCACGCTCTAGGCGCCGGCGTGTTCGGCCTGCCTGGGGCAGCCGGCGACGCCGGCGGCACGGTTATGCATATCAACGCGGGCATCGCGGGCCTCGTGTTTGCGCTCGTGATGGGCAAGCGCATGGGCTATGGCGTCGACAACATGGCGCCTTCCAACCATCCCATGGCTGTGATCGGCGCGAGGCTGCTGTGGGTGGGCTGGTTCGGCTTCAACGCCGGCTCCGCTGTCGCTGCTGATGCGCATGCCTCGATGGCGATGCTGGTCACGCAGATCGCAACTGCGGCAGCTGCGATCGGCTGGACGTTCGCGGAATGGGCCACCAAGGGCAAGCCGTCCGTGCTCGGCGCGATCTCCGGTGCCGTTGCGGGGCTCGTGGCGATCACGCCGGCATCGGGCTTCGTCGCACCAGGTGCTGCCATCGCGATCGGCCTCGCGGCCGGCGTGCTATGTTTCGGCGGCGCAACATCGCACAAGCACGCGCTGGGCTATGACGACAGCCTCGATGCGTTTGGCGTCCATGGCATCGGCGGCATCGGTCGATCTGATCGTCGGCCTGAAAGTCACGCCGGAGGAAGAGCGCGATGACCTCGACATCGTGCTGCACGGCGAGCGACTGGAGTAAGCAACGCCAAAGGCTGACGAAACGGGGCGGAGCCGCGAGACACCGCCCCGTTTCGCGTCAAAGGCTATTCTCCTACCACAACGAGGCTGCAGCGCGCGCCGGCCAGGCCTTGTCATAGTCAGGGCCGCCGACCCTTTGCTCGCTCAGCTCCGCCAGCACCGCGCCCGGTGTGGGCAGGCTCGCGGCGTTAACGAAGTGCTTCGGATTCCACAGCTCCGATCGCACGATGGCGCGGGCGCACTGGAAATACATCTCCTCGATCGCGATCACGATCACCGAGCGCGGCGCCTTGCCGTCCACGGCAAAGCTCGCGAGCAAAGCGGGCTCGGCGCTGATATGGGCGCGGCCGTTGACGCGAAACGTGGTACCCGAGCCGGGAATGAGGAACAGCAAAGCGACGCGCGGATCGCGCACGATGTTGCGCAGCGAATCCACCCGGTTGTTGCCGCGCCGGTCGGGCATCATCAGCGTGGTGTCATCGGCGATCCGCACAAACCCGCGCTCGTCGCCGCGCGGCGAACAGTCGAGCCCTTCCGGCCCGATGGTCGCCAACGCAACGAAGGGCGAGGCCTCGATATAGGCGCGGTAGGACGGGATCAGCCTGTCCACCACCTTCACGGTGGAGGCCTCGCCGATCGTGTCGTACCTGCCGTAAATGGCTTCGAGCTGCTCGATTGTCTCGATCGTCACCGCAATACCCCTCCCGTAGCCTTCGCCACCGCGGACACTACCTTGGCGGAGACGGTCTCGATCTCGGCATCGGTCAACGTCCGCTCGCGTGGCTGCAGCACCACCTCGATGCCCAGCGACTTCCGGCCGGGCTCTAGCTTGTCACCCTCATACACATCGAACAGCGACACGCCGGCGATGAGGTTGCGCTCGGCCCCCCGCGCGGCGCGCAGCACGGTCTCCGCCGGCGTCGCCGCATCCACCACGAACGCGAAGTCGCGCGTCACCGGCTGAAACGCTGGCAGATCCGGCAGCGATTTCTTGCGACGCTTCGGATCGGGAATGGCATCGAGATGGATCTCGAACGCCACCGCGGGGCCGGGCAGGTCTAGCGCCGCCAGCACGCGCGGATGCAGCGCGCCGAAGGTGGCGAGCACGGTCCGGGGCCCCTGGCGCACCTGGCCGGACTGGCCGGGATGATAGAAGCCGGGTGCGTCCGTCGTGACAGACAGGGCGTCCATCGGCACGCCGAGGGCTGCCAGCACGGACAGCGCATCAGCCTTCGCGCCCATCGCGGTGGGTGCGCCGGCGCCGTTCCAATGCCGCACGGGGACGCCCGCGCGCAGACCGGCGGCCCGCATCGGCTGCGCGTCCTCGGAGCTGCCGACGAAATGCGGCCCGATTTCAAACAGGGCGACAGCACCTGTGCCCCGCGCGGCGTTGCGGGCGGCGGCCATCGCCAGAGTGGCCACCGCCGTCGGCCGCATCTGGTCAAGATCGGAGGCGATCGGGTTTCCCAGGGTGAGGCTCGCCGGCGCATGCCCGAACAGAGCGGCTGTGGCCTGCGGCAGGAAGCTGAACGTCACGCACTCGGCCATGCCCGCGCCGGCGAGCACGCGCCGCGCCAAGGCGCGCCGCGCCTGTGCCGGCGTGAGCGTTGCCTGCGGGATCGCATGATCCACCGGCAGCGAGACCGGCGGAATGCTGTCCAGCCCGCGCAGGCGCAGGATTTCCTCGATAAGGTCCGTCTCCGGCTCGATCACCCGCGCGCCCTCGGTCACGGCGGCCAGAACCGCCGGCGCAAGCTGGGCGTAGGGCTCCAGCGGTGTGCCGGCTGCCACGTCGTTGCGCCAAGCCGGCACGGTCACCGTCACGCCCGCGTCGTCGCGCGACGCCACGGTGAAACCCAGCCGCTCCAGTGCGTCGATTTGGTCGTCCGGTGCCACATCGATCCCGCCCAGCCCCGCCACGCGGGCGAAGCGCAGGGTGGCCGTCCGCCGCCAGCCAGGTTCGGCGCCGGCCTCGGCCAGCGCTCCCGGCTCGCCGCCGCACAGCTCCATCACCATCCGGGTGGCGGCATCGAGTGCAGACGGCATCAGCTGAGCATCGATCCCGCGCTCGAACCGGCTCCGTGCGTCAGACGCAACACCATGATGCCGGCCGGACAGCGCGATGCGGACGGGATCGAAATACGCGCATTCAATGAACACGCGTGTGGTGTGCTCGTCACACCCGGTGGCCTCGCCGCCGATCACGCCCGCCAGCGACTGCACACCGGCCGCATCGGCGATCACGCAATCCTCGGCGCGCACCGTGTAATCCTTGCCGTTCAGCGCCCGGAAGCTCTCCCCCGCGCCCGGCCGGAACGTCAGCGTGGACCCACTGATCTTGTCGGCATCGAACACATGCAGGGGCCGGCCCAGATCGATCGTGAAGAAATTGGTGATGTCCACCAGCGCGTTGATCGGCCGCAGCCCGATCGAGGTCAGCCGCGCCTGCAGCCATCCCGGGCTCGGCCCGTTCTTCACGTTCCGCACCACCCGCCCCAGCACCCAGGGGCACACCTCGCTGCGCGTCACCCACCCCAACGGCGAGGCAAACGCCCCCACCACCGGCTCCGGCGCGAACGGCCGCAACGTGCCCACCCCCGCCGCCGCCAGATCGCGCGCCACGCCGCGCACCGACAGCGCATCGCCGCGGTTGGGCGTGACGGAAATCTCGATCACCGGATCATCAAGCCCGGCATAGGCGGCATAGGACATCCCCACCGGCGCATCGTCCGGCAGGTCGATGATGCCCTCATGATCCTCGCCGAGGCCCAGCTCGCGATAGCTGCACATCATCCCTTCGGATTTCACGCCGCGGATCTCGCCCACCTTCAAGGTGATCCCCAGCCCCGGCACGAAGGCGCCAGGCGAGCCCAGCACCGCCTTCATCCCCGTTCGCGCATTGGGCGCCCCGCACACCACCGAGACGATGCCGTCCCCGGTGTCCACCTTACAGGCCCGCAGCCGATCCGCATTCGGGTGCTGCACAGCCTCGATCACATGCACGATCCGGAACGGCGCCAAGGCCGCCCCGCGATCCTCCACCCCCTCCAGCTCCAGCCCGATCCGCGTCAGCGTCTCGGTGATCGTCTCAAGCGTGGCGCCGGTCTCAAGATGCGTGCGCAGCCAGGAGAGCGTGAACTTCATGGCTCAGACCCCCTCATGCAGCATCACGGGCGCCAGCGGATTGAACCCGTAGTGACGTAGCCAGCGCAGATCGCTTTCATAGAACGGCCGCAGATCGGGAATGCCGTATTTCAGCATCGTCACCCGCTCGATCCCCATGCCGAACGCAAATCCCTGCCATTCCCGCGGATCGATGCCGCAATTGGCGAGAACCTTGGGCTGCACCATCCCGCTGCCCAAAATCTCCAGCCAGTCCGTCCCGCCGCCGATCTCGCCGGTTTTGCGCGACCAGCCGATATCCACCTCCATGGACGGTTCGGTGAACGGGAAATAGCTCGACCGAAAGCGCACCGGCAGATCGGCCACGCCAAAGAACGCCCGCAGGAAGTCGATCAGACAGCCCTTGAGATGGGCCAACGTGATGTCGCGTCCGAGCACCAGGCCTTCGCATTGATGAAACATCGGGCTGTGCGTCGCGTCATGATCGGCGCGATAGGTGCGCCCCGGCACGATCACCCGGAACGGCAGCTCCCGCGTCAGCATCGAGCGGACCTGCATCGGCGAGGTATGCGTCCGCAGCACGCGCCGCCGTGTCTCGCCCTCACCGGGCGGCACATAGAACGTGTCCATGTCCTCACGCGCGGAATGATGGGCGGGAATGTTGAGCGCGCCGAAATTCCGCCAGTCGTCCTCGATGTCCGGCCCCTCGCCAATGGCAAAGCCCATGGCGCCGAAGATTGCCGCCATCTCCTCCATGGTCCGCGAGATCGGATGGATCAGCCCCTGCGCGCGTGGCTGCGGCGGCAAGGAGACATCCAGCCGCTCGGTCTGCAGCCGCGCCTCCAGCGCCGCCGCCTCCAGCGTCGCCTGGCGCCCATCGATCGCAGCCGACAGCTCGCCCTTCAGCACGTTGAGTGCTGCTCCTCGTGCCTTGCGTTCCTCCGGCGCCGCGCGCCCAAGCTCCTTGAGCATCGTGGTCAGACTGCCGCTCTTGCCGAGCACGCCCACCCGGATGGCATCCCAGGCCCGCAGGTCGGACGCCTCGGAAAGGGCCGCCAAAGTGTCTGTCTTCAGCCGCTCAAGATCGTCGGTCATGGGATCCGTAATGTCGTGACTGCGCCCAGCGTGTAACAGGCGGGGCTGCGCTGAGACAAGGCGATGGAAGAATGGGGCGATGGGTCAGCGCGGCAGCGCGGCAGCGATGCAACCGGCCCATACACGATCTTTCTTGTGATTTTCCTAATTCACGATGATATTTCGTGATGAGAGATGTTGCCACGCGGAGTGTTCGTTGATGTCCGACCAGGTACTTACCGACTTTGTGCTGTCCCCAAGAGTCAATCGCAAAACCCTAAATGCGATCGTGGGAACGGTCGCAGCCGGCCTCCTCACGGCCCTGGCGCTTGCGGTCTGGGCACAGCCGGGCGGCCAATGGCGGTTCGCGGCCCTGGCGCTGGTCGGCGGTCTGATTGGCGCGGCCCTGCTGCGGTCAAGCTTTGGGTTCGCCTCGGCGTTCCGCGCGCTGGTGCAATGGGGGGACGCCGCGGGGTTTCAGGCGCACGCGCTGATGCTGGCACTGGCCACACTTCTGATGCTGCCACTGCTGGCGCTCGGCCATGTCGGCGGCATCGGGCTCCACGCCGGCGCCACGCCAATCGGCATCGGCTTTGCCGTCGGCGCGCTGATGTTCGGCGCCGGCATGCAGGTCGGCGGCGGCTGCGCGTCCGGCACCCTGTTCGCGCTGGGCGGCGGCAACGCCAAGCTGATCGGCACGCTCGCCGGCTTCGTCATCGGCTCGGCGCTTGGCGCCTGGAGCATGGGATTCTGGTGGAGCCTGCCATCCTTTGACAGCGCCACGCTGCAAAGCCTGGTCGGCTTCGGCCCGGCGATCGCGCTGCAGCTCACCGTGCTTGCCATCGTCTGGGTCGTTGCCGGCCGCAACGCCCGAGCCCCGGTGCCCCGCACCCTGCTGATCGGCGGCCTCGTTCTCGCCGTCCTCAACGCCGCAACACTTGTCCTTGCCGGCAAGCCCTGGGGCGAGACCTCGGCCTTCGCCCTGTGGGGTGCGAAGCTGTTCACCGAGATCGGCATCGACGCCCGGACCTGGACGTATTTCGCCCACCCCGCCAACACGATCTCCGCCATCGATAAGGCCACGTCGCTCGACGTTACCTCGATCATGGATGCCGCCATCCTGCTCGGCGCCATCCTCGCCGCCGCAATCGCCGGCGTGTTCCAGCCCCGCCTCGGCGGCAGCCTGCGCCCCTGGCTCGGCGCCCTCATCGGCGGCATGGCGATGGGCTACGGCGCCAGGCTCGCCAATGGCTGCAACATCGGCGCCTATTTCAGCGCCATCGGCACCGGCAGCCTGTCCGGCTGGGCCTGGATGGCCCTCGCCCTGGCCGGCAGCTGGATCGGCGTGAAGCTGCGCCCGCTGTTCTCCCTAGATCGCACCCAGGAGACCGGGCCCAGCTGCTGAAAGCCAGGCCAGGGCAGAGCCCCCTGGCCTGGCTTGCCCCCACTGGACGCGGTGGCTGCGTGGGGGGATGGTGGGGGCATGTCTGAATTGCCTGTCCAGGACGGTCTTCCGCCCAACCGCCGTCTGTGGGCCATTCTGGCTATCGCGTTGGCCGTCGGCATGGCGTCGCTGGATGTGTCGATTGCCAACACCGCGTTGCCGACCATTGCGCGGGATCTGAACACGTCTCCGGCGGCGTCGGTGTGGGTGGTGAGCGCGTATCAGCTGGCGGTGGTGATGTCGCTGCTGCCGCTGGCGTCGCTGGGCGAGATCCATGGCTATCGGCGGGTCTATCTGGGGGGCGTGGCGCTGTTCGCGGTGGCGTCGCTGCTGTGCGCGCTGAGCACGACCCTGCCGCAGCTGACGGCGGCGCGGGCGCTGCAGGGGCTGGGCTCGGGCGGGATCATGAGTGTGAACACGGCGTTGATCCGCTTCATCTACCCCAGCCGCGCGCTGGGCCGCGGGCTCGGGTTCAACGCGCTGACCGTCGGTGTCTCCACGGCCGCCGGTCCCACGGTGGCGGCGGGTATCCTGTCGTTCGCGGCCTGGCCCTGGCTGTTCGCGGTGAATGTGCCGGTGGGGCTGATGGCGCTTTGTGTTGCTTTTCGGGTGCTGCCGGAAAGCCCGCGGACCGGCCATCGGTTCGACGGGATTGGCGCCATGCTGAGTGCCGCCACCTTCGGCGCGTTGATCCTGGGGATCGGCGAGGGCGCGCACGA
>CAIQQQ010000494.1 GCA_903873995.1 uncultured Rhodospirillales bacterium
CATACACGACGGGTTGATCGATCCGTCGTGTATGGCCCTCTCTCACAGGACCGAATTACTTAAACCCATGAGGTTCCAAGGGGCTCGGCCCCTTGGCGGGTCCAGGGCAGAGCCCTGGCCTTTCTTCAAGCCGCTTTGGCACGCGTCTCGATGGGGGCCTGGCCAGGTGGGGTCATGGTGGGCACCTTGGCGCGGATCAATTTCTCGATATTGCGCAGGAAGGCGCGTTCTTCGCCGTCGCACAGGCTGATGGCAACGCCCGTGGCGCCGGCGCGCGCGGTGCGGCCGATGCGGTGGACGTAGCTTTCCGGAACGTTCGGCAGGTCGTAGTTGATGACGTGGGTGACGCCGTCCACATCGATGCCGCGGGCGGCGATGTCGGTTGCGATCAGCACGCGGCATTTGCCGGAGCGGAAGTCAGACAGGGCACGCTCGCGCTGGCCCTGGCTTTTGTTGCCGTGGATGGCGGCGGCGGGCAGGCCCGATTCTTCGAGATAGCGGACGACGCGATCGGCGCCGTGCTTGGTGCGGGTGAACACCAGGGTGCGGCCTTTGGCGGGGCCCATCAGCAGGTCGAACAGCACGGCGCGCTTTTTGGAGGTTTCGAGCATGATGACATGCTGCTCGACGCGCTCGGCGGTGGTGGCCACCGGCGTGACGGCGACGTGGGCGGGGTCTTTCAGCATCGCGCCGGCCAGGCCGCCGATCTCGGAGGGCATGGTGGCGGAAAAGAACAGCGTCTGGCGGTTCTTTGGGATGGTGGTGACGATACGGCGGATCGGCACGATGAAGCCGAGATCGAGCATGTGGTCGGCTTCGTCGAGCACAAGGATCTCGACGCTGTCGAGGCGGACGGTGCGATCCTGCATATGGTCCATCAGACGGCCGGGGGTGGCGACGAGGACATCGACGCCGCCGGCCATGGCGCGGGCCTGGCGGCCTTTGGGGACGCCGCCGAACATGACGGTGGAGGTGAGTTTCATGAACTTGCCGTAGGCGCGGAAGCTGTCCGCGATCTGGCTGGCGAGCTCACGGGTGGGGGAGAGGACGAGGACGCGGCAGCCGCCCGGGCCCGCGTGGCGCGGGTTGGCTGCGAGGCGGTGGAGAATGGGGAGTGCGAAGGCCGCGGTCTTGCCGGTGCCGGTCTGGGCGATGCCCTGGACATCGCGCCCGCTCATGGCGTGGGGGATGGCCTGGAGCTGGATGGGGGTGGGGGTGGTGTAGCCCTCGGCGGCAAGCGCCTTGAGCAGCGGCGGGCAGAGCCCGAGTTGTTCGAACGTCATGGAATACTCTCGCGTGACAACGCATCGCACGATCCAGGGAACATTCCCATGGAAGCGACGCGTCGGATGCGGTCAGCAGGACCGCGGGCCGGCGCAGATTGAAGAGTGAAAAGGGCTACCTGGGATCGTCCGGCGCCGGGGTGGAAGTCTTTCCCGGCTGGCAGCGCACAGAACCACGTCAAGGCGCGATGTTGTTTTACGTGTGCAGCGCAACAAAGTCAAGAATTTCCTCACCCCCTGGCGCAGGACGGGCGCGGCTGAGAGAATGGAGCAGAGTTGAGGGGGTGATGATGTTGGTTCGGATTGTGGATGTACGTGAGATCACGCAGCCGATCGCCTCGCCGATCAGAAACGCCTATATCGATTTCACCAAGATGACGACGAGCCTGGTGGCCGTGGTGGTGCAGGCGGGTGCCCGGCGGGTGGTGGGCTATGGCTTCAACTCCAACGGGCGCTATGGCCAGGGCGGGCTGATCCGCGAGCGGTTCGCGCCAAGGCTGCTGGGGGCGGAACCGGAGGCGTTGCTGGACGGAACCGGGCACAACCTCGATCCGGATGCCTGCTGGGCTGTGATGATGGCCAATGAGAAGCCGGGCGGGCATGGCGAGCGCTCGGTGGCGGTCGGCACGCTCGACATGGCGATTTGGGATGCGGTGGCGAAGATCGCGGAGCGACCGCTGTTCCGGCTGCTGGCGGAGCGGCACGGGCGCGTGGCCGATCCGCGTGTGTTCGTCTATGCGGCCGGCGGGTATTATTATCCCGGCAAGGACAACGACGCGCTGCGGGCGGAGATGCGGTCGTATCTGGCGCGCGGCTACAACGTGGTGAAGATGAAGATCGGCGGGGCCTCCATCGCGGAGGACCGGGCGCGGATCGAGGCGGTGCTGGCCGAGATCGGCAACGCGCGGCTGGCGGTGGACGCCAATGGGCGATTCGATCTGGAGACGGCTATCGCGTATGCGAAGATACTGCGCGACTATCCGCTGTTCTGGTACGAGGAGGCGGGCGATCCGCTGGACTACCAGCTTCAGTCAGCCCTCGGCGCGTTCTATCCCGGCCCGATGGCGACCGGGGAGAACCTGTTCAGCCACCAGGATGCGCGCAACCTGCTCCGCTATGGCGGGATGCGGCCGGACCGGGACTGGCTGCAGTTCGACTGCGCGCTGAGCTATGGGCTGTGCGAATACCAGCGCACGCTTGGAGTGCTGGGCGAGGCGGGGTGGTCGGCTCAGCGCTGCATTCCGCATGGCGGGCATCAGATGTCGTTGAATATCGCGGCCGGCCTGGGGCTGGGGGGCAATGAGAGCTATCCGGACCTGTTCCAGCCTTATGGCGGCTTTCCGGACGGGGTTTCGGTTGCGGACGGGCATATCGTGATGCCCGAGCTGCCGGGGATCGGCTTCGAGGGCAAGGCCGATCTGGCCACGGTGATGCGCGCGCTGGCCGAGTGATCGGTCAGAGGTCGGTGCGCAGGCGCCACAGCTCGGGAAACAGCACCACGTCGAGCATGCGGCGGAGATAGGTGACGCCGCCGGTGCCGCCGGTGCCGCGCTTGAAGCCGATCACGCGCTCGACGGTTGTGACATGGCGGAAGCGCCAGAGGCGGAACGCGTCCTCGATGTCGGTGAGCTTTTCGCCGAGCTGGTAGAGGTCCCAATGCGTCTCGGGGTCGCGATAGACAACCAGCCAGGCCGCCTCGACCGCGTCGTTGGCTTCGTAGGGCCGGGTCCAGTCGCGGTCGATGTGGCTGTCGGGCACGGCGAGGCCGCGGCGGGCCAAAAGGCGCAGGGCTTCGTCGTAGATGGATGGCGCGCGATAGACCGTCTCGACATGGGCCAGCACGTCCGGCCGGTGGCGGTGTGGCTTGAGCATGGCGGCGTTCTTGTTGCCGAGCGCAAACTCGATGCAGCGGTATTGGGCGCTCTGAAAGCCGCTGGATTTGGCAAGGTAGTCGCGCATGGCGGTGAATTCGGGTGGCGTCATGGTGGTCAGCACCGTCCAGGCACCGACGAGGTGCTCCATGATGCGGGTGACGCGGGTGAGCATCTTGAACGCGGGGGCAAGGTCGTCCGCCCCGATGCGGACGATGGCGGCATGCAGCTCGTGCAGCAGAAGCTTCATCCACAGCTCACTGGTCTGGTGCTGGATGATGAACAACAATTCGTCATGGGTGGGCGAGAGCGGGTGCTGGGCGGCCAGCAATGCGTCCAGATGCAGATAGTCGCCGTAGCTCATGTCCTGGCTGAGGTCGGTCTCGGCCCCCTCTTCCGCCACGATCTGCTCGGTTGTCGTCATCGCCCTCTCCCTGGATTGCGGTTTGCGCGCGCCCGTCGTTCACTGCCGCCCAGCAACGCGACGATGATCGCGCGGAAATACCGGAGCCACCATGTCAAACCTCGTCCGTCTTGAACGCCATGACGATATCGGCGTGATCATCGTCGATCACCCGCCGGTCAACGCCCTGTCCGTGGCGGTGCGCACCGGGCTGGTGGCGGCGATCGCGGAGGTGGCGGCG
>CAIQQQ010000495.1 GCA_903873995.1 uncultured Rhodospirillales bacterium
GCGGATTGCAGCTTCTGCGGCTCTTCTTTGTACTGCTCGCGCAGCTCGGCGATCTTCGGGCCCAGGAGCTTCATCTTGCTCATGGAGCGATAGGATTTGTTGGCGAGCGGGAAGAACAGCAGCTTCAGCAGCAGAGTGAACGCCATGATGGCGAGGCCGAAATTGCCGAGCAGGCCGTTGAGAAAGTCGATCGCGTAGAAGAACGGCTTGGTGACGTAGTAGAACCAGCCGAAATCCACCGCCTTGTCGAAGCTCGGCACCGGGATCGCGCTCTCGTAGCGGTCCAGCAGATGGACCTCCTTGGCGCCGGCGAACAGGCGCGTGGTGCGCGAGGCCGTGGCGCCGGCGGGAACGGCCAGCGGGTCCTTCGAGACGATGTCCACCTGGTAGTGGTCACCCTTGTCGTTGATGTGGCGATAGGCCGTCACCGTCGGCACCGTCTGGTCGGGAACGAGGGCGGTCAGCCAGTATTTGTCGGTGATGCCGGCCCAGCCGCCGGTGCTTGTGCCGTCAAACGCGAGGCCGGCCTTCTTGTCGCCCTCGGATTTGGCCTCGGTGTATTTCATCTCCTTCAGGCGGCCATCGACAACGCCGATCAGACCTTCATGAAGGATGTAGTAGCCGGCTGTCAGCGGCGTGTAATCGCGCCGGATGCGGGCGTAGGGGTATAGGCCGAGCGCGTCCGTGCCGGTGTTGGTCACCTTCTGCTCGGCGGTGAACATATAGTCGGCGTCAAGCCCGAGGATGATTTCGAAGAGCTGGCCGGTGGGGTTCTGCCAGGACAGCGTCAGTCTGCTGGAGGCGGACAGCTTGCCAGCGGCCGTCCAGAGGGTGGAGTTGTCCGGCAGCTGCACGTTGGTGCCGGCGGCCGCGGTCCAGCCGAACTGCACGTAATAGGGCTGCGCCTCGTGGCGCGGCTCGAGCAGGCGGACGAGCGGGCTGTCGGGCTCGGTCGTCTCGCGGTAGTCACGCAGCACGAGATCGTCCAGCCGCGCGCCGAGGAGGCTGATGCTGCCCTGGAGGCGTGGCGCGTCGAACGTGACGCGCGGGGCGTCGCGCAGGGTGGCGATTTCGTCTGACCCCTGGTCGGCGGGCGCGGACGAGGCGGTGCCGCCGGCGGCGCTCGCAGCGATGCTGGCCGCGGGGGCGGGTTGCGTGGTTTGCGCTGTCTGCACGGCCTCCGGGCGCGGCGCCGACTTGGGCAGCAGCAGCTGGAAGCCGAGCAGGATCGCGACCGACAGGGCGACCGCGAGCAACAGGCGTTTCTGGTCCATCAGGGTGCCGTCCGGCCTTTTGAGGAAGTTGGCGGGGGCACGGGATCGAGGCCCCCCTCGTTCCAGGGGTTGCAGCGCAGAATGCGCCGCACCGCAAGCCCTGATCCCAGCACGGCGCCATGCGCGCGCATCGCATCGATCGCATAGTGGCTGCAACTCGGCTCGAAACGGCAGTTGGCGCCGATCACGGGGCGGATCGTCCATTGATAGGTCCGTACCAGGGCGACCATCGCGGACGTGGCGACAGCCATCACAGGCCGACCTTGGCCAGCGCGCGAGACAGATCGTCCATCAGCTGCGTGAAGGGGCGGGCGCGGGTGGCGTCCCGGCCGATCAGCACGAGATCGACGTTTTCGATGGTTCGCTCGCGCAGGAGCAGCCGCGCGGCCTCCTTGAGGCGGCGGCGGGTGCGATTGCGGATCACCGCGTTGCCGACCTTCTTCGTCACCGTGAAGCCGATCCGAGCTGGGCCGCCATCGTCACGCGGCAGCGCCTGCAGCACCAGACCGTGAACGGCAGCCTTACGGCCTTTGGCCGCGGCCCGCAGAAACTCTGCCCGCCGCTTCAATCGCTGCGGCGCTGGCGCTGTCACGCCACCAAATCCTGTCGTCTCAGGCAGAGAGCTTCGCACGGCCCTTGGCGCGGCGGTTGGCCAGAACCTTGCGGCCGCCGACAGTCGCCATGCGGGCGCGGAAGCCGTGGCGGTGCTTGCGCACGAGCTTGGATGGTTGATACGTACGCTTCACGGCGAAACTCCGGCTTCACATCTGTTGAGTGGGCTTGCAACTGAGTGGGCTTGCAACTGAGTGGACTTGCAACTGGGTGGGCTTGCAACAGCCCGGCAAAGGACCGTGGTCGGTCCGTCGCGGAGGGGGCTTATACGGGTGCCATCCTCTCCCCGTCAACCATCGCGCGCGGTTGCGGGGGCGGCCGGGACACGGCATCGTCTTTCAAAAGAAGGGCGAGGCCCAAATGGATGCGATGGACGAGGAACAGATCAAGCGGCTCGGGCACGATCTGCGCGGCGCGCTGACAACCGCCATGCTGGTGGCTGAGCGGCTTCAAAGCCACGCCGATCCGTCCGTCGTGCGGTCCGCCACCCTGATCGGGCAGTCTGTGGACGTTGCAACCACCGTGCTGCGCCGCGCCATGGGCCAAAGGCTCGATATCGTGGCCGCCACCCTGCCCCAGGTTGCGCAAGACCGGCATCCAGGCTGGGATCCGGCGCAGTATCTGCGCTTTGGCGATGAGCGCCTGCGCCCGGCGCGGGACCTGCTGGCGCGGCTCGATCACCCGGGGGCGGCGACCATCGTCGATCTCGGCTGCGGGCCTGGCAACGTGACAGCCCTGCTCGCCCAGCGCTGGCCGCACGCCGGCATCACCGGGATCGATGCCTCCGCAGCCATGCTTGACCGCGCCAGAGCCAATATGCCCAACGCCACGTTTATCCAGACCGACATCGCCACCTGGACCCCGGCCAAGGCGCCCGACATCATCTATTCCAACGCCGCCCTGCATTGGCTTGGGGATCACGAGACCCTGCTGCCCCGGCTGCTGAGCCTGCTCGCGCCAGGCGGCGTGCTCGCGATGCAGATGCCGCTGATGCACGACGCCCCGTTTCGAACCCTCATTCCCGAGACCGCCGCCGCCGGCCCCTGGGCCGAGCAGCTCGCCACCGTCGCACCCGTCCCCGCCATCCTCGACCCGCGATCGTATTGGGACCTGCTGCGCCCCAGCACCAAAGCCCTCGATCTTTGGGAAACCATCTACCACCACGCCCTCGCCGGCGAAGACGCCGTCATGCAATGGGCCACCGGCACCAGCCTCCGCCCCTTCCTCGACGCCCTGCCAGACGACACCACCC
>CAIQQQ010000496.1 GCA_903873995.1 uncultured Rhodospirillales bacterium
GCCGAAGAAGGTTTTCAGAACGGTGGATTTGCCCGCACCGTTTGGGCCGATGACGAGGGTGATCTGGCCGGTGCCCGCAGCGAAGCTGAGGCCGTTGAGGATCATCAGGCTGCCGTAGCCGGCGGTGACGGTGTCGAAGGAGATGAGGTCAGTCACCGAGATAGGCCTCCAGCACCGCCTTGTTGGCGCGGATCTGGTCTGGCGTGCCTTCGGCGAGAACGGCGCCCTGGGCCATGCAGATGACGCGGCCGCACAGGCGCATGACGAAGTCCATATTGTGCTCGATGACGATGAAGCTGCCGCCCTGGTCTTGATTGAGGCGCAGGAGGAGGCCGAGCAGCTCCTCGATCAGGGCGGGGTTCACGCCGGCGCAGGGTTCGTCGAGCAGGACCAGGCGGGGGGCGGGCATGAAGGCCATGGCGATGTCGACGAGTTTCTGCTGGCCGTAGGACAGGCGGCCGGCCTCGCGTTTGGCGACGTGGCCGAGATTGAACAGGGCGATCATCTCGTCGGCGCGCGAACCAAGGCCGGCGTCGGGCTTTGCGAACAGGCGCTGGGTGGCGGTGTCCAGGAATTCCTGGCCGGCGGCGATCAGGTTGTCGCGCACTGAGAGGCGGCCGAAGACCTGGAGGCTTTGGAAGGTGCGGCCGATGCCCCGGCGGGCGAGGCGGAGGGATGGCAGGCCGGTGATGTCCTCACCCTCGAACAGCACGCGGCCGGAATTGGGGGCGACCTGGCCGAGGATGGTGTTGAAGAGGGTTGTCTTGCCGCTGCCGTTGGGGCCGATCACGCCGAGGATCTCGCCTGCGGCGACGGTGAGGCTCACGCCGTCCACCGCCTTGATGGCGCCGTAGGATTTGCGGATGTCGGCGACGTCCAGAAGGGCGGTCATCGTGTCGGACGTCATCGGCGGGCGATCCGGTCCGGCAGGGAGAGCAGGCCGCCGGGGAGCCAGACCATCATGACGACGATGAGGAACCCGAACACGGCGAGATACCAGTCGGCTGCGAAGCGCAGCCATTCGGGGAGGAGCACCACGATGACGGCGCCTATGGCGGGGGCGAAAAAGCGGCCGGAGCCGCCGACGATCACCATCAGCAGCATGGCGAGCGAGTTGGTGACGGTGAAGGAGGCGGGCTCGATGAAGCCGACCAAGGGCGCGAACAGGGCGCCGGCGACACCCGCGAAGGCTGCGCCGATCGCAAACGCCATGAGCGTGTAGAATGTCGTGCTGATGCCCACGCTTTCGGCGCGGATCGGGTTGTCACGCAAGGCGGCGAACGCGCGGCCCCAGGGGGAGCGGAGCAACAGCGCCATGAGAGCGGCGAGAGCGATCATCATGACGAGGGTGAGCTGGTAGAAATCGGCGGCGCGGGTGATGCGGTAGCCGAACAGCACTGGGCGGGGGATGTCGTTGATGCCGAAGGTGCCGCCGGTCAGCCAGTCTTCGTTGCGGAAGACGAGGAAGCACAGCATGTTGAAGCCGAGGGTGGCAAACGCGAGGTAGTGGTGCTGGACCCGCAATGCGGGGAAGCCGAGGCCAATGCCGATGGCGAAGCACAAGGACGCGCTGGCCGGGACGATGAGCAAATAGGAGACGCCGAGCTTGGCGAGCAGGGCGGCGGTGTAGGCGCCGATGCCGAGGAAGCCCGCCTGCCCCAGCGAGATCTGGCCGGCGTAACCGACAGTGAGATTGAGGCCGAGGCCGGCGATCACGTACACGCACCAAAGGGTGAGGATGTAGATGCCGTAGCTTTTGAGCGTGGTCGGCAGCAGCCAGAGTGCTGCGATCGCGATCGCCAGGGCGCCCCACCGGAGGATTCGCGGAAGCGTCATACCCGTCGTGCCTGGGGCTGGCCGAGCAAGCCTTCCGGGCGGAACACGATCACCACCAAAAACAGCAGCAAGGCCACGCCGTCCTTGTAGCCGGGCGAGATATAGGCGCCGACCAGGTTCTCCAGCACGCCGACCAGCACGCCGCCGAGCAGGGCGCCGCGGCTGCTGCTGAAGCCGCCGATGATGGCGGCGTAGAACGCCTTCACGCCCAGCCCGTCCCCCATGTCGAACTTCGCCAGATACACCGGCGTGACCAGCAGGGCGGTGAGGGCGGCAAGGGCCGCGTTGATCAGGAAGGCGTACATCACCATCCGGTCCGCATCGATGCCGAGCACCCGGGCTGCGTCACGGTTCTGGGCGACGGCCTGCATGGCACGGCCGGTGAGGGTGCGGTTGAGGAGCAGCTGCACGCCGACCGCGACGCCGCAGGCCAGTGCGAGTGTGCCGAGATCGGCGACCGAGACGCGGACGCCGGCGAGGTTGATGAGCTGGTCGGGGAAGATCGAGGGGAAGGTGAAGACCTGCGCGCTGTAGGCGACGCGGGCGAGGTTCTTGAAGCCGATGGACAGGCCGAGGGTTGCGATCACCAGCGGGATCACGCCGTGGCGGATGAGCGGATCGACGACCAAACGCTTGAAGCCAACGCCCAGCACCAGCATCGAGACGGTGACGGTCAGCAGGAAGGCGATGCCGAGCGGCAGGCCGGCGCCGCGGATGAAGAACAGCATCATGAAGGCCGGCAGCATGACCATCTCGCCGAGGGCGAAGTTGATGGTGCCGGAGGCCTGCCAGAGCAGGGTAAAACCTAGGGCGGCCAGAGCGTAGCAGCCGCCTGTGGCGATGCCGGAGATCAGCAGTTGGAAGAGATCGGTCATGACTCTTCGTCAGATGGGCAACGAAGATGTGACGGCCCCAGTTTCACAGGGTTCTCTTTCTAATGCATCAGCGCGTGCAGTTGGACAGATATAGCCACCGACCGCAAGGTATGCTCGGGCAGGCACACGCCCGTCCGATCAGACGGAGATCATCCCGCGATCCTGGCGACGTCGGTGGGGCCTGCCAGGACGACACGGTTCCGGCCACCATTCTTGGCATGGTAGAGCGCCTGGTCCGCGCGGACGATCAAGCCGCCTGACACGGACCCTCGCTCCGGTACGTCCACTGCGACGCCGATGCTGATCGTGGCGACGCCATTTGGATTGCCGTCGTGCGGAATCCCAAGGTCCTGAAGTCTCTTGCGCATGGCTTGCGCGATATCGGCTGCGGCCGGGCCGGGCGTGTTCGGCAGGATGACCGCGAATTCCTCGCCGCCGAAGCGCGCGGCCAGATCGGCGGGCCTGCGGATGGATGTGGAGAGTATTTGTGCGATGGCCTTCAGGCACTCATCGCCCATGTGATGGCCGCAGCGGTCATTGTAGGATTTGAAGCAGTCGGCATCGATCATCAGCAGCGCCAAGGGCCGGCCGTCGCGCATTGCGCGGGTCCATTCCTTCTGGATGACCAGGTCGAACTGCCGGCGGTTGCCGATGCCGGTCAATGCGTCGGTCAGGGTGAGGATTTCGAGCTCCGCATTGACCCGGGCGAGTTCGTCCTCCGCCGCCTTCTGGCGTGTGATGTCGCGGATGTTGGCGACCATCTCGACCGCGTCGCCCAACCGCAGAGCGGTGGCGCGGGCGCGCATCTCCACCCATATCGGCGTTCCATCCCGCCTGATATAGCGGTAGACGAGGGAGACCGAGGGCACGCCGGATCCCAGATCCGCTATGCCCTTTTGAATGATATGCCAGTCGTCTTGCGGGACGATCTTCGTCCAGGCGATGCCTAGCATCTCGGCGGGCGGCCAGCCGAGCATGGTGCAGAACGATGGCGAGGCGTAGCTGCGCCGCCCGTCCAGCCCGATGCAGATGATGGCGTCGGTCGAATTTTCGGCGAGCAGGCGATACTGCGCCTCGATCCGCTCCTGTTCGGCGATCTGTGCGCTCAGCCGGCGGCCGAGCGTGACGATGATCAGCACGATCCCGGCGACCAGGGCCGCGGAAATAGACGTGTCACGCCACCAGCCTGCCAGGATCTCGGCCTTGTCGCGCCCGACCAGGACGAGCAGGGGAAAGCCTGAGACGCGGTTGTAGCTTCCCAGGCGCGACTTGCCGTCGAAGATGCTCACATAGACGAACGATCTTGAATCGAATTGTGGCTGCACGTTCGAGAATATGGGCCCACCGGCCAAGCTGCGACCATAGTTGCCCTCATCGTACGGACGCCTGACCAGGATGCGCTTGTCGTCATTGGCGAGCGCGATCACGCCTTTCTGGCCGATATCGAACCGATCGTAGAAATCCCTGAACAGATCGACGGAAATCGTGGCATCGATGACGCCGGCAAAGCTGCCATCCGGATGGTTGAGACGTCTTGTGACCATGATGATCCAACTGCCGTCCACCTTGCTTTGCACCGGCTCGCCGACCAGGGTGCCGGCGTCGGTGTGGTCCCGGTGGTAGCGGAAATAGCTTCGATCGGCGTAGTCGAGATCGATCGGTGCGCCCGGGACAGAGTTGGCAAGCCATCTGCCCTGTGCATCGAACAGAAACAGGCCGTGGATCTGCGGCATCGTCGCCACGCGCTGGCGCATCACGCGCGCCAGACGCTCCAGCGCCGCGGGCCCTGTGCCGTCGACGCCGACGCGCTCCTGCAGGCCGATCAGCACCGTTTCCGCGGCGGAGAATGTGTCCTGGGCATGCTGAGCGAGCGACCTCGAGAGGTTGGCTGTCTCGATGGTGGCCTGGGCGAGTTTTTCGTCATGGGCGCGCCAGCGCTGGAAGGATGCCAGTGCGGTAAGCGCGAGACAGGCGGCCGCGACGAATGCGATCAAGCGGCGGTTCAGCGAGCCGCGGCCGGACAGACTATTTGAGAGAACCATCATTCGGTCGGTCCATGCCTGGTGCGTCAGATGACAAGTATTATGGCGCGCTCGTGTGAACGACCGATGAACGGATCAAATCGATCTATGATCTGTAGGGGAATTATTGATCCATTGGAATTTTTGCCCTCGCCAACTTGGCAAGCGTGATCGAACAAATATCATGTCCGACGCCATCAGAAGCCGAAAAGTCGCTGCGGCGTCTCCCACAGGAGCCGGGCGCGATCGCGCGGGTCTTTGAACCAGTCGGCGATCAGGGCGAGGTTCATGCCGAAATCGGAATGCTCGGCGGCCTTCAGATAGGGCCAGTCCGAGCCCCACAGGCAGCGATCCAGGGTGAAGGCCTCGACCAATGCGGCGAGATACGGCGCAACGTCCGGATGCGGGAATGGTGTCGTGGAGAACTTCACGTAGCCCGATATCTTGACCCAGGCGCGGCACTCGCGCCCCAGGGACAGAACGGTTTGAAAGCCCGGCTGGTTCACCCCGCGCGCCATTTCTGGCCGGCCGCAATGGTCGATCAGCAGGCGGACCTTGCTGGATCCGATGATCTCCATGAGGCCGACCATCTGGTCCTGTTCCGTCTGGAGCTGGAGAAACATGCCGAGCTCGGCGAGACGGCCGACCAGCGGGGCGGCATCGCGGTAATGCGGGAGGCCCCAGGCGGACGGATTGAACGCGACCCCCACCACGCCTTTCGCCTGGAGTGCTGCCAGGGCGTCGAGGTCGATGTCGTTGGCCACCACCGCGATGCCTTTCAGCCGGCCTTCGCTGCGCGCGATGGCGTTCAGCATGCAGGAATTGTCGGTGCCGTAGCCTGAATTGGTGCCGACGATCAGGCCGTGCTGCACGCCGTAGACGCGGAACGCTTCGAAGAGCAGCTCTGCCGGCGCGATCTCCTGGCCCACGGGGCGATAGGCGGTGTCCGGCTGGTAGGGGAATCGCGTCGGATCTATGACGTGGTGGTGGCAGTCGATCTTGCGTTCGTCCCAGATCGACATGCCTCAGCCCTTTCCCTGCATACCGGCACGACCGACGCTGCGCATCGGCCGTGCCTTCGGTCAGTGCATTATTCGACGACGGCGGTCGTGACGTCAGTGTTGCGATTGTAATGCAGCTTGATGGTGTTGATCTCGCATAGGTTGAAGCCGTGCCAGACGGCGGCGCTGTTGTCGTCGGCGAACACGACCTTCATGTCCCACTTGCAGCCGACATCGCCCTTGCCGAACTTCATGCGGACGGTCTCGCCATCCTTCATGGTGCTGTCGATGGCGTTGTCGGTCCAGGTCGGCGAGGCGGACTCGTCGATGAACACGGACTTGATGTCGTAGCCGGTGTTGTTCACCAGGTCGAAATCGCGATCGGCCGCGAAGGCCGGCGCCGCGGACAGCAGAAGAGCGAAGCCAGCCGAAATAATTGCCTGACGCATCACGTGTCTCCTCGATATTGACGGGCCTGATCGGCACCGCGGCCGTATCAACCCCATTTGGCGAGGTCAAAGTCAACGACGACACGCGTGTCGTTGCTCATTCGGTGCGATATTCACGACGCCATCGAAAATGATCTAGTTATTCACGATAAGACCATGCTGCTCAGCGATTTTTCTCGATTGAGACATCGATTCTGTCACGGCCAATGCTGCCGCCAGCGCCCGCCTCCCGGCCTGGGCGTCCACCACGATCGCAGCACCGTCCAGGATGCTCGCGGCAAAGGCCGTGTGCTCGGCCTCCAGCGCGTCGTGCTCCTTCCAGGTGATCTCCTCCATCCGCCCGCCATTGGTGCCGGGGATCGGGAATCCGCGCTCGCGGCCGATCATCATCAGCTTGCGCGCGCCGAAATCGACGGACATGTAGCCCTCCTGGCTGAACAGCCGCATCTTGCGTTCGGTCTTGAGCGAGATGCGGCTTGCCGTGATCGTGGCGACGCAGCCGTTCTCGAACCGCACCCGGGCATTGGCGATGTCCTCATGGGCGCTGGCGACCGGGGCGCCCACGGCATCGACGCTGGCGATCGGGCTGTCCACCAGCGACAGCACCAGATCGAGGTCATGGATCATCAGATCGAGGATCACCGAGACATCCGTGCCGCGCGGCTTGAACGGGGCGATGCGCACGCAATCGAGATACAGCGGCCGGCGCATCCGCGCGCTGATGGCGCCATGCTCGGCGGAATAGCGCAGCAGATGGCCGACCTGCAGCACCAGCCCCTGCTCGACCGCCAGCGCCGCGAGGCCATCGGCTTCGGCAAGGGTCGCTGCGATCGGCTTCTCCACCAGCACATGCCGCCCTGCCTGCAACGCAGCACCCGCCAGTTGGAAATGCGCCTCTGCGGGGGCGGCCACCACGATGGCGTCACTCACCTCCAGCAGCTGCTCAAACCCCATCCCAATAGCACCCGCCTCGTGCGCCACCGTCTCGGCCCGGTCCGGGTTGAGGTCATACACCCCCGACAACACAGCACGCTTCGAAGCGGCCACCTTCAACGCATGGAACCTGCCAAAATACCCGCCACCCGCCACCCCAATTCGCAAGCGCGCCATGCCGGCCACCCCCCAAACACCCCATTGCCCAAAGCCCTAGCAGCCACCGCACCGTTCTGCCACCCGGTGGAGTGGGTGATTGGGAGACAGTAAATAAGATTGGGCTCCGCCCAAACCCGCCGTCGTGCGTCAGCACGCCTTCTGCGTGACGGCCGAGCCCCTGGACCTCATCAGTTTAAGCGGTTCGGTCGTTCAGGAAGGGGGGCATACCCGACGGGTTGAACGATCCGTCGGGTATACCCCCCTTCCTGAACGACCGAAGTCACATAGACTCAAGGGTTCCAAGGGCTCTGCCCTTGGCGGGTTCGGGCAGAGCTCGACCTTGCTTGCTGCCTCCTGATCACCCACTCCACAGGGGCGAGAGTTGCGCGAGGGCGGGGTTGTCGTCATTGTCCGGCGCCTTTGCGAAGCGGGAGCGTGCTTGCTGTTATGATGTATTTCAGTCGCCTCAAGACTGCGCTGGTGGTGGGCGCTTGCCTTTTGGGGTTGGTGCTGTGTGTGCCGAACCTGGTGGCTGCGCCGGCGTCTTGGCTGCCGTGGCGCACGATCCATTTGGGGCTTGATCTGCGCGGCGGCAGTTATCTGTTGCTGGAGGTGGATATGGCAACGGTGGTGAAGGAGCGGCTGGACGGGCTGGCGGACAATGCGCGCGCGGCGTTGCGGGCGGCAAAGGTGACGCAGTTTGTCGCGACACCGCAGTCGGCGCAGAACCGGTTTGTGGTGCATCTGGCGGACGTGTCTCAGCAGGAGGCGGCGCTGGCGGCGCTGCGGCCGCTGGGGGCGAGTGCGAGTGGGCGGCCGGACATTGATTTTGTGACACCGGGGAACGGCGACATCATTGCGACCTTGGCGCCACAGGCTTTGACGGAGCGTGCCAATCTGGCGGTGGCAGAGTCGATTGAGAATGTGCGGCGTCGCATCGATGCGACGGGTGTGGTGGATCCGCAGATTTCGCGGCAGGGCGATGCGCGCATTATCGTGCAGTTGCCGGGGATCGAGGATCCGAACCGGATCAAGCAACTGATCGGCAAGACGGCGAAGATGACGTTCCGGCTGACCGACGACACGGCCAACACGGCGGCACCGGTGCCGCCACCGGGGGTGGATTTCCTGCCGATGGAGAACACCCCGGGGCAGAAGATCGCGGTGCGGCGGCGGATCGAGGTGGATGGGGCGAATCTGACGGATGCGCGGGCCGGGCAGAACGGCCAGACCGGTGAGTGGGTGGTGAACTTCACGTTCGACAGCACCGGCACGCGGCGGTTTGCGGATATCTCGACGAAGAATGTCGGCAAGCCGTTTGCGATCGTGCTGGACGATCGGGTGATCAGCGCGCCGGTGATCCGTGAGCCGATCACGGGGGGGCGTGGGCAGATTTCCGGGCGGTTTGATGCGCGGTCCGCGACGGATCTGGCGTTGCTGCTGCGGGCGGGGGCGCTGCCGGCGCCGCTGACGGTGGTGGAGGAGCGCAGCGTGGGGCCGGAGTTGGGGGCGGATGCGATCCGGGCCGGGGCACTGGCGCTGGCGGCGGGGTTTGCGCTCGTGATTGTCTATATGGGCGTGTTCTACGGCCTGTTCGGCTGGTTTGCGAATGTGGCGCTGCTGGCGAACCTGGTGCTGATGCTGGCGGTGTTGTCGCTGTTCGAGGCGACGCTGACGCTTCCGGGCATGGCGGGCATTCTGCTGACCTTGGGCATGGCGGTGGACGCCAACATTCTGATCAATGAGCGTATTCGTGAGGAGGTGGGGCGCGGGCGCACGCCGCTAAATGCGATGGAGGTGGGCTTTACCCGGGCGTTCTCCACGATCGTGGACAGCAACATGACGGCGTTTCTGGCGCATGTGATGCTGTTCTTCTTCGGTGCCGGACCTGTGCGCGGCTTTGCCGTGACGATCACGGTTGGCATCGCCACCTCGCTGTTCACCGCCACCATGGTCGCGCGTCTGTTGATGGTGCGCTGGTATGCGCAAACCCGACCCGCAGCACTGCCGGTCTGAGGATAGTTCGATGTTCTTCAAACCCGCCTTTCGCCTGGTTCGCGACAACACGACCTATCATTTCATGAAAGGCCGGTTCGCGGGCCTGATCGGGTCTGCGATCCTGTCCACCGCTTCGGCGGTGCTGTTCTTCTATCCTGGGCTTAATCTTGGGATCGATTTCAAGGGCGGCATCGTGATGGAACTGCGCACGCCTGGGCCCGCGGACTATCCTGGGCTGCGCGCGGCGTTGGTTGCGGCCGGACTGCACGAGCCTGGGGTGCAGCGGTTTGGCGCGGACAACCAGGTTCTGGTTCGGCTTGAGACGCAGGCGACCGAAGCCGCCACGCAACAGGTGGTGACAAAGGTGCGCGAGGCGGCCGAGAAGGTGCAGCCGGGCACGAAGATCCAGCGGACGGATGCGGTGGGGGCCTCTGTCTCGGCCGAACTGTTCCGCGACGTGCTGCTGGCGCTGGGGCTCAGCTTGCTGATGATCCTGGTCTATATCTGGTTTCGCTTCGAATGGCAGTTCGCGGTGGGCGCTGTGGTGACCCTGCTGCTCGATGTCACCAAGGCGATCGGGTTTCTGGTGGTGACGCGGTTTGACTTCGATCTGGTTATGGTTGGGGCGATTCTGACGATCATTGGGTATTCGACCAACGACAAGGTGGTTGTCTATGACCGGATGCGGGAGAATCTGCGGCGCTACAAGACGATGCCGCTGCGTGAGCTGATCGATCTGTCGATCAACGAGACACTGAACCGCACGCTTGGCACCTCCATGACGGTGTTCCTGGCCAGTTTGCCGCTGGCGTTGTTCGGAGGGGCCAACCTGTCGGGGTTTGCGTGGGTGATGCTGTTCGGGATCGTGATCGGCACGTCCTCCTCGATCTTTATTGCGGCGCCGATTTTGCTGTTCCTGGGCGAAAATCGCCTTCGCCGAGGGGCACAGGAGGTGGCCGTGCCTGCGCCCGGCGCCAAGGACGGGTCCAAGACGCCTTTGGGGCGGCGCTGAGTTTGTACTGAATGGAGGGCGGAGGCTGGACGGCGGGGCCACAGTTTGTCCCGCCGTTTCGTCGGTGGATCGATCCGATCGGCGGATGGATTGTCTCGCGCGGATGTGATCGGCCGCAGACTGAGCAACGCCCACGTGTGACGCGCGCGTTCAGATGCATCAAATCTGCGCAAAAAAACAAATCATATCTTTTTAAGCGACCCTAACGCGCTAGGATGCGTGGCCGCAGGTTCTGTTGGTCACGCCTCATGTCTGAGCTGTGACAATTTGGCGGGGCTCGGGGTATCGGCCGGCGTTTGGATATGATTTAGTTTCTAAACATCGAACGAAATTGTGGGACGCCGTGATGGCGTCCAGGGTCATATGAGCGGGCAAGATCGCCCTGTGGAAAGTAAAGACCGCCGTGGGACTGCCCCGTGACCATTCTGACCAGCCAAATCTTCTGCTGCTGGGCCTGAGCCCAGCGTGGATCGGCGATGTGTCGCGCGAGCCGGAGGCGCTTGGCGTGCGGCGGATCGCCGCGGCCAGCACGGCCGAGGAGGCGGTGTTGCGTCTGGCCGGCGGGTCTCCGCCCGTCTCGCATCTGTTGATCCAGGACAGCTATGTGGACGCGTTGCTGCCGCATTTGGTTGATCTCACCGCAGGCGAAGCGCCGGCCGGTATTTCGCTGGTGGTGCTTGGCGCAGGCGAGAGGCTGATCAACAACCGCTCGGCGCTGTCGATGATCTTTGTGCGCGAGCATTGCCAGGGCTGGCTGCAGCGCATTCTCGCCCCGGCGCCGGCGCCGGTGGCGCGGCAGGAGCGGCTGACGGTTGACGAACTGCAGGAGGCGCTGTCCGGCGCGCGGATTCAGACGCGCTACCAACCGATCGTGCGGATGCACGACAGCCAACCGGTCGGGCTCGAAGTCCTCGCACGGCTTGAGCATCCCGTTCGCGGGATTTTGCAACCCGATCTGTTCGTGCCGCAGATCGAGGATGCCGGGCTTGCCTGGCCGCTGACCGAGGCGGTGATCCGACGGTCTTTCGAGGATTGGGGCAGCGGCCGGTTGGAGTCGTTCGGCCTTACACTTGCCATCAACTTCCCGCTGGATGTTCTGCTCATCCCTGAGGCGCTGGTCTGGTTGGAGAGTCAGCGCAAGGCGGCCGGCCTGTCAGCCGAGCATCTGGTGATCGAGCTGACCGAGAGCCGGCCGGTGACGCAGATCGCCCGCCTGCGCCAAGCGATCGCGTCCCTGCGCGGCATTGGTTACGGGCTTGCGATTGACGATGTCGGGCCGGAGCTGCGCGACCACCAGGCGCTGCTCGATTTGCAGTTCACCGCGCTGAAGCTCGATAAGGAGCTGGTGCGCGAGAGCCCGGACAGCCTGATCGCGGCCCGATTCCTCACCCAGACCATTGAGGCCGCGCGGGCAGCGAACCTGACGATCGTGGCCGAGGGTGTTGAGGATGGCGACATCTGGCAGCGCATGGCGGCCCTTGGCGTGGACCAGGCGCAGGGCTTTCTGGTGGCCCGGCCGCTGCCCGCGGCCGCGGTGCCGTTGTGGCACCGCGACTGGTGTGAGCGCTTCGGGCGCTGAACGGCGGCGTTTGTCTTAGAGCCGGAGCCGAACTGATAGGCGTTCGGCTTCGGCTCCAGCTCTTTGTTTTGACGAGCATCTTTATCCGACGGGTGATCCCGGGACCAAACACCTAGTGTCCCGCTTTACCAGGAATTCGCCTTGCGA
>CAIQQQ010000497.1 GCA_903873995.1 uncultured Rhodospirillales bacterium
ACGGGTCGATTAACCCGACGGGTATGCCCCCTTTCTGGAAGACCGCAAGCTTAAACTGATGAGGTTCCAAGGGGCTCGGCCCCTTGGTGGGTCCAGGGCAAAGCCCTGGCCTTCCTTACCCCCCATACCCACCCGGATGAGCGAGCCTCCAGGACCATGCGGTTTGGATCAGGTCGTCGAGGCGGCGCCAGCGCGGTTGCCAGCCGGTTTCGGCGATGAAGCGTTCGGAGCTGGCGACCAGGACCGCGGGGTCTCCGGCACGGCGGGGGGCCATGAGAGCGGGGACGTCGCGGCCGCTGACGCGGCGGATGGATTGCAGGATTTCGAGCACGGTGGTGCCTTGGCCGGTGCCGAGGTTGAACCGGCAGGAGCCGCGCTCGAGGCGCTCCAGCACGGCGAGATGGGCGGATGCGATGTCGGAGACGTGGATGTAGTCGCGGATCGCGGTGCCGTCTCGGGTGGCGTAATCGGTGCCGAAGACGGAGAGCGGCGGCCGGCGGTCGAGGGTTGCGTCGATGGCGAGTGGGATGAGGTGGGTTTCGGGCGCGTGGTCCTCGCCCAGCCGGCCCTCGGGGTCACAGCCGGCGGCGTTGAAGAAGCGCAGTGCGGCATAGCGCAGGCCGTGCGCCTGTTCGGCCCAGGCGAGGGCGCGTTCGATCATCAGCTTGCTCTCGCCGTATGCGTTCTGCGGGTCTGGCCGCGCATCGGCGTCGACGGGCTTGCCGTCTGTGGGCGGGTTGAACAGCGAGGCCGTGGAGGACACCACGAAGCGCAGGCAGCCTTGCGCCACGGCAGCCTCGGCGACGTTCATAGCGCAGACCAGATTCTCCCGGCAGTAGCGCAGCGGATCGCGCATGCTGTCGCCCACGGCGGAGAGCGAGGCGAGATGGAACACGGCATCGAAGCGGGGTGAGGCGAAGGCAGCGTTGACCGCTGTGCGATCGGCGAGATCGGCCACCACCAGCTTCACGGAGGGTGGCAGGGCGGCGCGATGGCCGAGGGAGAGGTTGTCGATCACCACCACGTCGTCACCGTGGCGGTGCAGCAGGCTTGCGAGGTGGCTGCCGATGAAGCCCGCGCCGCCGGTCACCAGATATCGCGCCACTCTATCAGCTCTCCGGGTCGTTGCGGGGTGGGGTTGAACGCCGCGGTTCTCTTAGGGGAAACCACGGCACGTGCCTACGAAAGCGGCTGGGGTCGAAGATGCGGCGGTTCAGCCCCGCGACAGCAGGGCGAAGAACAGACGGGACGGCAGGAGCTGCAGGATCTTCAACGGCCAGGCGAGCTGCCAGGGGAAGGCGACCTCGAAACTGCCGCGCGCGAGGCCGCGCACGATGCGGCGGGCGGCGTCGTCCACCTCCAGCAGGA
Source organism: uncultured Rhodospirillales bacterium (assembly GCA_903873995.1). GTDB lineage: Bacteria > Pseudomonadota > Alphaproteobacteria > Acetobacterales > Acetobacteraceae > CAIQQQ01. Next base: position 1,369 of record CAIQQQ010000497.1, read on the forward strand.
ACGGCATCGGGAACTTGTTCACGGCCGTCATGGGCGTCCGCACGAAGCCGGGGTTGACCACGGTCATGGTCACATTGGCCTTGTCGAGGTCGAATTTCAGGCTCTCGCTCATGCTGATGAGGGCGGCCTTGGTGGCGCCGTAGGCGACGGCGCGCGGCAGGCCGCGATAGCCGGCGACGGAGGCGACGATGGCGATCTGGCCGGATTTGCGCGCGAGCATCGCGGGCATCACGGCATCGAGGCCGTTGGCGGTGCCGATGATGTTGACCTCGACCATGGTGCGAAAGGCGGCAAGGTCGAAATCATCGGCCCCCATCTCCTGCCAGGCGCCGGCATTGAGGATGGCGAGTGCCACTGGGCGGCCGGACGATGCGGTGATGCTCGCGATGATAGCCTTCATGGCCGCGGCATCGGAGACGTCTCCGGCGGCGGCGATCATCTTGCCGGGATGTTTCGCGGCCAGAGCCTCGAGCTTGTCCTGCGCGCGGGCGGTGATCGCGACGGTCCAGCCCTGGGCCACCAGTTCCTCGGCCACGGCCGCGCCGATGCCGGTGGAGGCGCCGGTGATCCAGGCGATGCCGTCCTTGGGGGTTGCGGCTGTCATATCGTCTCTCCCTGTTCCAGCGCGTGCAGCAGCGATGCCGCCCGCGTTCTTAATCCGGCGAGCTTCGCGGGTGCCATCTTGCGCATGGTGGCCAGCGGCATTGCCATGCGGGTGTTGCCGGCAAAGCGTTCCTCATGGCGGGCGATGAAGTCCCAGTAGAGCGCGTTGAACGGGCAGGCATTGGCGCCCGCGCTGTCTTTCACGTCATAGGCGCAGCCGGCGCAGTAGTCGCTCATCTTGTTGATGTATGCGCCGGACGCGGCGTAGGGCTTGGAGCCGACCACGCCGCCATCGGCGAACAGCGCCATGCCGCGGACATTGGGCATCTCCACCCATTCATAGGCGTCGGCATAGACGGCGAGATACCATTCATCGACGGCGGCCGGATCGAGGCCTGCGAGCAGGGCGAAGTTGCCGGTGACCATCAGGCGCTGGATGTGGTGGGCGTAGGCATGGTCGCGAGTCTGGCCGATGGCCTGGGCCATGCATCGCATGCGGGTCTTTGCGGTCCAGTAGAACGCCGGCAAAGCGCGGCTGGCGCCGAGCGCGTTGAGGCGGGCGTAGTCGGGCATGCGCAGCCAGTAGACACCGCGGATGAACTCGCGCCAGCCGAGGATCTGGCGGATGAAGCCCTCCACGGCGTTGAGCGGCGCAGCGCCGCTGCGATAGGCCTCCTCCGCCCGTTGGCAGATCTCCAGCGGATCGAGCAGGCCGAGATTGAGCGAGGTGGAGATGAGGCTGTGAAACATGAACGGCGCATCGGCCGTCATGGCGTCCTGCCAGTCACCGAAATCGGCGAGGCGATGGGTGAGGAAGTCCTGGAGTGCCGCTTCGGCTGACGCGGCATCGACCGGCCAGGAAAAGCCTTCGAGAGTGCCAAAATTGTCTGGGAAGCGGACGGCAACCAGGGCCATGACCTCCCGGGTGATCGCATCGGGCGGAAACAGCGGCCGCTGAGGCAGTTTTTGGCCCGGCGGGAGGCGGCGGCGGTTCTCGGCGTCGTAGTTCCATTTGCCGCCGCAGGGCGCGTCCTCGTCCATCAGCAGGTCGTGGCCGCGGCGCATCTCGCGGTAGAAGAACTCCATCCGCAGGGTTTTCCGATCCGCCGCCCAGTCCCGGAACTGGCGGATCGAGCACAGGAAACGGTCATCCCAGCGGATCTCGACCTCGCAGCCGGCGGCGAGGTGCCAGGTGTTGATGTCCTGCAACACGCGGAATTCGCCAGGCTCGGTCACCACGATCCGGCTGGCCGCATGCTGTGTGGCGGCGCGCAGCACCTCGCCGCGCAGGCTCTGGCTGTTCGTGGCCGCATCCAGCCGGACATAGTCAACCGTGATGCCGCGCGCGGTGAGGCGATGGGCAAAATGGCGCATCGCGGACAGCACCAACGCGATCTTCTGCTTGTGATGCGGCACATAGGTGCATTCGTCCATCACCTCAGCCAGCAGCACGACGTCGCCCGGCGCCAGATCGCGCAGCGAGGACAGGGTGGCTGAAAGCTGGTCGCCGAGAACGACGCGAAGGGTCGTCACAGCTTCTCGTAGATGATCGGGGTGCCGCCCTTGCTGAACACGAGGCCGGCCCATTGGTTATCTGCGTCATACCAGAGATCGAGCGGCAGTTCGCCGGCGAGGCGGTAATGCGTGGCGGCCACCATCTGACCGTTGGCGACCGCGACCTTGTCCTGGCCGAGATCGGTGTACGGCACCTTCATCAGGTCACCATCCTCGGAATTGATGATCCGGCCGGTGAGCAGGGCCCGGTTCCAGTAGGTGGACGGCAGCACCCCCTCTGGCGCCACGTAATGGCCGGAACTGCTGCCATCGACGACCATGCCCTCCGGGCCGCGGGCGGCGCGCATGGTCAGGGCCGTGCCGTCACGGTCGGTGCGGCTTTCGATGCCCATGAAACGGCCGGACTCCCAGCGCTCCGTGGCCCGGTGGCTATAGCGGTAGACGGGGATGGAGAGCAGGCGCACCACGATGTCGATGGCAACGGACACCACGAGGTGGTTGGACTGCTGGGCGAAGCTCAGCACGTGGGACCCTATGACATCGCCCTTGCGGCGCATCTGAAAGGTGATCAGCTCGCCGGACGGGACGAGAAGTGCTCGGGGATCGGCGAACGCAGGCTGTGCTGCGACGCCGGTCAATGACAGGGAGGC
>CAIQQQ010000498.1 GCA_903873995.1 uncultured Rhodospirillales bacterium
CTTCTAAATAGATTGAGGTCCAGGGGCTCGGCCCCTGGCGGGTTTGGGCGGAGCCCATTCTTGCTTGCCTTTCACCCCCCAACCCGCTCGCGTGCGGCGCAGGAAGCGCATTGTGAGCAGGCAGGCGGCGACGGAAAGGCCGGAGAGCAATCCGATCCACATGCCTGGGGCCGCCATGCCGGCAGGGAATGCGAGGGTCAGTCCGACCGGGAAGCCGATGGCCCAGTACGACACGAGGGTGATCAGCATGGGCACGCGCGTGTCGCCCATCCCGCGCAGTGCCCCGCCGGCGGCGACCTGGATGCCGTCGGAGACCTGGAACAGCCCGGCAAAGCCCAGGAGCGTGACAACGGCTGCGATCATGCTGGGTTCGGAGGTGTAGATCTGCGCGATGGTATAAGGCGCCAGCAACATCATTGCGGCGCACAGGCTTTGGGTGCACAGCGCCAGCCCCATGCCGATCAGGCCCGCGAGCCTTGCGCCGGCACGATCGCTCCGCCCCACGGCGTTGCCCACCCGCACGGTGATGGCGCCCGCGAGTCCCAGCGGCACCATGAAGGTCAGGCTGCCGACATTGAGCGCCACCTGGTGAGCGGACACGGTAGCCGCCCCAAGATGGCCGATGGCGATAGAGGCGGCGGAGAACATACCAACCTCCAGAACCACGCTGACCGCCATCGGCACGCCAAGGCGCAGCAGCCGCAGGATCAGCCGCAGGTCAGGACCATCCAGCAGCCGGCGTGGCCCGATGCCGCGATAGCGGCGCCCGAAGGTGATGAGCACGAGGAAGCCAAGCGCGCCGATCCATTCCACGGCGGCCATGGCAAGCCCACTGCCCCACGCACCCAGACCGGGAAAGCCCGGAGTGCCATACATCAGCGTGTAGCCGATCGGCAGCAGCGCCACGCACATCAAAAGGCCGAACCACATCGTGGGCTTGGTCATGGACAGCCCATCCGACAGCCCGCGGCACGCCATGAACAAGCCGAGCGCGGGCATCCCCCAGGCGATCGCCCGCAGGAACGCCGCCACCCCCGCGGTCAAGGTCGGATCGACCGCCAGCAGCCCCATCAGCGGCCACGCGCCGAAATGCAGCACAAGACCCAGGAACAGACCCAGCAGCATGGCCAGCCACAGCGCCTGGCAGAACACCGCGCCGGTCTCGCGGCGCAGCCCTGCGCCGTCAAGTTGGGACACGGTCGGCGGCACCGCGAACATCACGCCCTGCAGCATCATCAGCGGCAGCATGAACACGCTGTTGCCCACCGCCACCGCCCCCAGCACCAGCGGCCCGAGATGGCCCGCCAGCAGGGTCTCGATAAACCCGGTGCCGAACAGCAGAACCTGCCCCGCAACCAGCGGCAGCGCCAGCGTCACAAGCGAGCGAAGCTCGGCCACGGCCAGCACGCGCAGGGGCACAGGCAATGGAGCGATGGTCAGAGACACGAAGGAACCTCAGCGATGGGTGACGCGTGGCGCCCCCATCTAGCAGAGACCGGTCAGTGAATCTCGCCTGACCGCTTCAACGCCGCGCGCAGCACCTCGGCGTTAAAACCGGGCTGGCGCGTCTGCTCCAGGATCACCGCCTCGCGCCGCGACACCAGATCGATCGCAGCCGGCAACTGCGTCACATATTCGGCCGGGATCACCACCGCGCCGTGATGATCCGCATGGATCACATCGTCATGCACACACACCATGCCGAACACGTTGACCTCGCAGCCATAGGCCAGCAGATGCACATGGGCATGGCTGGGAACCACACCGCAGCCGACGATCTGAAACCCCGGCGCCAGCATGTCCGTGTCACGGAAGCTGCCATTGGTCACGCAGCCCAGCACGCCGAGTGCGAGGTGCACGGTGCTCTGCACCTCGCCCCAATAGGCGCCGTAACCTGGCTGGTCTTCGATGTCCTGCAGCACCACGATCGTCGGCAGGCCGGAGGCGGCCATGTAGGCATACGTGTCGCCGCGATCCGGCACCGGCCCACGCGCCGGCTCCTTCGACTTGATCAACCCGGTGCGCGCAAGGCCCACGATCGGCTTCAACCTGGCATCGGCCGCGACCATCGGGCGCGTGGTGAAGCCGATGGCGCGGCGCTGCGGCACCAGCACCTCCAGCCCGTTGCAGATCGTGGGCGTGTCCCACTGGCGCAGCGTTTCAAGGTCGGCGGCATCGAAGGGATGGGTCATGGCTCAGCTCACTCTTTCCACAAACGGTTTGTCCTTTGCCACCACCCACACCGCAATCACCCGGGCCGGGCCCGTGATATCGGCGGTCAGGTTGTGGACCTTGCGGGGCGGCATCATAAAGCTGTCGCCGGCCTTGAGCATCCGCGGCGCCTCGCCGTCCACCGCCAGGGTCGCGGCGCCTTCAAGCACATGGCTGATCTCGGTGCCGTGGTGATAATGCCGGCCGGTCGCAGCCCCCGCGGGAATATCGAACTGCCCCAGGATCTGTTCCAGCAGCGGCGCGCCCGGAACATCGCCACGCTGAAAGATGGTTCGCGTGACGCGGCCATAGGACTGCGCCAGCGCCCGGCCCGAAAGCGGCGCCAGCACGGCGGCCACACATCCCGCCAGCCACAGGCGCCTGTTCATTCGCGCTCCCTCACGCATCACCTTGCCACACTGCAATGTTCGGCCGCTTCGGGAAAGGGGGTTGGCCTCACGCCAGACCCGTCGCACGATCAGTCCGCCAACGGAGGAAACACAATGATCTACGAGTTGCGCATCTACACCACCCTGCCCGGCCGCATGCCCAACCTGCTGGCCCGGTTTCGGGACATCACACTCAAGCTGTGGGACAAACACGGGATCAGACAGGCAGGCTTCTTCACCACCCTGGTGGGCCCCAACAGCAACGACCTGACCTACCTGCTCGCCTGGGAGAGCCTCGCCGAGCGCGAAACCAAGTGGAACGCATTCCAGTCCGACCCGGAGTGGATCGCCGCCCGCGCCGAGACCGAAAAACACGGCCCCATCAACGCCAGCATCAGCTCCGCCTTCCTGACGCCCACGGATTTTTCCTCAGTCAAATAGGGCCAGGTCGCTGACCTTGCCCTCACGCCATTTGCCTCAAGGCAAATGGCGTGAGGTTCAGGGCCAGAGCCCAAGCCTTTACTTCGCCGCCGCAACCGCCCGCCGCGCCATCACGCCGATGAGATGGGCGCGGTAGTCGGCACTGGCATGGATATCGCTGTTCAGCCCGTCCGCAGGCGTCGCGATCTTGGCGATCGCATCGGCCGTGAAGTTCGTGCTCAGCGCCGCTTCGAACGCCGTATGGCGAAACACGCCGGACTGTGAGGCGCCGGTGACCGCAACGCGAACGCCGGTGTCGAACTTCGCAATGAACACGCCAACCATGGCGTAACGAGAGGCTGGGTTCTTGAACTTCAGGTAGGACGAGGCCACCGGCACCGGGAAGGTGACGGAGGTGATGAGTTCGCCCTGCTCCAGCGCGGTTGTGAACATGCCTTGGAAGTAATCGTCCGCCGAGATCGAGCGGCGATCGGTGGTGATCGTGGCCCCCAGCGCCAACACGGCGGCCGGATAGCACGCCGACGGATCGTTGTTGGCCAGCGAGCCGCCGATGGTGCCGCGGTGACGCACCTGCCAATCCCCGATCATCGAAGCCAGATGCGCAAGCCCCGGGATCGCATGCGCGACCTCAGCGGAGTCAGCAACAGCCGCATGCGTTGTCATGGCGCCGATGGTGACCGTCGTCGGCGTCACGGTGATGCCCGAGAGGCCGAGCTTCGCCAGATCGACGACGACGGTCGGCTTGTTGAGGCGCTGCTTCAGCACCGGAATGAAGGTCTGCCCGCCGGCCAGCGCCTTGGCCTCGTCGTCCTTGCCAAGGATTGCCGTGGCTGATGCGATCTCGGTGGGCTTCTCATAGGTGAAATCGTACATCGTCGTCTCCTTATTCGGCGGCCATCTTCTGGGCGCCGGCATTGATGATCGCCCAGATCTTCTGCGGGCTCGCCGGCATGTCAATGTGACGAACGCCATAGTCGCGCAGCGCGTCGACCACGGCGTTGATCACAGCCGGCGGCGAGCCGATCGCACCAACCTCGCCGCAGCCTTTAACACCCAACGGGTTGTGCGTGCACAGCGTCGTTTCGGTGCCAACGAGGATATTCGGCAGATCGTCGGCCCGCGGCATGGTGTAGTCCATGAACGAACCCGAAACGAGCTGCGCCTGGTCGTCATAGATCGCAGCCTCGAGCAGCGCCTGCCCGATCCCCTGCGCCACACCGCCCTGCACCTGGCCCTCGACGATCATCGGATTGATCACCCGGCCCACGTCATCCACAGCGACGAAATTCACCACGGACGTGACGCCGGTCTCCGGATCGATCTCGACCTCGCAGATATGGCAGCCACCCGGAAAGGTGAAGTTCTTCGGATCGTAGAATGCGGTCTCGTCCAGGCCCGGCTCGATCTCATCGATCGGATAGTTGTGCGGCACGTAAGCCGTGAGAGCGATCTCGCCGATGGTCTTCTTCTTGTCGGTGCCGGCCACGCTGAATTCGCCATTGGCGAACTCGATGTCCTCGACCGAGGCCTCCATCAGATGGGCCGCAATCTTCTTGCCCTTGGCGATGATCTTGTCCATCGCCTTGACCATGGCAGAGCCACCGACAGCCAGCGAGCGGCTGCCATAGGTGCCCATGCCGAACGGGATCTTGTTGGTGTCGCCATGCACAACATCGACGTTGGCAAACGGAATGCCCAACTGGTCCGCCACAAGCTGGGCGAACGTCGTCTCATGCCCCTGGCCATGGCTGTGGGTGCCGGTGAACACCGTGACCGACCCGGTCGGGTGCACCCGGATATTGGCCACCTCGTAGAGACCAGCGCGAGCGCCGAGCTGGCCCACCAGCTTGGACGGCGCGATGCCGCACGCCTCGACATAGGTGGAGATGCCGATGCCACGCAGCTTGCCGCGGCCAGCCGCCTCGGCCCGCCGCGCCGGGAAATCGTCCCACGCGATGTTGGCGAGCGCCTTGTTCAACGTCGTCTGATAGTCGCCGCTGTCATATTGCAAGGCGACCGGCGTCTGATACGGGAACGCATCGGCCGGAATGAAGTTGCGGCGGCGCAGCTCCACACGGTCATGCCCCGTGTCATGCGCGATCACGTCCATCAGCCGCTCGAGCAGGAACGTCGCCTCCGGCCGCCCGGCGCCGCGATAGGCATCCACCGGCACGGTGTTGGTGAACACTGCATGCACCTCGGCATAGACCGCCGGGGTCTTGTAAACGCCGGCGAGCAAGGTCGCATAAAGATAGGTCGGCACCGCCGGCGCGAAGGTCGAGAGATAGGCGCCCATGTTGGCAATCGTCGCCACGCGCAAAGCGAGGAAGGTCCCATCCGCATCCAGCGCCATCTCGGCGGTGCTGACATGGTCACGGCCATGCGCGTCCGACATGAACGCCTCGGACCGGTCCGCCGTCCACTTCACCGGGCGCTTCAGCTTGCCGGCGCACCAGGTCACCAGCGCCTCCTCGGCGTAATGATAGATCTTGCTGCCAAACCCGCCGCCCACATCCGGCGCCACAACGCGCAGGCGATGCTCAGGCAGATGCAGCACGAACGCGCCCATCAGCAGCCGGATGACATGCGGGTTCTGGCTGGTGGTGTAGAGCGTGTAATCGCCCGACATCGCGTCGTATTCACCAATCGCGCAGCGCGTCTCCATCGCGTTCGGCACAAGACGGTTGTTCGTGAGATCAAGCTTCACCGTCTGGGCGGCGCGGGCAAACGCCGCATCCACCATGTCCTTGTCGCCGATATGCCAGTCAAAGCAGGTGTTGCTGCCGATCTCGTCATGTACCACAGGCGCACCCGGCGCGATTGCGTCCGTGACCGCGGCGATCGCCGGCAGATCCTCGTAATCGATCTCCAGCAGCTCGGCCGCGGTCTTCGCCTGCGCCCGCGTCTCGGCAATCACCACGGCAACCGGATCACCCACATGCCGCACCTTGCCGGTGGCAAGAATCGGATGCGCCGGCTCGGCCATCGGCGAGCCATCCTTGGAATGGATCTGCCAGCCGCAGGGAATACCGCCCAGATTGTCCGGCGCCATGTCCGCATGGGTGTAGACCGCGATCACACCCGGCGCCGCCTTGGCAGCCTTGGTGTCGATCCCCAGCAGCTTCGCATGCGGCCGATCGCTGCGGCGGATGATGGCGTAAAGCTGGCCCGGACGGTTGATATCGTCCGTGTAGTGGCCGTGGCCGTTGATGAAGCGGAGGTCTTCCTTGCGGCGCATCGAGGCGCCAATGCCTTCGAACATGACGTTCATGGCTGTTCTTCCCTTGGGGCGGGGTGCGGCGTGATAGCCGCACCCTCGTCATTTGCAGCTAGGCGCTTATTCGGCGGCGACAAGTTCGCGGCCATGCATCACCGGCCAGGCGGCGGCGATCGCCTTGACGATGTTGTGATAGCCTGTGCAGCGGCAGAGATTGCCTTCCAGGCCATGGCGGATCTCAGCCTCGGTCAGCCCCTGCGGATGGCTCATCACCAGGTCGATGGCGGACATCACCATGCCCGGCGTGCAGAAGCCGCACTGCAGCGCATGATGCTCGCGAAAGGCTTCCTGCATCGGGTGCAGCGTGCCGTCGGCGGCGGCAAGCCCTTCGATGGTCAGCACGTCGGCGCCGTCCGCCTGCACGGCCAGCATGGTGCAGGACTTCACCGAGGTGCCATCCACATGCACGACGCAGGCGCCACACTGGCTGGTGTCGCAGCCAACATGGGTGCCGGTCAGGGCAAGCTTCTCGCGCAACAGCTCAACAAGCAGCGTGCGGGCCTCGACATCGACCGTATGGCTCTTGCCGTTCACCGTCAGGGTCACGTGCGGCATGGGGATCCTCCTTGAAGCGTTGCGCGAACATGTGCTGGCGCGAGGGAAATGGTCAAGCCGTTGCACATCGAACGGGTTGCGGTCAGGGCAGCCAGGGGTTGATCACGTTGACGCCACATTCCGTGGAGTCACGCACATTGCGAGTCGCGACCGTGGCGCCACGACTGAGCGCGATGGGCGCGATCAGCTGGTCCATATCACTCCCCACCGGCCGGCCCATCACGGCGCGGCGGTGATGGTGCCACAGCAAACGGCCGCCGTCGCATCGAAGGACAGCCCGCGGCCGGCGAAACAAGCGCCTGACTTGCTAACTTATTGGTGAACGTCTTCCTCCATTCCTTAAAACCAAGGCCAATTACGGAGGCGTTCAGCGTTTAACTTCAAGGAGCGACATGACTGACGACGACGCGCGGGCCGCAGCCGACCTGTGGGACCATGCCAACGATATCGATGGAAAAATACGAGACATTGCCAAACGCATCACGCAGGCCAGCACAGTCCTCGCCGGTCATACCGGCGGAAATTGGCAAGAGGGGGCGCGCCTTGTCAACGAAATGGGAAAGACGGCAAAGCGATCACAGAAAGCAACCAAAAAATTACTGTCCCTTGCGGCAAAAGGAGCCAAGAAGCCGAAAGCGACCGACATCGCCGACTTTATCAAGAATTTGAAAAAATCTGATAAGGAAATTTATCCTTTCGACAAGGCAGTTTCATCTTTCACTATTTGGAAACGCAAAGAGGAAAAAGAAATCAAAGGGGCGCTGGGGCACACGAACGTCGACATGATCGTTATAATGAAATATGTAGATATGTACATAAAATATCGAAGTGTCTTCAATACAAAACTACAGTCATTCCAGAGACGGGGGAAACTCTGATGTAGAAATCGGCACGTTGGCGCAACGCTCTGCAATCCAACTCTGATAGCGCTCCACCCAGGGAAAAAGTGAAAGCGGCTTCAGCCCGCTCCCGCCGGTGACGACGACAGTCAAGGCCGTGGCGGCTGAAGCCAGCCCTCAGGGAATGAGTTGGTAAGGTCGCGATATCGATCTCAGGCGTCCGGCACCACATCCAAATGACACGCCGAAACCTGCCCCGCCACGCCCGTTTTCCGCAAAACCGGCTCCTCCACCCGGCACCGGTCGAACACATACGGGCAGCGCGTGTGAAACCGGCACCCGCTCGGCGGGTTGATCGGGCTCGGCACGTCCCCGGTCAGAATGATCCGCTGCCGCTTCACCGTCGGATCCGGCACCGGCACCGCCGACAGCAGCGCGCGCGTATAGGGATGATGCGGCGTGCTGAACAAGATGGCGCGATCGGCCAGCTCCACGATCTTGCCCAGATACATCACCGCCACCCGATGCGTCAGATGCTCGACAATGGCCAAGTCATGGCTGATGAACAGCAAAGCCAGCCCCAGCTCGTCCTGCAGATCGGACAGCAGATTGACGATCTGCGCCTTCACCGACACATCGAGCGCCGACACCGCCTCATCACAGATGATCAGATCCGCCCCAGGCGCCAAAGCCCGCGCAATACAGATCCGTTGCCGCTGCCCACCCGAAAACTCATGCGGAAACCGGTGCATCGCATCGCGTGGCAGCCGCACCTTGTCCATCAGCGCCGCCACCCGGTCCTCCAATTCGGAGCCATGGGCAAGTCCGAAATTAACAATCGGCTCGCCGATGATGTCGCGCACCCGCTGCCGCGGATTGAGACTGCTGAACGGGTCCTGGAACACCACCTGCACGCGCCGGCGCATCTGGCGCAACTGGCCGGACGGAATGTTGTCGATTCGCTCCCCGTCCAGCCAGATCTCGCCATCCGTCGGCTCCACCAGGCGCAGCACCGTCTTGCCCAGCGTGGATTTGCCGCAGCCCGACTCCCCCACGATCGACAGGGTCTCACCCTTCGCCAGATCGAATGTCACACCATCGAGCGCGTAGACAAACCCCTTCGTGCCGCCAAAGAGATCGGATTTCAGCGGGAAATGCTTCTTCAGCACATTCACTTCAAGCAGCTTGGTCATGCGGCGATCCGGCGCTGGGCGTGATGGCAGGCGACCAGATGGTCAGGGGTCTTCTCCTCCACCGCAGGCGCCATGCTGCGGCAGATCTCGGTCACGTCCGGGCACCGCCCCGCAAACGCGCAGCCGATGATCGGCTTACGCAACGAAGGCACCTGCCCCGTGATCTCGGTGAGCTTGGTGCGCCCATTGCCCGTCAGTGACGAGCCAAGCTTCGGCACGGCGCCCAAAAGCCCGCGCGTGTAAGGATGCTGCGGATCGCCGAAGATGGCGTCAACCTGGCCCTCCTCCACCTTCCGGCCGGCATACATCACCACCACCCGCTGGGCCATCTCCGCCACCACGCCCAGATCATGCGTGATCAGCATGATCGCCGAACCCAACCGCGTCTTGAGGTCGCGCATCAGATCGAGGATCTGCGCCTGGATCGTCACATCCAGCGCCGTGGTCGGCTCATCAGCGATCAGCAGCTTCGGATTGCACGCCAAGGCAATGGCGATCATCACGCGCTGCCGCATCCCGCCCGACAACTGATGCGGAAACTCGCGCACGCGCCGCCCAGGTGCCGGAATCCCAACGAGCGTGAGGATATCCACCGCCCGCGCCTCGGCATCACGCGCGCTCAACCCCTCATGCAGCCGCAAACTCTCACCAATCTGCCGCCCCACCGTCATCACCGGATTGAGGCTCGTCATCGGTTCCTGGAAGATCATGCTGATCTCCTTGCCGCGGATGTCGCGCATTTCGGCATCCGAGCAGTCCAGCAGGTTGCGCCCCTGAAACAGGATCTTGCCGGCGATCTTGCCCGGCGGTGTGGCCACCAGCCGCAGAATGGACATCGAGGTCACGGATTTCCCGCACCCGCTTTCCCCCACGATCGCCACCGTCTCGCCCGCGTCGATCGAGAAAGAAAGCCCTTCCACCGCCCGCACCACGCCATCCGGCGTGCCGAAATGCGTCTGCAGATTCTGAACGTCAAGAATAGCCATCAGATGCGCTTCGCCAGGCGTGGGTCGAGCGCGTCACGCAGCCCGTCACCCAACAGATTCACCCCAAGCACGGTCAGCGACAGAAAGATCGCCGGAAAGAACACGATATACGGCTTCACCTGCCACAGCGCCCGCCCCTCGGCCATGATGTTGCCCCAGGACGGAATGGTCGGCGGCGTCCCGGCGCCGATGAACGACAACGTCGCCTCCCCCAGCATGGCGGAGGCACAGATGAACGTCGCCTGCACAATGATCGGTGCCAGGGTGTTGGGCAGAATATGGCGCCAGATGATCAGATGCACCCGCGTGCCGGAGGCAATGGCCGCCTCCACATAAGGCTGCTCACGCAAAGACAGCACCACGCCGCGCACGAGGCGGGACACGCGCGGCACCTCGGCCACGGCGATCGCCAGCACCACGTTCTGTACAGAGGCACCGATCAGCGCCATCAGCGCGATCGCCAGCAGGATGGAGGGAATGGACATCAGCCCGTCCATGATCCGCATCACCACGGCATCCAGCACCCGGATAAAGCCCGAGCACACACCGATGAACAACCCGATCACGGAAGAGAAGAACGCCACGGCAAACCCCACCGTGAGCGACACGCGGGTGCCATACATCACGCGCGAATAAACATCCCGCCCCAGCATGTCCGAGCCGAACAGGAACTGCCAGGCCGGCGGCTTGTCCCCAAAACCGAGCCAATAGCCGGCCCAGGCCACCACATCCGGCGGTGGCCGCGTCCGCCGCGCCGGCGCCAGCGCGGTCGGGTCCACGGTGCCGAGGTAAGGCGCTGCGATCGCGATCAGCAGCACGACGGCAAGGATAAAACCGCCCATGGCGATGGTCGGATAGCGATGCAGGAACATGCCCACCCGGCCACGGGCGCGCCGCGGCGGCAGCACATCAGGCAGCGTAGGCGCTGCCACGAAGTCATTGGAGACCGTGATGCTCAATAGCGGATCCTCGGATCGAACAGGGTGTAGAGAAGATCGACAGCCAGGTTCACCAGCACATAGACAAAACTGAACATCAGCACGACGCCCTGGATCACCGGGTAGTCCCGCCGCAGAATGGCATCAACGGTCAGGCGCCCCAGGCCCGGGATCGCGAACACGCTCTCCGTCACCACGGCGCCACCGATCAAGGTGGCAAAGCCGATGCCCACAATCGTCACAATCGGCACGGCGGCGTTCTTGAGCGCATGCACGAACAGGATGGCCCGCTGCCCCGCCCCCTTCGCGCGCGCGGTGCGCACATAATCCTGGCTCAGCACCTCCAGCATCGTCGCCCGCGTGATCCGCGCGATCAGCGCCATGTACACCAGGCCCAACGCCACCGCCGGCAGCAGCAGGTTGTTGAACCACGGCCCGATGCCGTTCTGGATCGGCGTATAGCCCTGCACCGGGAACCATTCGAGCTCGAGCGCGAACACATACGCCAGCAGATACCCCACCACGAACACCGGCACCGAAAACCCGAAGGTCGAGGTGATCATCGCCATCCGGTCGATCCACGACCCCTGCTTCCACGCCGCCACCACACCGAGCGGAATGGCCGTGGCAAGCGACAGCACCAGCGTGATCGCCATCAACGACAGGGTCGGCTGGATGCGCTGTGCGATCATGTGCGTGACCGGCAGGTTGGTGAAGATGGACTGCCCGAGATCGCCGTTCAGCACATCCCACAGCCAGCCACCGAACCGCACCAGAAACGGCCGGTCCAGCCCCAGCGAAATGCGGATTCGCTCCACATCGGCCGGTGTTGCCTGATCGCCGGCAATAATCGCAGCCGGATCGCCCGGCGCAATATACAGCAACGAGAACACAAAGAACGCCACGATCGCCATCACTGGGATCGTGGCCGCGAACCGGCGGGCGATATACGTCAGCATCAGGTCTTCTGCAGCCCCCAGAACACCGGGAACGGCGCCTTCACCACGCCCGTGAGGTTCTTGCGCCAGGCGGTGTACTGCAAGAAGAACCCCGTCGGGATGTAGGTGACATTCTCAAACGACAGCCGGTTGATCTTCACCGCCGCCGCCTTCTCGGCTGCCAGATCAGGGGCTGCATACCACTCGCCGATCGCCGCCTGCACGGCGTCGGATTTGGGCCAGCCAAACCACGCCTTATCCCCGCCGGCATCGAGTGCTGTGTAGGGCGCCGGATTGATGCAGTCAGCACCCGCATGCCAGGTGTGGAAGATGTTCCAGCCGCCCTGCGCCACCGGATCCTTCTTCGCGCGGCGCGTTCCGGTGGTGCCCCAGTCGGTTGCCACGTAGTCCACCTTCATGCCGATCTTGGCCAAAAGATCGGCCGTGACATCGCCCTCGGCCTTGGTGATCGCGACATCGACCGGCACAACCAGTTCGATCGTCTCGCCGGCATAGCCGGACTCAGCGAGCATCTTCTTCGCCGCGTCGTAATTGCGTGGCCCCTTCAGCGCATCGCCACCCTCTTCGGTGTAAAGAGCGCTACCCGGCGTGAAAAAGCCCGGGCACGCCTTCCACAGCGCCGTGTCGTCGCCGGCCACGGCCTGCATGTAGTCCGACTGCGACAGCGCCAGCATGATCGCCCGGCGCACGCCCACCTTGTCGAAGGGCGGATTGAGATGATTCATGCGGAACGAGCCGATATTGCCGAACGGATCGCCGATATCGACGTTGAGATTGCGGTTCTTCCTAAGCAGCGGCACCACGTCCGAAATCGGGTTCTCCCACCAATCCACTTCGCCGTTCTGCAGCGCGGCCGCGGCGGTCGCCGCATCGGGCAGGATGATCCACTCGATCCGGTCAAAATTCACGCGCTTGCCGCCCGAAACCCAGTCACCTGCCTCGGGACGGACCGCGTAGCCGTCGAACTTCTCAAATACCGCGCGGGCGCCGGGCACCCATTCGTCGGTTTTGAACTTCATCGGGCCGGAGCCGACATACTCCTTGATCAGCTGGAACGGATCGGTCTTGGCAATCCGCTCCGGCATGATGAAGGCCACCGGCGCGTTGGATTTGCCCAGCGCGAACAGCATCTTGGCGAACGGCTTGTTGAGCCGGAAGCGGAAGGTCCGGTCATCCAGCGCCTCCAGCGCATCAAGGCGCGCACTGATGATCTGGCCCATGGTGTCGCGCACCATCCAGCGCTTGAGGCTGGCGAGCACATCGCGCGTCGTCACGGTTTCGCCATCGTGAAACTTTAGCCCGGGGCGGAGCTTGAACGTCCAGGTGGTGAAATCGGCGTTGACCTCATGGCCCTCGCACATCTGCGGCTTGGGCGTGATGCTGCTGTCCACGCCGTACAGCGTGTCCCACACCATCAGTGCCGCATTGCGCACCACGTATTGCGTGCCGGCCACCGCATCCATCGAGGAAAGATTGGCCTGCGGCACGAATTTCAGCACGCGTGACCCTTGCGCCCGTGCAATGGCGGGAGCGGCCAGCACGGCCGCGCCAGCGGCGGCCGATTTCAGAATGTCGCGACGCTTCATGGCGCTATAAATTCCCTCTGGTGGTCGAAATGGTGGTCCAATTCAGGAGGTGCCTAGCAAGCCGTGTGCCTGCTCCGCCATATCCCGCTTGCTATGAGCATAACGCAGGTGGGACATGCCGCAAGCGGCGATCTGACCGAACGCCTTTCGCATTTTCTTCCGTATTGGCGCGAGATTTGCTGAGCTGTTCTCCGCTCAGCACCAACCGCTACAGGGGATTTGGATCATGCACCCATCCAGCCGACTTCGCCTTGCAGCGTTGGTTGCCGCGGGCCTCGCCTGCCAGGCGCTGCCTGCCCAAGCCCAAGCTCAGGCCCAAAAGCATGACCAGCTCGTCGTCGGCATGACATCGTTCCCGCCCAGCGAGCACCCCTATATCGACCCGCTGATCGTCAAAAGCTGGGTCCTGGGCTTTGCCAGCCGCCAGGTGACGGTGTTCTCACCCGACTGGCAGAACACCTGCGGCTTCTGCACCGAGGTGCCGAGCCTGGACAACGGCCGCGTCACGATGGAGACGCAGCCGGACGGCAAACCCGGCCTCGCCGTCCGCTGGACCCTCAAAACCAACCTGTTCTGGGGAGACGGCGTGCCGCTCACCACCAAGGACATCGCCTACACCGCCAAGGTCGGCGCGGACACCGGCAGCGGCTTTCCGGACGCGCGCGTCTGGGGCCGGGTGCGCAGCCTCAATGTCATCGATGATCAGAATGTGGTGCTGCATCTGGACGAGGTGACGCCGCTCTACAACCGCATGGGCAAGCTGCTATCCGAACACATCGATGGCCGCGCCTATTACGAGGCAAAGAAGCCCGGCGACTACCTCAACGCCACGATCTACAACCGCGCGCCCACCACACCAGGGCTGTGGAACGGCCCCTATCTGATCACCAGCTACGATGGCAGCTCGCAGATCGTGCTGGAGCCGAATCCTTACTGGACCGGCAAGAAACCCCAGATCAAGCGCATCGTGGCCCGCTCCATCACCGACACGGCCGCACTCCAGGCCAACCTGCTGTCAGGCGATGTCGATCTCGCGCCCGGTGACGCGATCGGCCTGCAGCTCGACCAGGTGCTGGCGCTGCAGAAGGACAACCCAACAAAATTCCAATACGTCTATAACGATGCGCTGGCGTTCTGGAACATCGACTTCGATCTGGACAACAAGTTCCTCTCCGATATCCGGGTGCGCCGCGCGATCCTGATGGCGATCGACCGCA
>CAIQQQ010000499.1 GCA_903873995.1 uncultured Rhodospirillales bacterium
AAACTTTTAAAAGTTTTTTGGTTCTTTTCTTCAGAAAAGAAGTGCTTCCTTGCTAATGAGCCGCGCCGAGATACGCGGCCCGCACAGCCGGATCATCCCGCAGATGCGCAGCCGGCCCATGGGCCGAGATGCGCCCGTTCTCCAGCACATACCCGTAATCCGCAACCTCAAGCGCGGCAGCGGCGAACTGTTCGACGAGCAGCATCGTAACTTTTTGCGTTTTGAGCTGGCGGATGATGGCGAACACCTCCTCCACCAGCTTCGGCGCGAGACCCATCGACGGTTCGTCCAACAGCAGAACCTTGGGGTTCAGCATCAGCGCACGTGCCATCGCCAGCATCTGCTGCTCACCTCCCGACAGGGTGCCGGCGAGTTGGCCGCGGCGCTCGGCGAGGCGCGGGAAAAGCTCGTACATGCGCGCGATGTCGGCCTGGACGTCGCCTTTCGGGCGCTTGCCGGTGAGGCGCGTGAAGGCGCCCATCACCAGGTTGTCTGCCACCGTCATCACGGGGAACACGCGCCTTCCTTCCGGCGAGTGAGCCAGGCCGCGGCGTGTGATCTCGGCACTCGTCATGCCGGCCACGTTTTCGCCGCCGATGCGGATCTGGCCGGCCTCCGGCACGATCATGCCCGAGAGCGCGCGCAGGGTCGTGGTCTTGCCGGCGCCGTTGGAGCCGATCAGCGTGACGAGATCGCCCTCCGGCACGGCAATGGAGACCTGCTGCAGCACCTGCACCTTGCCATAACCGGCCACCAGGCCTTCAACATGCAGCATAGCGCGGTCCTTGTTGAGATGGGGCCGTCATGTCACGCGGCCTCGGCATGGGCGGTGCCGAGATAGGCGGCGATCACCTTCTCGTCCGCCTGCACCGCAGCCGGCGCGCCTTCGGCGATCTTCTGGCCGAAATCCAGCACCGTCACGGTGTCGCACACGCTCATCACCACATCCATGTGATGCTCGATCAGGATCATGGTGATGCCATGGTCACGGATCTTGCGGATGATGAGCATCAGCTCGGCGATGTCCGGCGCGGTGAGGCCGGCAGCGGGCTCATCGAGCAGCAGCAACTTGGGATCGAGCGCCAAGGCGCGGGCGATCTCCAGCAGGCGCTGCTTGCCGTAGGGCAGGTTGCGGGCCTCCTCGTTGGCCAGGCGCTCAAGGCCCACGAAGCGAAGCAGGCTCGCGGCCCGCACCAGCGCGTGCTGCTCCTCTGCGCGTGCCGACGGCAGGCCCAGAGCCACGCCCGCCATCGTGCCGCGGTAGCTGTGGTGGAGGCCCACCATGATGTTCTCGATGCAGGTGAGCTCGCCGAACAGCTGGACGTTCTGGAAGGTGCGGGCGATGCCGCAGCCCGCGATCTCAGCGGGTTTTTGGCCGGCAATGGAACGGCCTTCGAACAGCACCTCGCCCGAGGTTGGCGTGTAGATGCCGGTCAGCACGTTCATCGTCGTGCTCTTGCCCGAGCCGTTCGGACCGATCAGCCCATGCACCGTGCCGGGCATGACGCTGAAGCTCACCCTGTCCAGCGCCTTGAGGCCGCCAAACTGCATCACAACGGAGCGGACCTCGAGCAGCGCCTTGCCGGCTTCGAGCTGCGGCGCGGTGGCGGCCCAGGCGGCACGCTCGTCGGCCATGCCGTCGATCCGGATCGGCGGGCGCACCCAGTTCGGCCGGACGCGGGCGACGAGGTTTCGCAGGAAGCCGAAGATGCCGTCGGGAAGGTAATAGACCACGAACAGAATCATGAGCCCGTAGACGGTGAGTTTGTAGTCGGTGATCTTTTCGAGGCCGAGCGACAGGCCAAAGAACGCGAGGCACAGCACGACCGGCACAAGGATGCCAGCCCGTTCGGATTTATCGGCGCGTAACAGGCGGATCGCGCCGATCACCAAAGCGAGGGCCGCGATGATCGCGGCGACCACGCGGAACTGGCCGATATCGGCGAGCAGATTGGGCAGATAGACCACGATCGCAGCCCCAAGGATCGGCCCCACCCGGGATTTGCGCCCGCCCATCGTCACCGCCAGCAGGAAGGTGATGGACTGCTCGAAGCTGATGTTGTTGGGCGCCACATATTGTTCGGAATAGGAGAACAGCACGCCGGCCAGTCCCGCGAAGGCCGCACTCGTGACGAACGCCAGAACCTTGTGCTTGTAGACCGACACGCCCATGCAGTCCGACGCGATCGGGCTGTCGCGCAACGCCTCGAACGCGCGGCCGTAGCGCGAGGCCAGCAGGCGCGAGATCACCAGAATGGTCAGCACCAGGGCTGCAGCGATCACGAAATAGAACTGCGTCTCCACCATGCGTGGGCGGGGCATGGCAAACAGCGGGACGGTGTCGGACAGCTGCCGCCAGTCATAGAACAGCGGCCGCGTAAGCTTGATGCCGAGCGGGCCGTTGGTGAGGTCGGTCATCTCGTTGATCAGGATCTGGATGATGGTGCCGAAGGCGAGCGTCACCATCGCAAGGTAAGGCCCTGTCACCCGCAGCGCCGGCAAGGCCAGCAACGCGCCGAACGCGGCCGAGACGACCATGCCGGCAGGGATCGCCCAGCCGAAGCTGATGTCGAACTGAAAGTTCAGGATCGCGGCCGTGTAGGCACCGATGCCGAACAGGGCAGAGTGGCCCACCGACACCTCGCCCGTGTAGCCGAACACGACATCGAGGCCGAGGGCGAGGATGGCGAAGATCGCAATCGTGGCCACCAGATGGATGTAGTACGGGCTCGTCACCACGAACGGGAAGGCCAGCAGCGCCAGGATTCCCAGCGTCTTCAAAGAAGCTGAGCGCATCTTAAACCTTCTTGATCGCACGCCGGCCGAACAGGCCCTGCGGTTTGAACGACAGCACCAGCAGCAGCAGCACCAGCCCCGGCACATCCTGATAGCCGGATGAGATATAGTAGCCGGTCAGCCTGTCCGTGATCCCCAAAAGGATGCCGCCCACCACGACGCCGACGCCGCTGGACAGACCGCCGATGATCGCCACCGCGAACGCCTTCAGCCCCAGCGCGCCGCCGAGCCCCGCGCCGGTCAGGGTCACCGGCGCCACCAGAACGCCCGCGAACGCCGCGGTCATGGACGAGAGCGCATAGGACAGGGTGATCACCTGGGCAGTGTTCACGCCCATCAGCCCCGCCGCTCCGCGATCGGCCGCCGTCGCCACGACAGCCTTGCCGTAGATGGATTTGCGGTTGAACAGCTCGATCGCTGCCATCAGGGCGATGGCGCCGCACACGATCAGCACCTCCATCGGCAGGATGCGAACGCCGGCCACCTGCAGCGCATTGTCGCTCAGGGGCGAGGGGAACGGGAAGGTGTCGCGCCCCCAGATGTTCTCCGCCAGATTCTTGAAGATGATGCCGAGCGCGATGGTGGCCATGATCCAGCCCGCCTCGGACTTGGTCTTGATGGCCTGGCGCACGCCGAGACGCTCGACCACGGCACCCTGGAGCAGACCGAAGGCGAGCACGAAAGGGAGCATCAGAATGTAGGAAACCAGGATCGGCAGACCGAACCAGGCGCCGATCTGCGTCACCACGGAATATCCCACCAGCGAGCCCAGCATCAGCGCCTCGCCCTGGCCGAAATTCAGCGTGCTGGAGGTGGCGAAGGTGAGCTGATAGCCGAACGCGATGACGCCGTAGATCATTCCGACCGAAATGCCGCTCACCACCAGCTGCGCCAGGGTGAGGTAATCAAAGCTGTTCATAACGGCACTCGGCCCCGCTTCACGCATTCAGAAGAACGGCGCTCCCCTGGCAGGGAGCGCCGTGACAGGCTTCAGTGAGTCTTGAGGCGGACAGCGTTGGCGCCGGCGATGTCGTCATCGCGCTCGGCCACGACGCGGCCGCCCTTGACGAGACCGAACACCGGGATGTTGCCGGTGATGCTCTCATGGTCGGCAGCAGAGAACGGCTTGTCGTAGATCGTGACGACACCCTCGACCTTGGTCTGCAAGTTCTCCAGCGCCGCCTTGATCTTGCCGCCATCGGTGGATTTCGCCTGCGAGATCGCAGCCGCCAGCAGATAGGTGCCGTCATAGCCCTGGGCTGCCGAGATCGGGCTTGGAATGCGATCGACCTTATACGCCGCCTGATAGGCGTCGATAAAGGCCTTGCGCTTGGGCGTG
>CAIQQQ010000500.1 GCA_903873995.1 uncultured Rhodospirillales bacterium
AAATGCGCTGCCTGCATGGAGTTCGGCGCCACGCAGGCGATCAACTACCGCGAGCAGGACTTCGCCGACGCGATCCGCACAGCCACCGACAGGCGCGGCGTGGACGTGGTGCTGGACATGGTGGGCGCCCCCTACTTCAATCGTAACCTCCGTTCACTCGCGATGGACGGGCGGCTGGTGATCATCGCCTTCCTCGAGGGCTCGAAGCCCGCCGACGCCGACCTGATGCCGATCATGACGCGGCGGCTGACCGTCACCGGCTCCACGATGCGCCCTCGCACCGGCGCTCAGAAGGCGGCGATCGCGGATGAGCTGCGCGCACGCGTGTGGCCGATCCTGTCGGCCGGGCGCTGCGGCCCGGTGATCCACGGCGTGTTCCCGCTCGCCGAGGCGGGAGCGGCGCATGCACTGATGGAGCAGGGCAGCCATATCGGCAAGATCATGCTGACCGTCGCCGCATGAGGCAGGTGGCGGAGCCCACGCGGTGATTCTGGCGGGCACGGAGCTTGGCGCCGGCCAGCCGGTGGCGCTGCTGCACGGATTGTTCGGCACGGCGGGCAATTTCGGCACGGTGCAGCGCCGGCTGGCCGAGCGCCACCGGGTCATCGCCCTCGATCTGCGCAATCATGGCACCAGCCCGCACGCCCCGTTCATGTCCTACCCGGCGATGGCGGAGGACGTGCTGGAGACCCTGCGCGCCCGCGGCGCCCTGCCTTGCGCATTGGTCGGTCATTCGATGGGCGGCAAGGTTGCGATGGCGGCCGCGTTGGAGGCACCCGGCGCGGTCACGCGCGTTCTGGTGGCCGACATCGCGCCGGCCGCCTATCCACCGGCCTTTCGCGCGTATATCGAGGCGATGGCGGCGATCCCGCTCAATCCCGGGCTGACGCGGGTCGAGGCCGATCGCGCGCTGTCTGCGTCCATCGCCGAACCCGCGATCCGGGCGTTCCTGCTGCAGAACCTGCGCTTCGGCGCCGAGCCGGGCTGGCGCATCAACCTTCAAGGCATTGCGGCCGGCCTGCCCACGATCGAAGGCTGGCCCGTGCTGGATGAGGAGCCGTATCGCGGCAACGCCCTGTTCGTGTCCGGCGCACGCTCGGACTATGTGCGCCCCGAACACCGCCCGGCGATCCGCCAACTGTTCCCATCAGCGGTTTTCGCCACCCTCAAGAACGCCGGCCATTGGCTGCATGCCGACAATCCGGAGGGTTTCGTGTCGCTGGTGGACGCGTTCCTGGGATGATCGACGCCACGCGGAAAGCCGGGCTCGATCGGCTTGCAGACGTCACGCCGCGTCTGGGCCGGGCCTATACCGAGGGCCGGAACACCGATCCGGGGCCCGATGCGCAAGGTGCTGTCTCCCGCCTGTCGCCGTATCTGCGCCACCGCCTCCTCACCGAAGCCGAAATCATTGCCGCCGCCCACCGCGCACACGGCGAGGCGGCCGGGATGTTCATCCAGGAGGTGGTGTGGCGCAGTTATTGGAAAGGCTGGCTCGCACAGCATCCCACGGTCTGGACCGCGTATCTGGCCGAGGCCCGCCGCGCGCAGGATCGCCTCGCCACCGAGAGCGGACTGCGGCGGATCTATCACGATGCCTGCGACGGCCAGACCGGCATCGATGGGTTCGATGACTGGGCGCGCGAATTGGTGGCGACCGGATACCTGCACAACCACGCGCGGATGTGGTTCGCCAGCATCTGGATCTTCACCCTGCGCCTGCCCTGGGCGTTGGGCGCGGCGTTCTTCCTGCGCCATCTGACCGACGGGGATGCGGCGAGCAACACCCTGTCCTGGCGCTGGGTGGCCGGGCTGCATACCAGGGGCAAGCATTACGTGGCGCGCGCGGAGAACATCGCCCGCTACACCAATGGCCGCTTCGACCCGCGCGGCCAGCTCGACGAGGCGCCCGAGCCGCTGACCGAGACCGAGACGTTCCCGCGCGCCACCCTGCCAGCCGCTTGCGCGATGCCCGATATCGGCTTTGACCTGCTGCTGCACGACGACGATCTGTGCCCCGAGACGCTCGGGTTCGATCTTCACCGGGTTGGACGTGTCGGGCTGCTCGACACCGCGACGGGGGCTGATCCCGTGGTCGCGTTCCGCCGCGCGGCGCTGGCGGACACCGCTGCGAGGCTGGGGCGAACGGCCGAAATCATAACGCCGCAGACGCTGGGCGCCTGGCTCTCGGCCGGCTCGACGGTCGTTGCGCCATGGGCACCGGAGGGCAACAACGCCGCAGCACTTGCAGGCCACAGCGTCGTCCGCATCCGCCGCCCCTGGGACGACACGGTCTGGCCGCACTGCACGCGCGGCTTCTTCCAGCTCCGCAGCAGAATCACTGACTTCATTGCCACATTGGACTGGACGTAGCCGCCTGCTCACCGCAATTTCCCGCTGTGACATGAGGGGATCGCCATGCGCCGGTTGCTGCTTGCCCTGCTGTGCCTGGTCCCTGTCGCGGCGCATGCCGAAGACCGCGTGGTCAATGTCTACAACTGGACCGACTACATCGACCCTTACGCGCTGCAGGCCTTCACCGCCGAGACCGGCATCAAGGTGCGCTACGACGTCTATGACAGCCTCGAGACCCTGGAAGCCAAGCTGCTGACCGGCAAATCGGGCTACGACGTGGTGGTCCCGACCAACGAGCCGACCTTCTCCCGCCTCTCCCGCGCCGGTGCGCTGCAGCAGCTCGATCGCGTGAAACTGCCCCATCTGGCGGGCCTTGACCCCAAGCTTATGGCGCAGGTCGCGTCCTCCGATCCCGGCAACGCCGATGGTGCAATCTATCTCTGGGGCACCGTAGGCCTCGGCATCAACCCGGCCCGCGTGCTCGCACTCGACCCGCAGGCGCCGCTGGACAGCTGGGACCTGATCTTCAAGCCGGAGCATGCCCGCAAGCTCGCCCGCTGCGGCATTACGCTGCTCGACAGCGCGATCGACGTGGTGCCGACGGTTTTGAAATATCTTGGCAAATCGCCAGACAGCAGCGACCCGGCCGATCTCGCGGCCGTCGAGGCCACGCTCAAGGCGGTGCGCCCGTTCATCCGCAATTTCGAGACCGCCGGCGCCGTCGATGCACTGGCCAGCGGTGAGACCTGTGCCGCGCTGTCCTATTCCGGCGACGTGATCCAGGCTTCGTCGCGCGCCGTGGAAGCCAAGCGCGAGCCGCCGCGCTACGTGACGCCGAAGGAAGGCGCGCAGCTCTGGTTCGACATGCTGGCGATCCCCGCGGACGCGCCGCACCCGGCCGAGGCGCTGGCGCTGATCGACTACCTGCTCCGCCCCGGTGTGATGGCCGGCATCACCAACCAGGTACACTACGCCAACGCCGTTCCCGCCAGCCTGCCGAACATCGCCAAAGACATCGCGGCCGATCCCGGTATCTACCCGTCCGCCGAGATCCTCGCCCACACCTTCACCGTTGGCGCCACAGACCAGGCCACGGCGCGGGCGCGCAGCCGGATGTGGGCTCGGATCAAGGCCGCGCGGTAGCTGTCTCATGAACGCGCTGGAGCTTCGCGCGGTGTCCGCCGGCTACGGCCCGGTCGAGTCGGTGACGGGGATCGACCTCACGGTGGCGCCTGGCGAAATCTTCTGCCTGCTCGGCGGCTCCGGCTCGGGCAAGACCACGCTGCTGCGCTGCATCGCGGGGTTCCTCGCCCCGATCCGCGGGCAGGTGTGGCTGGACGGGACGGACGTGACCGCCGAGCCGCCGCATCGGCGCGATCTCACGACGCTGTTCCAGTCCTATGCACTGTTCCCGCATCTGTCGGTGGCCGAGAACATCGCCTTTGGCCTGCGCCGGCGCAATGCGGCCAAGGACCATGTGACCGCGCGGGTTGCCGAAATGCTGGCTCTTGCGCGTCTTGATGGCCTCGGTGAGCGCCGCATCGCCCAACTCTCCGGCGGGCAGCAGCAGCGCGTCGCGCTCGCACGCTGCCTCGCCCCTGATCCGCGGCTGCTGCTGCTGGACGAGCCGCTGTCAGCGCTTGACCCCGAGCTGCGTGCCGCCACGCGCGCCGATCTCGCATCGATCCTGCGCGCGCGAAGCATCTCGGCCGTGTTCGTGACCCATGACCGGTCAGAGGCGCTGGCGGTGGCGGACCGGATCGGACTGCTCCACGAAGGCCGCCTCGCCCAGACCGGCACGCCCGCAGACCTGTTCGAACGCCCGGCCAGCCGGTTCGTGGCCGGCTTTCTGGGCGATGTGAACCTGCTCGATGCCACCGTGCGCGAAAGCGGCGCGGAAACCTGGCTTGAACTTTCCCATGGCGCCGTTGTTGGTGGGCCGTCCGAGCATGCCCCGGGCTCGAAGGTCACCCTGGGACTGCGGCCGGAGCTGCTGTGGCGCGCCGGGGACACCGGGACGAACACGCTGACGGCATCTGTCACCGGGCTCGCCTATGCCGGCGCCACGGTGGAGATCGCGCTGCAACTTGCGGACGGCACCGCGCTGCGCATGGTCCAGGCTGCGAGCCTCGCACGCCCGGAGCCGGGCGAGACCATCCATGTCGGCTGGAACCCGGCCACCGCGTTGGTGCTCGCCGCCTGATGCGTGTCGCCTGATGCGCATCGCCTGGGCCTGGCTGCTGGCCTTTGTGGCAGCCCCGCTCATGGTGCTGGCCGTGGTCGCGGTCTCGGCGCCGTCCGACGGCATCCCCCCGTTCCGGCCGGGCTTCGTGCTGGACGGGCTCACCGGCCTCGCCGATCCGCTGTTCCTGGACGGCTTTTTCGGCAGCCTGCGCATCGCGGCCACCACGTCGGTGCTGTGCCTGCTGATCGGATATCCGATGGCGCTGGGGATCGCGCAGGCGCGCCGGCCCGATCTTTGGCTCGGCCTGCTGATGGTGCCGTTCTGGTCGGGCTTCCTGATGCGCCTGGCCGCCTGGAGCCTGCTGCTGCGCGGCACGCCCTGGCTGCACACCGAGACGGCGATGCAGCTCGGCCTCGTCACCTGCTACCTGCCGTTCTTCGTCCTACCGCTGCAGGCGCGGCTGCGGCGGGCCGATCCGCTGCTGGCGCTCGCTGCCGCCGATCTGGGGGCAGGGCCGTTCGCCGTGGTCCGCCATGTGATCTGGCCGCAATCCCTGCCCGGTCTGGTGGCGGGGCTCGCCCTCGTGTTCGTGCCGGTGACGGGGGAATACGTCATCCCCGAACTGCTGGGCGATCCGGCGTCGCAGACCTTCGGCCGCATGATCTGGGACGCGTTCTTCGAGGAGCGGGACTGGCCGCTGGCCGCGAGCCTGTCTCTGGCCCTACTCTCCTTGCTGGTGCCGCTCTCGCTGCTGGCGCGCCGCCGATGATCCGCGCAGCCCTCATCGCAGGCCTCGGCTTCCTCTATCTGCCGCTCGCCGTGCTCATTGTCGGCAGCTTCAACGCACAGCGCCTCGCCGGCGCCTGGGGCGGATGGTCGCTGCGGTGGTACACGGCCGTGCTGCACGACCGTGCCATGCTGGACGCCGCTTTGCTCTCGCTGCAGGTCGCCGCGATATCCGCGACCTTGGCCGTGCTGTTGGGCGGGCTCGCCGGACACGCCCTGGCGCGGCGGCACGTTCCTGGCCGCTTCCTGTTCGCGGGCCTGCTAGCCGCCCCCCTGGTGCTGCCGGACCTGCTGATCGGCTTCGCCTTCGTGCTGCTGTTCGTGGTTCTCGGTGCCCCCCGCGGTGCCGCCACCATTGTGATCGCCCACGCCACGATCGGCATGGCCTACGTTGCGGTCGTGATCGAGGCGCAGCTCGCCGCCACCGGCACCACCTTGGAGGACGCGGCGCGCGACCTGGGCGCCTTGCCGCTTTCCGCCCTGCTGCGCATCACCGTGCCGCTGGCCGCCCCCGCTTTGGCCGCCGGCTGGCTGCTCGCCTTCACCCTCTCGCTCGATGATCTGGTGGTCGCCAGCTTCGTCTCTGGCCCCGGCGCCACCACCCTGCCCATGGTGGTGTTCTCATCCCTCCGCCTTGGTGCCACCCCGGCCTTGGCCGCGGTGGCAATCCTCGTGTTGGCAACGGTGATCGCCTGCCTAGGCCTTGCGGCGTTCCTACGGATGCGTCGTTAGTGTCGTGATTCTGAAAT
>CAIQQQ010000501.1 GCA_903873995.1 uncultured Rhodospirillales bacterium
CCGCAAGCGGCTCAGTTCGATCGGACGCTGCTCTAGGTCCGGGTTCGCTCGTGTTGCCGCCGCCGTAAAGACGGGCCCGGCAACACCCGGGCCTCCGGAACCATATGCGCGGCTTCGCCAGATACGATTGGCTCGATCCCGCGGCAGGATCCTCGATGTTTGGTCCCAGGCTTTGATGATGCACTCTTCTCCCGGGAGCGGAAGGACGCGCTGAGGGACACGTTCTGTTTGGCAGCGGCACGACGACAGCGGCAATCCGTCAGGCGATGCAGCATCGTCAAGACAGGTTGAGGACTTTGTCGCGCCGCTACGGCCTTCCTTTCATCCCTTCGAGATCATCGAGAGCAGCTCCCGCCGCGTGGTGGCGTCTTCGCGGAAGGCGCCGAGCATCTTGCTGGTCACCATCGAGACGCCTGGCTTGTGGACGCCTCGTGTGCTCATGCACTGGTGTTCGGCTTCGACGATGACGGCGACGCCGCGAGGCTGGAGCACGTCGTTGATGGTGTTGGCGATCTGCGAGGTCAGTTTCTCCTGGATCTGCAGACGCTTGCCGTACGCTTCGACGACGCGGGCAAGCTTGCTGATGCCAACGACGCGGCGGTGGGGCAGGTAGGCGACGTGCACCTGGCCGATGATCGGCACCATATGGTGCTCGCAATAGCTTTCGAGGCGGATGCCGCGGAGGAGGACGATCTCGTCGTAGCCGTCGGTTTCTTCGAAGGTTCGTTCGAGGAGTGCCACCGGATCGATCTGATAGCCGGCGAAGAACTCCTCGTAGGAGCGCACGACACGGCTGGGCGTGTCCTGCAGGCCTTCGCGGGTGGGGTCGTCCCCGGCCCAGAGGAGCAGGGTGCGAATAGCGGATTCCGCCTCTTCGCGGGTGGGGCGCCGGCTCAGGGACTCAGAGCTGTCGGCGGCAGGCTTGGGGTGGATGATGGTCACCGCGGTGTTTCCTCAGGCTGGTCCCGGAACGACAGCGCCGGGCAAAGCGATCAGGCGGATGTGGGGATACGGTCCGGACACGCAAGAGACCAGGCACCCCCCCAAACGTGACGCTCATGAACTATGACGCTTAGAGAATGGCGCGTTCAGTGGACGCGGACGTTCTGAAACGGGCTGTCCAGACTGAACGCGGGGATCGTTACATCAAATGCCTCGCCGGTGGTGGACACCATCATGTGATAATGACCGGCCATGAAACCGGAGGGCGTCTCGAGCGGGGTTCCGGAGGTGTATTCGAACGATTCGCCGGCCTCCAGCACCGGCTGCTGCCCTATCACGCCCTCGCCGTTCACACGCTGGGTACGTCCCTGGGCGTCCGTGATGCGCCAGGTGCGGCGCAGCAGCTGGACGGTTTCGCGGCCGAGGTTTTCGATGCGCACCCTATACGCCCACATATAGGTGCCCTGATCCGGCTTGGACTGATCTGCGAGGTAGAAGATACGAACGCTGACCCGGATGTCGCGGGTGGTGGCCTGGTAGTCGCCGGACATGCTGCTTCCCCCGCCCGCCAGTGGCATGGGTGCCACTGAGCCGGTGGACGGGGGATTTGTCAAAGTTCAGCTGCGCTGGGGCAGGTTGCCGAGCGCCTGTGCGAGGTCGTCGATGAGGTCGGCGGGGTCTTCGAGGCCCACGGACAGGCGGATCACGCCGTCCGTGATTCCCAGGCGGGCGCGTTCCTCCGCCCCCACACGCATATGGGTGGTGGTGGCGGGGTGGGTGACGAGGGATTTGCTGTCGCCGAGATTGTTGGAGATGGCGATGAGCTTCAGCGCGTTCATCATGGCGAAGGCGGCGTGTTTGCCGCCGGCGAGTTCGAAGGCGACGAGGGTGCTGCCGCCGGTCATCTGGCGTTGTGCGAGGTCGTGCTGCGGGTGATCCGCCCGGCCGGGATAGCGCACCTGGGCGATTTCCGGCCGATCGGCGAGGAAATCGGCGACCTGGCCTGCCGAGCGCGTGCTGGCATCGACGCGGAGGGCCAGTGTCTCAAGGCCCTTGAGCAGCAGCCAGGCGTTGAACGGCGAGATGGAGGGCCCGGTGTTGCGGATGAACGGCTGCAGCACCTCCTCCACCCAGGCCTTGCGGCCCAGCACCGCGCCGCCGAGCACGCGGCCCTGGCCGTCGATATGCTTGGTGCAGGAATAGACCACGATGTCCGCGCCGAGCTCGAACGGCTTCTGCTGGAGGGGGGTTGCGAACACATTGTCCACCACCACGAGCGCACCGGCCTGATGGGCCAGATCGCACACCGCGCGAATATCGACGAGATCGAGCATCGGGTTGGACGGGCTTTCCAGCAGCACCATCGTTGTGGGCGTGGCCATCGCCTGCGCCCATTGCGCGAGATCGCCGCCATCGACGAACTCGGTTGCGATGCCGTAGCGGGGCAGGAGGGTGGCCACGATCCAATAGCAGGAGCCGAACAGCGCGCGGGAGGCCACGACGCGGTCGCCGGTTTTGAGATGGCTGAGCATGGCGGCGTGCACGGCGGCCATGCCGGTGGCGGTGGCGCGGCAGGCCTCGGCGCCTTCCAGGAGGGCCAGGCGTTGTTCGAGCATGGCGACGGTGGGGTTGCCGAAGCGGGAATACTGGTAGTGGGAGACGGCGCCGGTGAATGTATCCTCGGCCTGCTCGGCGCTGTCGTAGATGAAGCCGGAGGTGAGGAAGAGCGCCTCGGCGGTCTCGCCGAACTGGGTGCGCTGGGTTCCGCCATGGACCAGCAGGGTCGCGGGGCGAAGATTAGTCTGGGTGTCGTTCGGCATTGGATGGCCCGTTCACAAATAGGAATTGCGCATGGGCCGGCCGTCGGATGCAGCGGCGGCGCACCCCTGGGGGGCGCACGGGTCCGCTGGCCTCTTTAGCGCGTTTCTTTCACCTCGCCGCAATCCGGCCGGACAAATCACGAGGGGCATCGCTGCCAAAGGTCAAGTTAGAAGCGATGCATTGCGTCGTCAACGCGGCTTTCCTATACAGGGTGCCCGAACGGCGCATGGCCTTGGCCGGCGCTTGGCGTGCGCGGGTGTAGTTCAATGGTAGAACGGCAGCTTCCCAAGCTGCATACGAGGGTTCGATTCCCTTCACCCGCTCCAATCCCCCAGGTTTGCTCAGCATTTTTCTGCCGCATGCGGTGGCCCGGTCGGCCGCGACGCCGTCTCGAAATACGAGACAATCCTCAACGCCGTTCAGGATTTCGTCATCTTTGGAGCGCTTATTGGGATTGTTCTCACGGATCAGAAAGACCGTGACTGTCCCAGGATCTGACCGCACGCCAGGCGTGGGTCGGGTCCCGTTCCGGGAGTTGGTGCTCTGCCCAGCGATCACGACTGCCGTGACCCAAGTCACGGCCGGACTGTGCGAACGTCAAGGCGGGGCCTGCTTGGCCTTGGCTCGGCCGCGCTCATCGGCCTCGCCTGGTCTCCCACCGTTCTGGGGGACGCGTTGTCTGCGAACGATCTCGTGCCCGAGCCGTCGCCGCTCACCGCGCCGATCATGGCCGCGCCCGTCTTGACTGCAACGCCCGCCGATCTGCCGCAACGCCGCCCGGTGGCCCGGTTCTCGGCGGAGGAGCATGCCGAATGGGCGCTGTTCAAGGCGCGCTACGTCACGGCGGACGGCCGCGTGGTCGATACCGGCAATGGCGGCGTGTCCCACAGCGAAGGTCAGGGCTGGGGCATGATGTTCGCCGTTGCGTTCGATGACCAGGACACGTTCGACCTGTTGCTCGGCTGGACGGCGCGGGTGCTGGCCTGCCGGGCGGACCGGTTGCACGCGTGGCGCTATCTGCCCCGCGCGCCGGTTTCCGTGCCGGACACCAACAACGCGACTGACGCCGACCTGTTCATCGCCGCGAGCATGGCGCGGGCGGCGTGGAAGTGGGGCCGGCCGGATCTGGCAACGGCCGCCAGCGCGATCGCGCGCGACGTGCTGCGGCTGCTGGTGCGTCCGACCGGCGATCGTGTTGTGCTGCTGCCCGGTGCTGCCGGGTTCGAGACGCGCGAGCAGATCACCGTCAATCCCTCCTACTACGCGCTTCCGATGCTTGACGATCTGGCGGCGGTGGCGCCGTCGCCGCTGTGGGCGAAGCTGCGCGAAGACGGGATGGCGCTGCTCGACATGGGGCGCTTCGGGGCGTGGCGGCTGCCGCCTGACTGGCTGCGGGTGGATCGACGCAGCGGAAGCCTGGCGCCGCATCCGAACTGGCCGGCACGGTTCTCATATGACGCGATTCGCATCCCGCTGTGGCTGGCCTGGGCCGGCGAGCAGACGGCGGCGTCCCACGCGTTCACCGATTACTGGGAGCGCAGCGCCACTGGGGGGGCGTCCGGCCGCGGCCCGGTTCCGCCCGCGTGGATTGATCTGAACACAAATTCTGTCGCAACCTTTCCCGCGCCTCCTGGGATGATCGCAGTTGCGCGAATTGCGACCGGCTTGCGCGTCAGTGGTGTGAAAGCTCAGCCGCCGAGCGGATTTCCGCCATTACGAGCTTCCCCCGACTATTACTCTGCGGCATTAATACTCCTGTCGCGGCTCGCTTGGCACGAGAGCCGCGTCACATGATATGACCGCAGCCATGGCCGGAGTGTGTGCGTGAGCCAGAAGAACCCAGATGTTGAGCGGGCCCTGACCGCCTTTGGCGGCGAGGTTTTCGACTACCACAGTTTCGGTCCGTTCAACGTGCGTCCGCGTGTGTCGGTGATGGCAGCACCTTCTGCGCCTTTGCTGCATAAGACTGTGCCCGCACTTCAGGCGAGCAAAGGCGCCGGGGCAGAGCTCCTCGCGGAGATGCCGATGGTGGCAGCGCCCATGGCCGTCATGGCCACGCCTGCCGCGGCGATCGTCGCCGCCGCTCCGAAGGTCATGAACGTCCAGACGGCCCCCATCCAGCCGGCCCCGATCCCCGCTGCTCCCATGCCTTCGGCTTCGGCTGCCCAAGCGCCCGCGACATCCACGATCTATGCCTCCGCCTACTCCCAGACAGCCCCACAGCCGGTGATTGCCGCGCAACCGGCCGGAGCGGCGGCTGCCAATCCAGCGTCGATGTTCTCCATGCTGTCCTCCGCCATGCCAGCGCCGGCGCGTGACGCCGCTACCCGTGACACCGCTGCCCGGGACACTCTTGCTCAAGACATCCCCGCCAGGGCTGTCCCTGCCCGTGAGATCCCTGCGAGAGACGCGCCAGGGCGGGACGGATTGCCGTGGGTTCCTGCTGCAACGTTCGCCCCCGCCGCTGTGCCGCCATCGCCCGATACACAGCGCCAATCTCTGGATGCGATGTTTCGCGTGCTCACGGCCAAGCCGGACGCGACACCTTCTGCGCCCCCTGCGGCCACGGCCCCCTTGCAGGTTGATCCGGCGTCGCTCTTCCGTCGGATTTAGGCTCTTCGCAGGTGCGGCGACAAAGCGTATGCAGCAAGTGTGGCGCGTGGTTATATTGCAACGGTGTGGTGAATCGGCCTCATCTTGCAACAGCGCCCTGGTCGTATGCCGTGGTCGGGCCATTCCGGTTCGGGCCGGTGGCAGCAAGAGGAGGATGAGCGACGATGCCGTTATCTAGCGTCGCTTTCCGGTGCGGCGGTGCAGATTCCAAAAGGCGTCTTGTGCCATCCGTCACCACTTCGCGGCGCTTTGCGGCGATCGAGCGCTTTGGCATTCGTTTCTCCCTTGCAAAATCGCGCCAGTCGCATTTGAACATTCACGCGGCTGTGATGGCGCGCTGCGCCCTGCCCGTGGGCAGATCGCCGCGCATCGGCCGCCCTGCCATCGCGGTCCTTAGCCGGCGCCACCCTGCTGTCCAATTCCCAGCCTGTCTGTTCTTTCATGTCGCCCTTCACGTCGCCCAGGAACCTGTCCGATGAGCAGCACACAAGAGCGTCCCGAGCCGATCGCCGTGGCCGCGCGGCCGGCGAACCGGTCCGGATCGGGCTTTGGCGCGAAGGTTCTGGACGTTGTGGTGGTGCTGCTCGGTATCCTGGCGATCGCAGCCGTTGCCACCGTGCCGCTCACAGCGCGTGAGCAGGCGATCTTCGCGATCTCCGCAGCGCTGGTGTTTCTTGTGGTGAACCGCTTCCCCGGCAAGGTCGTGACGCTGTTCCTGGTCACGCTGTCGCTGGCGGTGTCGCTGCGCTACATCTACTGGCGCCTGACCGAGACGCTCGACTTTGTCACGCCGATCGAGGTTCTGCTGGGCGGCGGCCTGGTGCTCGCCGAGGTCTATGCGATCATCACGCTGGTGCTCGGCTACATCCAGACGGTCTGGCCGCTGGAGCGCAAGCCGCTGCCGCTGCCGCTCGATCCGTCCGGCTGGCCCACGGTCGATGTGTTCGTCCCCACCTACAACGAGCCGATGTCGGTCGTGCGCGCCACCGTGCTGGCTGCCATCGCGATGGACTGGCCGCGCGACAAGCTCAAGGTGTGGCTGCTCGATGACGGGCGGCGCGAGGAGTTCCGCCAGTTCGCGGATGCCTGCGGCGTGGGCTACATCACCCGCAGCGACAACCTGCATGCCAAGGCGGGCAATCTGAACAACGCGTTGAAGCAGACCGACGGCAAGTTCGTCGCCATCTTCGATTGCGACCACATCCCGACCCGTGCGTTTCTGCAGCTGTCGATGGGTTGGATGGTTGATCAGCCCAATCTCGCGATGATCCAGACGCCGCATCATTTCTATTCTCCCGACCCGTTCCAGCGGAACCTCGCCGCCGGCACCCGTGTGCCGTCCGAGGGCAACCTGTTCTACGGGCTGATCCAGGATGGCAACGACTACTGGAACGCCACCTTCTTCTGCGGCTCCTGCGCGGTGCTGCGGCGCGACGCGCTCGAACAGATCGGCGGCTTTGCGATCGAGACCGTGACCGAGGACGCCCACACGATGCTGAAGATGCATCGCCTTGGCTGGGACAGTGCCTATCTCAAGCTGCCGCTTGCGGCGGGCCTCGCGACCGAGCGTCTGGCGCTGCATATCGGCCAGCGCGTCCGCTGGGCGCGCGGCATGTTGCAGATCCTGCGCATCGACAACCCGATGTTCGGGCCGGGCCTGACCCTGGGGCAGCGGATCTGCTATCTTCAGGCGATGGCGCATTTCCTGTTCGCCATTCCGCGCATCGTGTTCCTCACCGCGCCGCTGTGTTATCTGTTGCTTGGCCAGAACATCATCACTGCCTCGCCGCTGGCGATCACCGCCTATGCGTTGCCGCACATCTTCCACGCCGTTGCCACCAACTCGCGGCTGCAGCGCAACTGGCGCCATTCGTTCTGGTCTGAGATCTATGAAACCGTGCTGGCGCTGTTCCTGGTGCGCGTGACGATCTCCACCATCCTCAGCCCGCGCCGCGGCAAGTTCAACGTGACGGCCAAGGGCGGCCTGCTGGAGAACGGCTTCTTCGATCTGGGCGCCGTGTATCCCAATCTGATCCTGGCCTTCCTTGTGATCGCCGGCGTGATCCGTGGTCTGGTCAGCCTGATCTTCTTCAGCAACGAGCCGCTGGTGTTCCAGGCGCTTCTGCTGAACACCATCTGGTCCAGCCTCAGCCTCGTCGTGGTGCTCGCAGCGCTTGCCGTGGGCCGTGAGACACGACAGATCCGCTCGCGCGCGCGCATGACGGTGAACGTGCCCGTGGCGCTGCACCTGGCCGACGGCCGGGTGGTCGGCGGCAGCACCCGTGACCTGTCGCAGGGCGGCGGGAACCTTTCGGCCGACCGGCCGGAGGGCGTGCTGGACGGATCGGACATCGAGATCGAATTTGAGCTTGGCGAGCAACCTTTGATGGTGCCGGCCCAGGTCCTTCGCTGGGAGGCGCAGTCCATGCAGGTACGTTGGCAGCCAAAGTCGATCGAGGACGAGGCAAAGGTGGTGCAGGCGGTGTTCGGCCGTGCCGACGCCTGGACCGACTGGGCAGCGTTCCCTGTGGACCGGCCGCTGGCGAGCCTGTGGCGCGTGATGGTCTCGATCCGCGGCCTGTTCCGTCCGCGTGACGACCAGCAGCGCGGCGCGCCCGGCCAGGGGCCGGGCGGCACGCCGCTGCCGGCACCGGGGACCGGGCCGGGCGCCGCGCGCGCCAGCGCCGCGAGCTCGATCGCTGTGGCCTTGCTTGTGCTTCTGATGTCGTCGGTCTCGTCCGCGCAGACCGTCATTCGCCCGCTGACGCCGCCGGCCGCAAACCAGGGCTTCGGACAGCTGCCCAGCGGACCGTTCGGCACGTCGCGCCCGGTCGGGACTGCTCGTCCGGCTGCTCCAACGGCGGCCGCACCCGCGCCGGCGGCACTTCCCTTGCTCGGCACGGCGCCGGTCGTGGGCCAACTGCCGGCTCAGCCGGTGCCGTTGCCTGGTGCTCCGTCTCCAACGGCACCGGCGCCGGTCGCAGGTGTGCTCGCGCCATACGTGGACACTGCAACACGGCCGGGCACGCGCCGTGTGGTCTACACGCTGCGCCAGCTCGGTGCTGCGGGGCCGCTCGCGCTGCGCGGCACGTCAGAGCTGCAGGGCGTCGAGTTCGGCATCCGCAGCGATGAGGTCGTCACCTCCGCCTCGCTGCAGCTGGCCGGTGCGACGTCTCCCGGCCTGATCCCGGAGTTCAGCAACGTCACCGTCACGCTGAACGAGCAGTATATCGGCACGATCCCGGTGATCCGCGAGCATCCCGAGTTCTCGCTCGAGATGCCGGTCAGCCCGGTGTTCTTCCAGGACCAGAACCGTCTGAACTTCCGCTTTGCCGGCCGCTACACGACGGAGTGCAACGATCCGCTGCACAACCTGCTGTGGTCGACGGTGTATGACACCTCCACGCTGACACTGACCCTGGAGCGCCTGCCGGCGCAGCGTGAGCTCGCGCGGCTGCCGCAGCCGTTCTTCGATCCGCGAGAGCGCACCCTGCTCAGCCTGCCGTTCGTCCTGTCCGCGGCAACGGGCGCCGAGTCGCTGCGGGCCGCCGGCATGACGGCGTCCTGGTTCGGCATCCAGGCCGCCTACCGCGGCGCCAACTTCCCTGTGGTGACGGACGCGCCCGCAGAGGGCAACGCGGTCATGGTGGTGGTTGCCAACGAAGGTCGCGCGCCGGGCTTCCTGCCGCCGATCAACGGCCCGACCGTTGGCGTCGTGGCCAATCCGAACGATCCCAACGGGTCGATCCTGCTGATCGCCGGGCGCACCGGGGAGGAGGCCGTGTCCGCCGCCACGGCGCTGGTTGTGGGCAACCGTGCGCTGGGCGGCGATGTGGCTCTCATCCAGCCAACCGCAGTGCCGGCCCGCCAGCCTTACGACGCGCCGAACTGGATCAACACCACACGCCCGGTGAAGCTGGGCGAGCTTGTGGATGCGGCCGATCTGCAGGTCTATGGCTATACCGGCCTGCTGCACGTGCCCTTCCGCACCGCGCCCGATTTCTACACCTGGCGCGATCGCGGCTTTCCGGCGAACCTGCGCTACCGCGCGCCTCCGGGCCCGATCATCGATATCGGGCCGTCACGCCTGGATGTCGGCATCAACGGCATCTATCTCAACAGCTTCTCGTTGCAGCAAAACGATCTGAAGGACAGCTGGCTGTCCAGGCTGGTCGATTTCAGCAATGCGCGGTCGGATGCCAAGGTCGAGATCCCGTCCTACGATATCTATGGCAGCAACGACCTGCAGTTCTACTTCGACGCACGGCCGCTCCGCCGGGGTGACTGCGTGGCCATTCCAGGCGATCTGCGCATGTCCGTCGATCCGGACAGCACCATCGACCTGTCGCGCGGCTTTCGCTTCGCGCAGATGCCCAACCTGCAGTATTTCGTGAATTCCGGGTTTCCGTTCACCCGGATGGCCGATCTGTCGGAGACGGCGGTGGTTCTGCCGGACCGGCCGGCCGCCCTTGAGATCTCGTCGTTCCTGAACCTGATGGGCCGTATCGGCGCGCTGACCGGCTTTCCTGCCATCCGCATGGCGGTGGTGAAGCCGGACATGGTCGCGACCGTGTCTGACCGCGATCTGCTGATGATCGGGACCACCCAGCGGCTTCAGGGGGCAAGCGACCTGCTGCGCCGCTCCGCGGTGTCGCTGTCGGGCAACCGGATCACCATGGGCCAGCCGACGGCATTCGACAGTGTCCGTCGCCTGTTCGGTGATCGCAACGACGCCGAGCGCAGCCGCATGGCCGCGGCACTCCAGTCCACCGTCACGGATGCGACGACGGTGATCGTGGGCTCCGAGAGCCCGCTCGCCAGCGGACGTTCGATGGTGGCGATCATGGCGGCATCGCCCCAGGCGCTCGAAGGCGCTGTTGCCGCCTTGCGTGACAACGACCAGGCGGCGTTGATCCAGGGTGATCTGGCCGTGCTCACCTCTGGCAAGGTCACGTCCTATCGCGCAGCACCCGGCTACACCGTGGGAAGTCTGCCGTTCTGGCTCTACCCCAGCTATGCACTGCGCGATCAGCCTTATGCCATCGTGCTGCTCATGATTGGCGGCTGCGTGGTGCTGGGGCTTGCGCTGTTCTGGGCCATGAACCGCAAGGCGGGTGTTCGGATCTCCCGCCACAGGCCCGGCATGCCGCCAGCGCAGCCACCGATCCAGCCTCCTGCCACAAGGTGAGGATCTCACGGTGAACAGCCCAGACCAGACCACCCAAGCCCCGCGTGCGGCGACCTCCAGGACATCCCTGCGCCGGGTTCTGGTGGCCGCCAGCATGCTGGTGCCGATCGCCGGAGCCACCGTCCTGATCGGCGCCGCCCTGGCCCAGACCTCGCAGCCGGCTCCTGCGCAGCCGGCTGCAGCCCAGCGTGGGTCTGCGGCCGTGGCATCCGCGTCATCCACAGCAACACCTGGCGGCGCGATCGCGGTGCTGATGGAGCGGGCGAATTTCTGGCGGAACCAAACGCAGTACGACCAGGCCCTGGAAAGCCTGAGCCGTGCTTTGGCGCTCGATCCGAAGAATGCCGACGCGCTGGCCCTGACGGGCCAGATCCAGGCCGATCGCGGCAATCGCGCGGCGGCGGAAAGCGCGCTCGCCAAGCTGCGCCAATCCGCCCCCGGCGATCCGCGCATCGAGAAGATCGACCAGTCCATCAAGGTTGGGCCGATCCCGGCCGAGGCGCTGGCCGATGCCAGGCGCCTGGCGCGCGAAGGCCGCGTGGCCGAGGCGGTGGACCGTTACAACCGCGTCTTTCGCGGCAATCCCCCGCCGGACACGCTGGCGGTGGAATACTACCAGACGCTCGCCGGCACCGAAGGCGGCTGGGAGAAGGCGCGTGACGGCCTCGCCAACACCGTGCGCGCCAACCCGCAGGATGTGCGCGCCCAGCTCGCCTACGCCCAGCTGCTGACCTATCGGGACGGCGCGCGCACGGACGGCATCAATCGGTTGGCCGTGCTGTCGCAGAACAGCGCCGTGTCCGATCAGGCGACCCAGGCATGGCGCCAGGCGCTCGGCTGGCTGCCGCAGGACAAATCCGCGATCGAGCCGCTGCAGGCCTATCTGTCGGTGCATCCCAACGACACAGATGTGACCCAGCGGCTGGAGCTTTCGCGCAACCCGCCGCCCGATCCGAACGATCCGGCGGCACCGCAGCGTGTCGCCGCCTTCGAACTGCTCAACAAGGGCAAGCTGGCGGACGCCGCATCAGGCTTTCAGGCCGCGATCGCCGCCAACCCCAACGACGCCGATGCCACCGGCGGCCTTGGCATCGTGCGTCTGCGCCAGAGCAAGTATGACGAGGCGCGCACGTTGCTGTCGCGCGCCATGTCGATGGACCCGGCGAACAAGGGCCGCTGGCAGCAGGCGCTGAACGGCGTGGATGCCGCTGTCGCCGGCAACCGGCCGAACCAGGTCACGGCGCTGATCGAACGGGGCGACTTCCCGGGTGCCGAGGCAGAGCTGCAGCGCCAGGCGCGCGCCGGCGGCAATGCCGGAATCTATGCCCAGCTTGCCGACATGCAGGCGCGCCAGGGCAAGGTTACGGCCGCCGAATCGAGCTATCGCACAGCGCTGCAGATGAATTCGCGCTATGCGCCGGCCTTGGTCGGCCTCGCCGGCATCGTGGGCGGGCAGGGCAAGCATGACGAGGCGATCAGCCTGCTGCGCCAGGCCGAGCAGGTGGGCGGCGATCGCCGTCTGGTGGGGCAGGCCCGCGCGCTGCAGCTGCGCGAGCAGGCGCTTGGCATCACCGATCCCGCGACTCAGGCCAATCTGTTCCGCAGTGCGATCGACTCCGATCCCGGCAATCCCTGGCTGCGGCTCGACTACGCCCGCACGCTGGTCAAGCAGGGTGACCTTGCCGGCGGCCGCGCCGTGATGGCGCAGGTTGTGGCCGGCAACCCGGGCACCGAGGCGCTCAAGGCCGGCATCCTGTTTGCCAACGAGACGTCCGATCCCGATGCGTCCACGACGCTGTTCGCCCGCCTGCCGCCCAACGCCCGCACCGCCGACCTGCGCACGCTCGAGGCGCAGGCGGAGCTGCAGCGCGAGATTGGCCGTCTGCTCGATCTGCCTCGCAGCACCGCGCGCGCGCGGCTGCTCGCACTTGCCAATGTGCCCGATCCTGACGGCGCGCGCGGCGCCGCCATCGCCCGCGCGCTCACCGCGATCGGTGATCCGGCCGCCGCACGCCGCGCCATCATCGTGGCACGTGACGCGACGCCCAACCAGCCGGCCGGCGCCCGCGTGGCCTATGCCGGCGCCCTGCTCGACATCGGCGACGCCACCGGCGCACAGGTGATGCTCAAGCCGCTCGGCAACGGTTCGTCCCTCACCACCGAGCAGCGCACCTCCTTTTCTGCGCTCCGCGCGGGTCTGGCGATCAAGACCGCGGACAATCTCAACCAGGCCGGCAAGCAGGCCGAGGCCTATGACCGGCTGGCACCCGCTCTGGCGGCCGACCCCGACAACGCGGATATGAACCTGGCTCTCGCCCGCCTCTACTCGGGGGCCCGCAACCCGCAAGAGGCGCTGGACATCAACGAGGCGCTGCTCCGCCGCGATCCGAACAACAGCGACGCGCGACGCGGCGCCGTGGCGGCTGCCTTGCAGGCGGGCGATCGCGGGCGCGCGGACGAACTGGTGCGCGAAGGTCTCGAGATCGCGCCGGATGATCCGAAATCCTGGATGGCCTCGGCCGATCTGGCCCGTGCCCGCGGCAACAACGCGCGCGCCTTGCGTGATCTCGCCCATGCCCGCCAGCTTCGGCTGCAGCAG
>CAIQQQ010000502.1 GCA_903873995.1 uncultured Rhodospirillales bacterium
GATGGTGGGCTGAAGCCCACCCTACGGGTAGCTGTCTCAAGATGGTGGGTTAAAACCCACCCTACGGCTGCATGACGATGGGGTGCGCTCTTACTTTATGCGGTCGGCGAAGGTTTTGCGGAACTTGGCGACCTTCGGGGCCATCACGGCGCGGGCGGTTTCGTGTTGGGTGTCGTTGGTGGTGTAGATCGCGGAGCGGTATTGGGAGCCAACGTCGTTGCCTTGGCGGTTGGGGGGCATCGGTTCGTGGATGGTGGAGAAGACGCGCAGGAGGTCAGCGTCGGAGAGGACCGCAGGGTCGAACTCGACGAGGATCAGTTCGAGGTGGCCGCCGGTGTGGTCGGATCTCACCAATCCCACACCGCGCAGACCGAGATAGACGGCTTCGAGGCACCAGAAGCCGCCGCCGCCGGACGGCGCCCTGGTGCCTTGACCGCTATTTCGCCCGGAACACTCCAATGTTGAAGCTGGCAGCGATCGCCTGATAGCCGGCGGGGCTGGGATGCAGATGATCGCCTGAATCGAATTCAGGGCGCGAACGGGATGGCTTCGCGGGGTCACGTACAGCTGCGTCGAAGTCCAGCACGGCGTCATAGGCGCCGCTCTTGCGGATCCAGTCGTTGAGCGCCTGGCGCTTCACCTCACCCTCGGGCGTGTAATAGGCCGCGCCCTCGAAGGGGGTGAGGGTGGCGCCGAAGATGCGCAGGCCTTGGGCGTGCGCGCGGTCGATGAGCTGGCGATGGCCGGCAATGAGGTCGGCCACGCTCGGCGATGCGTTCGCTCCGCCGCCGCCGATGTCGTTGATGCCCTCCAGAACGGTCACGAAGCGCACGCCGGGTTGGGCCAGCACATCACGGTCGAACCGGGCCAAAGCATTGGGGCCGACGCCGTCGAGCAGCACGCGTCCGCCGCCGATGGCGCCGTTGACGACGCTGACGCGGGTTCCGGCGCTGGCCAGGCGGGCACTCACCAGATCCGGCCAGCGGCGGTTGGCGTCGATGCCGGACTGGGTGCCGTCGGTGATGGAATCGCCGAAGGCCACCCACACGGGGGCATTGGCGGAGACCTCGATCCGGCTGAGGAAGAACGAGGATGCGGAGGCCAGGCCGTCGCCGCGGCGATAGGCGGTGGTTGTGGCCACCGGCAGGGTTGCTTCGCCCACATGGTTTCCGGCGGTGGACACGTAGTTCACCTGCCATGAGGCGGGATGAACGGTGACGGGGGATTTCCAGCCGGCGGTGTCGTCGGGGAGGTAGAGATCGACCACCAGATCGGCCCGGTCGGGAACCGCGAGCTCGACGGGGTCGCTGACCAGGATGGCGCCGGCGGGGATGCTGGGGGCGGCGAGGCCGCCGAAGGTCAGGGCGTGTTTGGAGGCGGGCTTGATGGCCGGGCCCTTGTCATGCAGGGCCACGCTGGCGGCGCCTATCGTTAGCGGCAGGGTGCCGAGGCTGTTGGAGAGAACGACACGGACCCGAGAGCTGCCGACCGAGATATGGGCAATTTGGCGAAGCGTCTGGTCCTTGACGTGCAACGGCGATGCGCCGCTGATCGGGAGCTCCTGATTGGGTGTGGCATCGCGCACGGCGGCCGGAACGTCCTTCGACCAAGGAAAGGCCTGCGCCGTGCTGGATAGCGTCTGGGCCGGCTGGTCGGTTCTGGCGACGGACGGTGCGGCCCATGTCGATATCCAGGGCGAGGGGGGCGACGC
The DNA here is from genome assembly GCA_903873995.1 of uncultured Rhodospirillales bacterium. Classification (GTDB taxonomy): domain Bacteria; phylum Pseudomonadota; class Alphaproteobacteria; order Acetobacterales; family Acetobacteraceae; genus CAIQQQ01. Next base: position 1,712 of record CAIQQQ010000502.1, read on the forward strand.
CGCCTGGGTGATGCCGGATGAGGCCGCCAGGATGATTGTGGCGGCGGCCAAGGCGCGAAAGCTGATCATGCGACGGTCCCTTTTTTTATATGAGGCAATCGTGCCTCTTGGGGACAGAGTAGCTATTGGGCGGAGTGGCTTGCAACCGAGGAGGTCCGCCGTGCTGATGAACAGTTCAGCATCCTGCGTGGGAGACGGGTCGCCGGTCGTGATGTTGAAGTTGTTCGCGCCGGAAATCGGGGACGGAAAGGGTGCTTCGTTTCTGCGACGTGGCGCATTGTCGCTCGGTGGTGGTGGGTTAATAACCCACCCTACGGCCGCATGACGACGGGGTGGGCTGTTACTTTACGCGGTCGGCGAAGGTTTTGCGGAACTTCGCGACCTTTGGGGCCACGACGGCGCGGCAGTAGCCGGAGCCGGGGTTGCGGTTGAAATAGTCGTCGTGCTCGGGCTCGGCGGGCCAGAAGATGTCCAGCGGTTCGAGCTCCGTCACCAGTTTGGCGCCCCAGATGTTGGACTCGGTGATCTCGGCCATCACGGCGCGGGCGGTCTCGGGTTGGGTGTCGTTGGTGGTGTAGATCGCCGAGCGGTATTGGGGGCCGACGTCGTTGCCCTGGCGGTTCGGGGTCGTGGGGTCGTGGATGGTGAAGAAGACGCGCAGGAGGTCGGCGTAGGAGAGCACCGCAGGGTCGAACTCGACGCGAACCACTTCGGTGTGGCCGGTTTTTTTGCCGCAGACCTGCTCGTAGGTGGGGTTGGCGACGTGGCCGCCGGCGTAGCCGGATTTCACCTTTGTCACACCGCGCAGGCCGAGATAGACGGCTTCGAGGCACCAGAAGCAGCCGCCGCCCAAGATTGCCGTTTCCATTCCATCAGCTCCTGTTTGATACGTTTGAGGTGGCGCCTCGCGCGGGTCGGCGCAAGGCTGCGCTTGCTTAGCGGGGGAGAAGAGGTTGGAGAGGCGTTGCCAGAGGGTTGGCATCACAGGAATCCTATGGAGAGCCAGGGGATCGCGGCCACCACCATCAGGCCTGCGAGCAGGGCGGCCATATAGGGCCAGATGCGGGTCATGCCGGCATCGGGCGAGACGCGGCCGATGGCGCAAGCGGTATAGTAGCCGACGCCCAAGGGGGGGGCGAAGAGGCCGATGCCCATCGCGAGGATGACGACCATGGCGTAATGCACCTCATGGACGCCGGCGGCTCTGGCGATCGGGAAGAGCAGCGGGCCGAAGAGGACGATGGCGGGAATGCCCTCCAGCACGCTTCCTAAAATCACGAAGGCCACGATCGAGATCAGCAGAAAGCCGAAGCTGCCGCCGGGGACGGTGGCCATGGCGAGCGCGAGTTGCTTCGAGAAGCCGGATTGGGTGAGGGCCCAGGCCATGCCGGTGGCGGTGCCGATGATGAAGAGGATGGCGCCGGAGAGGGCGGCGGTCTCGATGAGCATGGGCAGCAGGCGGCGCCAGGGGAATTGCCGGTAGAACAGCAGTCCTGCCAGGACGCAGTAGGCGACGCCGATGGTGGAGACCTCGGTGGCGGTGGCGACGCCTCGCACCACAGCGGTGCGGATGACGAAGGGCAGCAGGAGGGCGGGCAGGGCGTAGAGGAAGCGGCGGAGGATTTCGGCGCGCGGCACCTTCACGCCCATGCTCTCGTTGCCGGCGCGGAATCTTGCGACCACGGCGAGGAGAAGTGCGAGGACGAAGCCGGGGAGAAGGCCGCCGGTGAACAAGGCGGCGATCGAGACGCCGGTGACCGAGCCGATGGTGATCAACACCAGGGAGGGCGGGATCGTCTCGGTCATGGCGCCGGAGGCTGCGAGGATCGCGACCAGCTCGCCCTCGTTGGCGCCGCGGGCGCGCATTTCGGGGAACAGGACGGGGGCTATGGCCGCCATGTCCGCCGCCTTGGAGCCGGAGATGCCGGAGACGAGATACATGGCGCCGAGCAACACGTATGAGAGTCCGCCGCGGACATGGCCGAGGAGGCCGGCGAGGAAGGAGACCATGGCGCGGGCCATGCCGGTCATTTCGATGAGCAGGCCGAGGAAGACGAAAAGGGGCACGGCGAGGAGGACGAGGGAGCTCATGCCTTCGTCCATGCGCGAGACCACGATGGTGAGGGGCACGTGGGTGACGGTGGCGAGGAAGGCGAGGGTGGCGGTGCCGAAGGCGAA
>CAIQQQ010000503.1 GCA_903873995.1 uncultured Rhodospirillales bacterium
GGCACGTCCCCTTCCACGATCCGCTTGGCCAGGCCCTCGGCGATGGCGGTCTTGCCCACGCCGGGATCACCCACGTAAAGCGGGTTGTTCTTGGTGCGGCGGCACAGAATCTGGATCGTGCGCTCGATCTCGGTGTCGCGCCCGATCAGCGGATCGATCTTGCCGGCCATCGCCTTCTTGTTGAGGTTGACGCAGTAGTTGGACAGCGCATCCTGCCCGCGCTTGGCAGGCTTTTCCTCACGTTCGCCATTCTCCGGCGGCGCGCCATCGGCGGGCTGGTTGGCGCCGGACACGGGGCGGGTGGTGGAACGGCCGGGCGCCTTGGCAATGCCGTGGCTGATGAAGTTCACCGCGTCCAGACGCGTCATGTCCTGCGCCTGCAGGAAATAGACGGCGTGGCTCTCGCGCTCGGAGAACAGCGCGACGAGCACATTGGCGCCGGTCACCTCGTCCTTGCCGCTGGACTGGACGTGGATCGCAGCGCGCTGCACCACGCGTTGAAAGCCTGCGGTCGGCTTCGGGTCGCCCGGGCGGTCGGTCGCGAGGCCCGCAAGATCCTTGTCGAGGAATTCGGTCAGATCAGTGCGCAGCTTGTCCAGATCGACGCCGCAGGCGCGCAGCACGGTGGCGGCGTCGGTGTCATCGGCCAGGCCGAGCAGCAGATGCTCGAGCGTTGCATATTCATGGCGGCGCTCGGAGGCGAGCGACAGGGCGCGGTGGAGCGTTTGTTCAAGATTCCGGGAGAGCATGGCTGTGACGCTCCTTCTGCGAGACGGCTGGTTTGACGGCACATATGTGCCGATACGAAAATCTAGGCGGACATCCGGGTCACTGACCCTTAACTGACATATGGCCGATGCGGCTGGCGGTAAGACCCAACCCGGGAAGGATCAAAGGCCGTGGCTCTTTCACGAAGCTGCCACAACATTCTTTCCCGATTGTGCACAGCGCGCACCAGCTATTTCACTCACCTGAATTAAAAACGCGCCACCCCTTCTGAAACCCGGCCACCCGCCCGGGTTGTGACAGGTTCGTGACCACCATCTCGCTCGGCCATGATCCTGTCCATGGCCGCAGCCACCGCCGCACGCTGCGTCGCATCGAGTCGCAGGCCCAGTTTGCTGCGGCGCCACAATACGTCGTCGCCGGTCTGGGCCCATTCGCGCGACGCGAGATACCGGAGTTCAGCCTCGGTCAACCCTGCGCCGTAATCGGTGCCGAGATCGGCAAGGCAAGTGGCATCGCCCAGCAGCCATCCTGCGTCGGTGCCATAAGCCCGTGTCAGCCGCCCGGCCAGTGATGCGTTCAGCCACGGATGGGCGGTGCGGAGCCGCTCGGCAAGCGCACGTGCTCCGTCTCGCGCGAAATCACCGCCGGGGAGTGCTGCCGTCCCCGTCCAGCCGCGCAACGCGCCGGCGGGTTCGGGCAGATGCGGCGCCAGGCGATCCAAAGCTGCTTCGGCGAGCCTCCGATAAGTGGTGATCTTGCCTCCGAACACGCTGAGCGAGACAGCCTCGCCCTGCGGCGCATCGAGCGTGAGCACGTAGTCGCGCGTGGCCTCCTGCGCGGCACTGGCACCGTCGTCATACAGCGGCCGCACGCCGGAATAGGTCCACATCACCTGATCCGGCGTCACCGGTACGCGGAAATAATCGCTCGCGCCGCGGCAAAGATAGGCGATCTCCTCAGCACTGGCCGCGACAGCGGCCGGATCCCCTTGGTAATCCTGGTCCGTGGTGCCGATCAGGGTGAAATCCTGCTCATAGGGAATTGCGAAAAAAATACGCCCGTCGGCATTTTGAAATATGTAGCAGCGATCGTGATCGTAAAGCCGGCGCACGACGATGTGACTGCCCTGCACCATGCGAACCTTCGACTCGGTGTTCGCGCGCAGCACCTGTCCCAGCACCCGTGCCACCCACGGGCCGGCGGCGTTGACGATGGCGCGGGCCTGGATGCTGCGCTCGCCGTCCCTGTCGCGCAGCACCACCGTCCAGACCCCGTCCGCGCGCGTGGCCGAGACGCATTCCGTTCGCGGCATCACCACCGCCCCGCGCTGTGCCGCATCCCGCGCGTTCAGCACCACGAGCCGGCTGTCCTCCACCCAGCAATCCGAATACTCAAACCCAAGCGTGAACTCAGGCTTCAGCACCCCGTCCCGCAGCCGACGCACCTTGGTTGCCGGCAGTAGCTTGCGCCCGCCGATATGATCGTAAAGAAACAGCCCCAGCCGCAGCAGCCACGCCGGCCGCAGCCCCTTGTGATGCGGCAGGATGAAGCGCAGCGGCCAGATGATGTGCGGCGCGATCCCCCACAACACCTCCCGCTCCTGCAACGCCTCGCGCACCAGCCGAAACTCGTAATGCTCCAGATACCGCAGCCCGCCATGCACCAGCTTGGTGGACGAGGCAGACGTCGCCCCCCCCAGATCACCCTTCTCGCACACCACCACCGACCATCCTCGCCCCACCGCGTCCCGCGCGATGCCACACCCGTTGATGCCGCCGCCGATCACGGCCAGGTCGAAGATCATAGCGTCAGACATCATGAACTCCCCTCGAACAACGCCATCCTCGCATGAAACCAGCTTTCATGGCATGACCCTGCCGTGACCCAGTCCCCTTCCATCGCCATCATCGGCGCCGGCCCCGCAGGCCTCGCCGCAGCGGAGCGTCTCGCGCCCCATGCCCGCGTAACCCTTTACGAACGCATGCCCTCGCCCGGCCGCAAGCTGCTGATGGCCGGCCGCGGCGGCCTCAACCTCACCCACACCGAGGAACAAGCCCAGTTCCTCAAACGCTACCGCAAGGCCGCGCCCAAGCTGCGAACCGCCCTGGAGTCCTTCACCGCCGGAGACCTCCGCGCCTGGTGTGACGGGCTGGGACAGGAGACCTTCGTCGGCACATCCGGCCGCGTCTTCCCCCGCGCCATGAAATCCTCCCCCCTGCTCCGCGCCTGGCTCGCCCGTCTCGCGGCCCTCGGCGTCCAACTCCGCACCCGCCACACCTGGCAAGGCTGGACCGAAACCGGCGCCCTGGCCTTCGACACCCCAGACGGCCAGATCACCCTCACCCCAGACGCCACCCTCCTCGCCACAGGCGGCGCCTCCTGGCCCCGCCTCGGCGCGGACGGCACCTGGGCCGCCTACCTCCCCGACGAAACCTCCCCCTTCCAGCCCAGCAACATGGGCTTCAAGGTCGCCTGGTCCGACATCCTGCGCACCAAATTCGCGGGCACCCCCCTCAAGCGCATCGCCATCACCTTCCAGGGCGAAACCATCCGCGGCGAGGCCGTCATCACCGAAGCCGGCATCGAAGGCGGCGCCATCTACGCCCTCTCCGGCCCCATCCGAGACCGCATCACAGCCTCCGGCTCCGCCGCCATCCTCATCGACCTCCGCCCCGATCTCGACCAGGCCACCATCGACCAGCGCCTGCCCACCGGCCGCTCCGGCATGAGCCTCGCCAACCTGCTCCGCACCCGCGCCGGCCTCGCCCCCGCAGCCATCGCCCTCGTCCAAGAAGCCCTGCACGACAAGGAACGCACCGGCCAGCTCCCCCCCCTCGGCGTCCTCATCAAGGCCCTGAAAATCCGGCTGGACGCCCCCTTCCCCCTCGCCCGCGCCATCTCGTCTGCCGGCGGCATCCGCCTCAACGCCATCGACGACCGCTTCATGCTCCGCGCCCACCCCGGAATCTTCGCCTGCGGTGAAATGCTCGACTGGGAGGCCCCCACCGGCGGCTACCTCCTCCAGGCCTGCCTCAGCACCGGCCGCGCCGCAGCCCTCGGCATGCTCGAATGGCTGGAAACCCAAAAATGAGCGACCTGCACGTCACCACCGGTCACATCCTCGCGCTGCGCCTGTTCGACATCGCCTACGCCACCGACCTGGTGAAGGCCGAAGCCCTCTGGGCCGCCCACGCCGCCGGCCGCACCACCCGCTCCCGCCTCACCGCCACCCCCCCAAAGGCCATGGCCTTCGGCGTCGAACCCGTCACCGTCACGCTCGATCCCGTGAACCTCCCGCTCGACCAGCTCCCCCCCGGCTGGCCCCCCATCGAAGCCGTCGTCACCGCCCGCCTCTACGATTTCGGCACCGTCTCACTCGCCATCCGCATCCCCACCCCCAACCTCGCCTGGAACGAATACACCAAGCTCCTCAACGCCGTGGACCGTGCCGTGGGCCAAGGCTCCGGCACCCGCATCTGGGAAAAGATGCTCACCCAGCTCCGCTCCGTCATCGCCGGCGCCCTCGTCCGCCCCACCCCGTCTGCCATGGCCGAGGACTACCTCATGAGCGTCGTCCACGCCTTCGACGCCCGCTTCACCGCCGCCGAAATCCTCCAGCGCGTCGACCTCGTCCCCCTCCTCTCCGGCGAACAGCGCACCCTCTCAGACGGCGCCCGCACAGACCTCCTCCGCCAGCGCTTCTCCTATTACGCCGACGACCTCGTCGTCCTCACCTGGGACCGCGCCTTCATCTACGAACCCCGCGGTGACTCTGACGTCGCAGACGTCCTCGAAGTCGCCAACGCCCAGCTCCTCCAGATGCGCTACTACGACGAGCTGCTCGACGACGAACTCCCCAGAATGTACGACCTCGTCGAAGCCACCCGCAGCCGCACCCGCATCCTCGGTGCCCGCCGCTACGCAGGCCTCGCCCGCAAGCTCTACACCCTCGTCGCCGAGGTCACCGAGCTCACCGAAAAAGTGGACAACGCGCTCCAGGTCACAGAAGACGTCTACCTCGCCCGCATCTACGCCGCAGCGCTCGACCTCTACCGCGTCCCCACCGTCAGCCGCGCCGTCAGCCGCAAACTCGCCATCATCAAAGACACCTACACCGCCCTCTACGACGAAGCCTCCTCCAGCCGCTCCGAACTCATGGAAGCCGCCATCCTCCTCCTGATCTTCGTAGAGCTCGTCCTCGCCGCCACCCGCCACTGAATCGTCGGGTGGGGTGCCCTTCCGCACCCCACCACAACCCGCCCCAACGGCGCCAATGCGCTGCCTTTTCATTATTTACCCGGAACAATAACAGCGCAACTCTCCCGGTCACCAATCAAACCTTTCCAAAACCCTGCCGTTTCGCCGCAGCCAAAACCCCCCGCGGCAACGCAATCCGCCCCAAATCCACCTTCGCGCGAACCTTCCGCACCCGCGCAACCACAACCGGCGCCTCCACCAAAGCCACAGGCTCGGCCGCAGCCCCAGCCCGCACCCCCGGCATCTCAAACCCCAGCATCCGACACACCGGCGCCAGAACCCGCCGCGCCTGCGCCGACTGCGCCAGCAGCCC
>CAIQQQ010000504.1 GCA_903873995.1 uncultured Rhodospirillales bacterium
CAAGGCGAATTCCTGGTAAAGCGGGCCACTAACCTATTGTTTCTAGTGTCGACTGATTCTGAAATTCGCCCTGCGAATTTCAGAATCACGACACTAGAACAGGCCGGGTTTGCTGGCTGCCAGCGTGCCCTCGGGCAGCGCGATGGTCAGGCCGAGCAGTTCCTCGGCGGACAGCTCGGGCAGGCGTGCGACGAGTGCGAGGAAGCGCTCGGCTTCGGCCGTGTCGATGATGCCGTCCGTGAGGGTTCGGAACTTGCGGACGTAATCGGCGCGCTGCCACGGCGTGGCGCCGAGGATGTGAGCGTTGGCGACCGCCATCTCGTCGGTATGCTTCGTGCCGTCGTTCATGACGATCGTGACGCGGCCGCCGAACGCCTTCACGTTGGGGTCGGTCGAGTGGTAGCGCTCGGTCCAGGCGTGGTCTTCCACCGTGCGGATCTTGTGCCACAGGCGCACCGTGTCCGGACGGGCGGCGCGTTCGGGCGCGTAGCTGCGGACATGATGCCATTCGCCGTCCTGCAGGGCGACGGCCACGATATACATGATGGAGTGGTCGAGCGTCTCGCGGCTGGCGGTCGGGTCCATCTTCTGCGGATCGTTGGCACCGGTGCCGATGACGTAATGGGTGTGGTGGGAGGTCTCGATCACCACCTCGGCCACGTCGTCCCAGTTCGACACGAGCTTGCCCATCTTGAAGGACAGGTCGATCAGCGCCTGGCTCTGATATTCGGCCGAGTGCTCCTTGGTGTAGGTGTCCAGGATGGCGCGCTTGGCCTCGCCTGGCGCTGGCAGCGGCACCTGGTAATGGGCGGTCTTGCCGTCCAGCATCCAGGCGATGACCGAGTCCTCGCCCTCATAGATCGGGCTCGGTGCGCCCTCGCCGCGCATCGCACGGTCCACCGCCTCGATGGCGAGCTTGCCGGCATGGCTGGGAGCGAAGGCCTTCCAGCTGCTGATCTCGCCCTTGCGGCTCTGGCGGGTCGAGGTTGTGACATGCAGCGCCTGCTGGACGGCCTGGTAGATCACCTCCGCATCGAGCCCCAGCATGGTTCCGATGCCGGCGGCAGCGGACGGGCCGAGATGGGCGACGTGGTCGATCTTGTGGGCGTGCAGGCAGATCGAGCGGACGAGGTTGACCTGGATCTCGTAGCCGGTGGCGAGGCCGCGGATCAGGTCGTGGCCGTTTTTGCCAAGCTGCTGGGCTGTGGCAAGGATCGGCGGGATGTTGTCACCGGGGTGGGAGTAGTCGGCGGCCAGGAACGTGTCGTGGTAGTCCAGCTCGCGCACCGCGGTGCCGTTGGCCCAGGCGGCCCATTCGGCATGGACGCGAACGCCGTGGGGGGCTCCGAACACGGTCGCACCGCCATCACGCGGATGCGCCAGCGCCTGACCACGCGCCGAGGTTACTGGGCCACGGTTGATCGCGGCGATCGCCACCGACGCGTTGTCGATGATGCGGTTGATGATCATGTCTATGACCGCGGGTTCGACGGCAACCGGATCGGCGGCGACGGACGCGATCTTCCATGCGAGTTGGCCTTCGCGCGGCAGACGGTCGGCCTCGGGGTGAACTTTCACATCATGGATGATCATCGCAGCATTCCTCCGGCATTCGTTGGCCGCTCTGTGGCAGAGCGCGCGGCCTTCGTCCAATCCGATTGACAGTGCGGTTCGATCGGCAAATCCTATCGTCATGGATTTCAGCCTGATCAAACGCTTTGGCCATTTCCTCGCTGTGGTGGAAGAGGGCCATTTCGGCCGCGCCGCAACACGGCTTGGCATCTCGCAGCCGCCGCTGACCGCGCAGATCCAGGCGCTGGAGCATGCCCTGGGCGTCAAGCTGCTGGAGCGCGCGCGGACCGGCACACGGCCGACCTGGGAGGGCGAGGTGCTGCTGCCGGCGGTGCGGCGGCTGGAGGAAAGTGCGCGTGCGGTGGAGGCGCTGGCGCGGGAGGTGCGCTCGGGCAAGCGCGAGTTGGTCACCATCGGCTGCATCACCTCGGCGATGTTTGACACTCTGCCGCCGGTGGTGCGGGCGTTTCGCAGGCGCAGGCCGGAGGCGGTGGTGACGGTGCGCGAGATGGACACGGCGGACGCGGTGGAGGCGCTGCGCCGCGGCGATGTGGATGTTGCCTTCGCGCGGCTGGAGCGCGACCGGCCGCCGCTGCGGGTTGTGGCGCTGGCGCCGGATCATTTCGTGGCCGCCCTGCCCGACACCCATCCGCTCCTGGCGCATGAGCGCATCGAATTGTCGGCGCTGGACGGCGAGCCGATGATGGTGCTGCCGCGCGCGATCAGCCCGGGCTATGTCGACAGCCTGACGCGAGCCTGCAGCGAGGCGGGATTCGTGCCGCTGGCGGCGCGCGAGGTGAGTTCGGCGATGGCGCAGCTGTCGCTGGTGGCATCGGGGCTTGGTGTGGCCCTGGTGTCGTCCGGCATGGCGCGGCTGGCGCCGCCGGGGGTGGCGTTTCGCAGACTCGTCACGCCGGCGCCGGCGATCGGCGCGGCCGTGGCATGGAACGGCGAGCGCGAGACGGAGATGTCACGCGAGCTGGTGGAGATCGCCCAAGGGATTGCGGACCATCAGGGGCAGGCCTGGGCATAGAGGCGGAACGCGCGGTCGGCCTGGCCCAGCGGGAACTCCTGCTCGCGCGTGCCGCCGTCCACATCCGTGAGCGTCAGCACCGCGCCGCGCCCGGCACGGAGCGCCTGGACCACAGGCCCCGCGCCCACCTTGAAGGCGGCGCCGTTGAGCTCGATGGCGATGCCCTTCAGATCGAAGCTGCGCCCATCGATCACCACCTTCAGCAGAAGCGGCCTGCCGAAATGCAGATCAAGGCGCGATACCACGCCGAACACGTCGATCTCGGCCACCGAGTCCTCGCAGCGCGCGTTGAAGCCAAGACCGCGGCCGATCTGCCCCACCACCTGCACCGGGCCCGCCGGGCCGTTCTCGGTTGAGACGAACCACGGACCGATCGAGCGGACATTCGCCGCATGGGACACTGCAGGGATCGCGAGCGTCAGCGCCAGAACCAGACCCAACCGCATCACAGCCTCCTCCGTCGCGTGCCCGTCTACTGCCCCGAAGCCATCAGTTTGGCCAGTGTTTCGAATTCGGCGACGCTCAGCGTCTCGGCGCGTCGCGTCGCCTCGATGCCGGCGCGCGCCAGCAGGGCCTCGCCGCCCACCGATTTCAGCGAGCCGCGCAGCATCTTGCGGCGCTGCCCGAAGGCGGCGGCGGTCAGGCGCTCCATCGCGCGGAACAAGGCCGCGTCCGGCTGGTTCGGATGCGGCGTGATCACCACCACTGCCGACCAGACCTTGGGCGGCGGCACGAAGGCGGCCGGCGGAACCTGCAGGCGCAGCTCACAGGTGGCGACGAACTGCGCCAGCACCGCGAGCCGGCCATAGGCGCTGGTGTCGGGAGCGGCGCAGATGCGCTCGCCGACCTCGAGCTGGAACATCAGGGTCAACCGCTCCCACTGGGCGGCCTGGCGCAGCATGGCCACCAGCAGCGGCGAGCCGATGTTGTAGGGCAGGTTCGCCACCACCTGGCGCGGCGCGGGTGCGAGGGAGGCCAGGTCCATCGCGAGCGCGTCGCCTTCCACCAGCCTGAGGCGGCCACCGAAATGGCAGGCCAGCTCGGCGATGGCGCCTGACGCCCGCTCGTCGATCTCCACGGCCGTCACGGTCTGTGCATCGGTGTCCAGCAGCGCGCGGGTCAGACCGCCCGGGCCGGGGCCCACTTCCACCACATGCCGCCCGGCCAGATCGCCGGCCTGGCGCGCCACCCGCGCGATCAGGTTCATATCGAGCAGGAAATGCTGGCCCAGCTTCTTGCGGGCATCGAGCTGATGCGCCGCGATCACCTCGCGAAGCGACGGGAGACCTTGTGGGAGATCAGGCACGCTGGTCGATCACGGCCCGGCGCTGCAGGTCGCGCATCATCTGGCGCGACACCAGCTCGATCCGTTCGTTGAAGATCTTGTCCATCAGCGAATCGCGCGACGGCACACCGAGGTTCTTCTGCTCGCGCGCGCACACCATCACCACCGAGATGCCGTCCGGGGCCGGCAAAGGCGGGCTCTCCTGGCCCAGCGGCAGCCGCGACAGCAGGTCTCGCAACTGGGGATTCAGCGCCTCCAGCCGCAGCTCGCCGGGATCGGAGGGGCGCACCGCGCCGGCCGCCTTGTTTGCGGCCTCTGTTGCGTCACAGCTGTGCAGGCTGCCCGTCAGGCGCCGCGCCGCCTCGAGCTGTGAGACCTGTTGCGACGTCGGGTTGGCGGGATCGAGCTTCTCCGTGAACGGCAACCAGACCTGGCGCACCTTGACGAGGGTTGCCATGTCGCGCCCGACCTCTCGCTTTGCGATCAGGGTTACGATGTCATAGCCGCCGGGCACCTTGATTGGATTGCTGATGGCGCCGGGCGGCATCTCCTTCACCACCTTGAGCACCGCGGGATCGAGGCTTGTGCCCTGGACCCAGCCGAGATCGCCGCCTTGCAGCGCGGTCTGGGACTGGCTGAACTGGGCTGCCACGACCGGGAACGGCGCACCGGCGCGCAGCTGGCCGATCACCGTGTCCACGAAGCGGTGCGCCTCGGCATCCTGGCCAGGGGTTGCCACCGGGGTGAATATCTCGCCCACGCGGTATTCCGGCTGACCCACGGCGCTCTTGATCTGGGCTGCCTGGTCGGCGATGTCGGCGTCGGACGGCTCGCCCTGCTGGCCCACGGCCTGGCGCAGCAGCTGACCCCAGGCGATCTGCACACGGATCTGGTCGATCAGGGTGCGCAGCCCGACGCCGCTCGCCTCGAGGCGCTTGGCCAGCTGGCCCGGTGGCAGGTTGTTGCTGCGCTCCAGGCCGGTGATGGCGTCGGCGATCTGCTTGTCCTGCACCACGACGCGCTTGCGCTGCGTCTCCTGCAGGCGCAGCCGCTCGTCGATCAGCTGGCGCGTGACCTGCGGGGTCAGCCGGTCGAGCACGTCGTTGGTGACCGGCAGGCCGCTGGACAGTGCGAACAGCCGCCGGCGCGCATCGACATCGGCGCGGCTGATCACATCACCGTTGACGATGGCGACGATGCCGGTGCTTTCGACGGCCTGGGGCACAGCGACCGGTGCCTGGCGCTGGGCATGGGCCGGATGTTGCGTGACCGGCGCCAAGAGGCAGACGGTGACGGCGGCGGAGACGAGCATGGAAGGAAAGCGGGCGCGCATGGCAGCGTGTGTAACTCCAAAATCAGGCAAAGCAGACCCGAAGACCCAGATCAGTTGGCATGGAAGCCGAATTCGCCCACGGATTTCAGCGTGACGCTGAACAGCACGCCGCTGTCACCGCGGTCCGTCAGGATGGACGTATAGCGCCGGTAGAGGGCCACGTCGAAGATCAGGCATTCATCCTCGTAGGTGGTACCCAGGGTCAAGGACGTGTCCTTGCCAAGCCGCAGGTCACGCACGAAGTTGCCGGCGGTCCGCCAGTTTTCGTCGATGCGGGCGTGGGCGTTCAGCGAGATCTCGTGGCGGGACTGCTTGGCAGCAGCGATGGTTGCGGCGTCCGTCGGCGCTGCGTCATAGGCGAGGAAGGGATTGGTCGTCGAATAGATGTAGCCGGCGCCGACGCCGAACCGCCCGTCGCCGACGTTGAGGGTGGTGTCGGAGAACTTCACCTGCTCGCTGTCATGGTCGAACCGTTCGCGGGTGGTGAGATCGAGCCAGGACGTGGGCGTCACACTGAGGCGCCCGACATAGTCGGACACGGTGCCGCGCAGACCGGTGATGTTGGCGAGCGCCTGCTCCGTCCGGTCGCGGTAGGACTGGCCGAACAGGCCGTCGATCTGCGCGCCGCCGGGGAAGATCCAGGCGGCGTGCAGGCCGACTGCGGCGCGCAGCCCGCCCTCCTCGCGGTCGATGCCGGCAAAGCGGTTGCGGGCGAACAGGTTGGCGTCCGTGAAGTCGAAATCGAGGCTGTCCTCGTTGGGGATCCGGCCATCGGCGTAGCTGCGGCTGCGCGGGCTGGCGGCCAGTTTCACGATGGGCTCGATCACCTGGCGGCCCCAGCTCCCGCCGCCGCGCGCCAGCGGCCAGCGGCCGTCGATCGACACAGTGGGTGTGGCCTGCTGGGCGATGGACGAGTTGATGGGGGCGTAGTTCGGGATCCGGGTCAGCCCGTGCGATGCGTAGGCGGCGCTGTCGACATCGAGCGACACGGTCCAGACATCGCCCACGGGCCCTTTGAACGGGCGGTGCCAGCCGAGTTCCAGATCGGCCCGCTGGGTGGAGGTGCCGGCCTCGCGCAGCACGTTGAAGGCACCGGTCGCCACGCTGAGCCGCCCGCCCCAGGCATCGGGCTGACCCACGAAGCTGTACTGCGTGCGCGGCAGCACGGTGGCCAGGCGCGAGGTGGCTGTGGCGGTGGTGACGCTCTGATAGGTGCGCATATCGGTGCGTGCGTAGGATCCCTGGCCGAATCCCTCGACATAGACGGAGCTGCTGAGGTAGTTGCCATAGGTTGGGATGCCGAAGTTGCGCAGATAGGTGGCGTTGCTTGCGCGCTCGATGTCGAAGCCCCAGCGCCAGACGTCAGACAGCGAGAAATTGCCGTTCAGCACGAGATGTCCGTCCTGGCCGCCATGGTCGTTGGCGACCGACGCATGGCCGGTGATCTTGCCGGTGTTGAAGCGCTGCCGGAAATCGAAGAACAGCGCCTCGCCGGCCTTGGTTGTGAATTCTGGCGTCAGGATCACGTCGGACGTGTCATCGATCACCAGATAGTATGGAACCTTGGCATAGAGGCCGAGATGCTTGCTGCCATATCCGACCGACGGCACCAGCAGGCCGGAGGAGCGCTTGGCCGATGGGTCTGGATGGGTGAGGAAGGGCGTGTAGAGCACCGGGATGCCGTAGATGTCGATCACGGCATCCCGGTATTCGATGCGCTTGTTGTCGACGTCCTGCACCGCCTCGCGGGCGCGGATGTCCCAAAGCGGAGCGCGGGTCGGGTCGTCCTTGCAGAGGTTGCAGGTGGTGTAGACCGCGCGCGTGAGTTCGTTGACCTTTGCTTCCGTGCGCCGCGCGCCGTTGGCGACCAGTCGGCCGTTCTGTGTCAGCAGGGCCCGCATGCCGGACAGGATGCCGCTTTTCATGTCCTGGGTCAGCTCGGCGTAGTCCGAGAACACCACTTGGCCGTCGGGTTCCTGCAGCACCACGTGGCCGGAGGCTGCGGCGATACCGGTGTTGCGATCGAACGTGACGCGATCGGCGCGCAGGGTGCGGTCGTTCTGCCACGCCTCGACATGGCCGGTGGCCGTGACGATGCCGGCGTCACGGTCGTATTGCACATCATCGGCGGTGAAATTCGTCGGTGCGTTGCGGTCCTCGGCTGCCTGCTGCGCGCGCGCGACGGTCTGCAGGCTGATCAGGGCGGTGAACGCCAGAAGCATGCGGCGCATCAGCTGTCCTCGAGATGGAGGAGCAGGGCGACGGCGAGCAGCAGGCCGGCGACAGCCGGCGCCCAGGCCGCCAGACCCGGCGGGAGGGCGCCGGACTGGCCGAACTCCTCGGCGACCTTCGACACCACGAACAGCGAGAAGCCGGCCGCGACGCCGGAGCCGATCATCCGTGCCACGCCGCCGCGCCGCGTCTGGCGCATCGAGAAGCCGGCCGACAGCAGGCTCATGGTGCCCGCCAGCAGCGGCAGCGCCAGCAGGCTCTGGAAATGCAGGCGATGACGGATTGACGAGAAGCCGGAACGATCCAGCAGATGGATGAAGCCTGGGAGCGCCCAGACGGAGAGCGTGTCTGGCGAGGCGAAGCTGTCCTGGACCCGTTCCACCGTCAGCGTCGTCGCCAGCTGTCGTGTCGCAGGCACACCCGGCAGGCCGCCGGGGCGGACGATGCGGGCGTCCTCCAACACCCAATCCCCGCCTTGCAGGCTCGCGCGCGGGACCTCGATCCGCTCCAGCAGCCGGTCCTGGCCGTCGAGGCGGAAGATGCTGACATCCTGCGCGGTGAGGCGGCCGGCGCGGGATAACACGGAGCCTGCGTGCAGGATGGCCACGCCCTTGGGATCAAGCTCGGTGTCGGACTGGCGCAGCCAGAGCTGGCCGCCGTTGAGCGTCATCGTGCCGCCGCCGGTGCGCAGATAGGCGTCGTCCAGCGCCTCGGCCTGCTGGCGCATCACCGCCGAGATCGGGCTCACGATGGCGGTGGCGGCGGCGCCGAGCAGAATGGCGCACAGGACCGGTGCCGCCAGGAACTGCCAGGCGGAGACTCCGGCCGCGCGCGCGACGATCAGCTCGGAGGAGCGGGTGAGCCGCCAGAAGGCGAGGATGCCGCCGAGCAGCACGGCAAAGGGCAGGATCTGCATGGCGATCCACGGCAGCCGCAGTCCGGCGATGGCGCTGACGATTGCAAAGCTCGCCTCGGCCTTGGTGGCAGAGCGGCTCAGCAGCTCGATGAAGTCGAACAGCACCACCAGCGCGGACAATGCGGCCAGCATCATCAGCACGGCGAACAGGAAGACCCGGCCGATATAGAGAGACAAGGTGGCGGCTATCGGCACGGTCCGGCAACGCTCCCACTGGCACTGACAGTGCTTCTAGCAGGTTTGCCTGGAATGCAAGACCGGCGCGGCTGAGGGTTCATGCAAGGCGACCAGGTCAGGACGTTGCCTGGTTCCGGCCGCGGAGTGCATTGGCGCGGACCGGCGGCCGACACCACAAACCCCGCCGGACAGGCCGGCGGGGCGTGGGCAGATCTGGCCGGATTGGCATATCCCCGGCCAGGCAAAGCCTGAGGATCAGCCCTTCGCCTTGGCGACGAGGGCGTTCATTTCGTCCACCGCTTCGACAAAACGCTTGTTGAGCAAGGCCAGGGCCTCGCCATTGGCGTGCTGGATCAGGTCCGACAGTTCCTTTGTGTTCGCCACGGCGCGCTCATAGGCGTGCTTGAGCAGTTCGGTCTGCTTGGCGGCCTTGTCCTGCGGGTTCTCGGTGACGGTCAGCGACTTCAGGTTGTCGCTGAGCTCCGTCATCATCTGCTGCAGGATCTCCATGTGGCGCTTGGCCACGGTCTGGGCACCCTCGAGCGCGATCTTGTTGGCTTCCGACAGCACTTCCATGTTGCGCTTGTAGGCGGCCATCATCGCGGATGTGTCCGGCATGGTCGGCATCTTCATGTCCGTGAACA
Organism: uncultured Rhodospirillales bacterium; assembly: GCA_903873995.1. Lineage (GTDB taxonomy): Bacteria > Pseudomonadota > Alphaproteobacteria > Acetobacterales > Acetobacteraceae > CAIQQQ01. Next base: position 9,193 of record CAIQQQ010000504.1, read on the forward strand.
TGCGGGTCATGTCCTCGGTGGCCGATTTGGCCTGGGTCATCATCGCGGCGAACGGGTTCAGCGGTGTGGTCTCGGCCATGAGAGGCTCCTGTTCTGGGGGCTTGTCGTGTGTGACGCATAGACGGATCAGGCGTTCAGACAGCGGGGCGTCTAGCATGTTACGTTATGCTGCACCGCATCAATTTGCAGGCTAGACAGACTCCGCCGAGGTATTTTCGGACAATGTGTTCTCTGCCTGAGCGGCACGTTGCACGGCCCGGTCCAGGGCCGCCATCGTTCCCGACAGATCCTCGCTCTCGTCATCCTGCCAGGCGCGAACGGTGGCCAGCCAGACGGCGAACAATCCCTGTGTCCGCAGCCCGCCGCGCAGGCCGCGGCTTTGCAGGCCGGCGCCGTCCAACAGCCAGGCCATGCTGCGCAACGTCGCCGTGCCCAGCGCCAGGGATGTGAGCGGATCGCGCGGCAGATCGCGGAACAGGGCCAGAACGCCGGCGCGATGCGCCTGCAGCATGTCGATCCGGCGCATCACCGTGTCGAACAGCCGGTCTCGGGCGGAGCCCTCCAGCGTCGTGCCTTCGAGTGCCGCGGCGTCGGCCAGATCGCCGAAGCGCATCAGCACCGACAGCCTGGAGGGGAAGCGGGCCCGCACCTCGCCCAATGGCAGGCCCGCGGCGCGCGCGGCCTCGGCCACGGACATCCGGTCCCAGCCATCGGCTGCGATCAGGGCAAAGGCGCTGGCCACCAGGGCTCGGTCGAGGTCGTTGCTGTTCATGGCGTGCACATAAGGCCAGGACGGGGGTTTGTCAGCCGCCCAGTTCGCGCGAGCGCAATGTGGCCGCCTCGATCGCGCGTGAGACGGTCTCGGGCCAGGCTCGTGGCTCCATCATCACCGCGAGCGCCCGTTCTGTGGTGCCGCCTGGGCTTGTGACGTTGCGGCGAAGCACGTCCGCATCCTCTGGGCTGGCGGCCAGCAGGGCACCGGCGCCGGCGACCGTCTGGCGGGCCAGGGCGCGGGCCATGTCCTTGGGGATGCCCTGCTCGATCGCGGCGCGCTCCAGCAGTTCCGCGAGGAGGAACACATAGGCCGGCCCACCGCCCGAAACGGCCGTGACCGGGTCGATCAGACCTTCGTCCGGCGTCCAGACGACGGTGCCGATGGCAGCGAGAAGACGGTCGCACAGCGCCAACTGCACAGCGTCGATGCCTGGACCGGCGCAGGCCACGGTGATGCCCTGCCGGATCGCGGCGGGCGTGTTGGGCATCGCGCGCACCACGGCATCGGTGCCGAGCTTGCCGGACAGCCAGGCGATGCTGCGCCCGGCCATGATGGAGAGCATCGCGCTGCCTTTGAACCGCGCATAGAATGGCAGTGTCTCGGCGGCCACCTGCGGCTTGACCGCGAGGACGATGGCGGCCGGCGCGAAATCGGCGGGTATGTCTGCCGCGCGCGCAACGACGCGCAGATTGTCGGTGTGCGCCGGCGTCGCGTTCGGGTCCACCGCGACGGACGGCGCCAGCCCCTGCTCGCGCCAGCCGGTCATCATGGCGCCGCCCATCTTGCCGAAGCCGACGAGCAGGATGGGCGGGATCATCAGCTCAGGCTTCGCCGACGCATTCGAGCATCGCGGCCATCAGCGCGTCGGCCGGTGACTTGCCCCCCCACAGCACGAACTGGAAGGCCGGATAGAAGCGCTCGCATTCGGTGATGGCGATGTCGATCATGTCCTCGAGGCTCTCCGCGGAGGCGCCGGGGGCTCCGCGCAGCAGCACGGAGTGGCGAAACATCGGCATTCCGTCCGTCTGGTCGATGCCGAAATGGCCGATCCAGAGACGCTCATTGGCCAGGGCCAGCAGCTCGAATAGCGCCGTGCGGCTGCGCTCCGGCACCTTGAGGTCGAAGGCGCAGGTGAAGTGCATGGCGCTGATCTCATGCGACCAGCTGAAATACAGGCCGTAATCGCACCATTTGCCGGGGGCCTCGGCGGCCATTTCGCTGTCGGTACGGCGATCGAAGCTCCAGTCGTTGGCGCTGACGATCTGTTCCATCACATCGAGCGGGTTGGAGGCGCTGTCTTGGAGGATGCTCATATGGGCTGACATGCGAGGGCTCCCGGCATGGAGGAAGGCCAAAGTGTCCGACCTGCCGCCACCTTCGATGCAGCCGATCAGGGCTACATGTTGGGGGGCAAAGCCCGGCTGGACACAACGAACCCTACCGGGCGGCAAATCCGTGTTGCAAGAGCGCGACTCCGCGACACAAGAACTTCATATGGCACTTTAACCTGTGGTTGCAACTGAGGTGCTGCGGCGCAGCAACGATCAGACAACCATGCCGGGACCGTTTACGATCGGCAGCCGTTCCTCGAGGGCCGCAATTCGCGCCTCCAGGGCGGCAATCCGAGTGTCTGCCGCCTCCTGGCCGGCTCTGGCGTTCGCGGCGAGCTCGGCCACGGCGTCGAACTCCTCGCGGCGCACGAGATCGAGCTTGCGGATGGCCTCGTCCACCCGGGCGCGCACCAAGGCCTCCGCCTCGTCACGCAAACCGGTCAACGCGGACAGCGCGCCGCCGGCGACTCCAGCGAGATCGTCGAAGAAACGTGGACGGTCAGACATATAACTTCTCCCAATTCGGCTATCGCCGAGCCGATCTCGCCCGTATATGCGGCGCGAGCCTGCATTATGAAAGCCGCCGCCATGTTTCCGGTGCTGATGTTTCCGCAGTTCGACCCGGTTGCCATCGCCATCGGGCCGCTGGCTGTGCGGTGGTATGCGCTGGCGTATATCGCGGGCCTCATTGGGGCCTGGCGGCTGGTGCGGCGCTGGGTGCGTGACACGCCGGCGGTGGCCACACCCGAGCAGGTGGACGACTTCCTGACCTGGGCCACGCTTGGCGTCGTGCTGGGGGGACGGCTTGGCTATGTGCTGTTCTACCAGCCGGCGCATTTTCTGGCCGAGCCCTGGCAGATCGTGATGGTGTGGCAAGGCGGCATGGCGTTTCACGGCGGCATGCTGGGCGTGATCGTGGCGGCGGCGCTGTTCTGCCGGGCCAACGGGATCCCGATGCTGGGCTTTGGCGACCGGGTGGCGGTGGCGGCACCCATCGGGCTGGGACTCGGACGGATCGCCAATTTCGTCAACGGCGAGCTGTGGGGGCGGGTGGCGCCGGACTGGCTGCCCTGGGCGATGGTGTTCCCCGCGGCCGGACCCGAGCCGCGCCATCCAAGCCAGCTGTATCAGGCGCTGATGGAAGGTGTGCTGCTGTTCACCCTGCTGTTCGTGCTGAGCCGGTTCCAGAGCGTGCGGCAGCGATTCGGGCTGCTGACCGGGGTGTTCCTGGTCGGCTATGCCATCGCGCGCAGCGTGGGCGAGCTGTTCCGCCAGCCTGACGCGTTCCTGGGCTTTCTGTATGCCGGGGCCACGATGGGGCAACTGCTGTCCGCGCCGATGGCCTTGGCGGGGCTTGTGCTGATCCTGTGGGCGTGTCGCAAGGCTTGATGACCGCGGCTGTCCCTGAGCGGCTCGACAAGTTCATGGCGCGGGCCAACGCGGAGTATTACGCGAGTTGCGATCCGTTCCGGGATTTTGTCACCGCGCCCGAGATCAGCCAGGTGTTCGGCGAGTTGCTTGGGCTTTGGGCGGCGGCACTGTGGGACCTGATGGGACGGCCCGGCCGGGTGATTATGGCCGAGGCAGGGCCCGGTCGCGGCACGCTGATGCAAGACGCGTTGCGGGCGATCCGCCAGATGGCGCCGGCCTTTCACGCGGCGCTGTCGCTGCATCTGGTCGAGACCTCGCCGCGGCTGCGGGTGGTTCAGGCGGAACGGCTGGAGGCGGCCTGGCATGACCGGTTGGAGGATATTCCGCCCGGGCCCATGATCCTGTTGGCCAACGAATTCCTCGATGCGCTGCCAATCCGCCAGTGGGTGCGCCGCAACGGCTTATGGATAGAGCGATATGTGGCGGATGGCGCATTCGTGGAGTGCCTCTCGGCGGAGGATCTGGGCGGCGCACCGGATGGCAGGGTGATCGAGCGATGCGATGTGGCGCACGATCTGATGCGCCACCTCGCAGCGCGGCTGGGCCGGGACGGTGGTGCGGCCCTGTTCCTGGATTACGGCCCGGAGCACAGCGCGCCCGGCGACAGTCTGCAGGCGCTGCGGGACGGACGGCCGGCCGATCCGCTGGCCGATCCCGGCAAGGCGGATCTGACCGCGCATGTCGATTTCGCGGCGCTGGCTGCCTCCGCCGCGCCTCTTGGCGTGGTGGGGCCGGTGCCGCAGGGTTTGTTCCTGGCGCGGCTGGGGCTGTTCCAGCGCACCGACCGGCTGGCGCGCGGGCAGGATCTGCAGACCGCGATGCGGCTGGTGGCCGCTTCACGGCGCCTTGCCGAGCCAGACGGCATGGGCCGGCTGTTCAAGGCCATGGCGCTCTGTCACCCTTCTTTGCCGACACCCCCGGGATTTGCTGCATGATCGCGCCGTTGACCGCCGACAGACTGGCCGTGCCGCATGGCTTCTTCACCCGGCTGGGCGGTGTGTCGGAAGGTCCGTTCGCGAGCCTGAACTGCAGCCTGTCGGGCGCTGATGACCGCGACGCCGTGCTCGAGAACCGCGGGCGCGCCGCCCGCGCGATTGGCGCGCTGCCGGAGCACCTGCTGGGCCTGAGCCAGGTGCACGGGATTGATGTGGTGGTGGCCGGGCATGCCTGGGCGCCCGGCGCGGGGCCGCGGGGTGATGCGATGGTCACAACGCAACGGGGGCTCGCGTTGGGCATCGTGACGGCGGATTGCGCGCCGGTGCTTTTCACCGACGCCTGCTCCGGCGTGATCGGCGCGGCCCATGCCGGCTGGCGCGGGGCGGTTGCCGGCGTGCTGGAGGCGACACTTGGCGCCATGCGCGCGCTCGGGGCCCGGCGGATCATTGCCGCGATCGGTCCGTGCATTCGCCAGCCTTCCTATGAGGTTGGCGCCGATCTGCGCGATGCGGTGCTGGCGGCCTCGCCGGATGCGGAGCGGCATTTCGGCCCCGGCGTGCGGACGGCTCGCTGGCAGTTCGATCTGGCCGGTTATTGCGCCATGCGCCTCGTGGCGGATGGGGCCGAGGCGGTGACCCTCGATGCCTGCACGCTGGCGGAGCCTGGGCGCTTCTTCAGCCATCGCCGGCGCACTTTGGCTGGCGGCGGGCCGATCGGGCACCAGATCTCGGCGATCATGCTGTAGGATGCCGCGATGCCGTATCTCATCAACCTCATGGTCCTTTTGCTCCTGCTTGCGTTGGCCAGCTGTGTGTTCTGATCTGAGACGGGCAGCGTGCCTGCTGGTTCTGATGCTGCTGACCGCCTGCGGCGGCTTGCCGCGGCCGTTCGAGGGGTTTCCAGGCCGGAATGCGCTGCGTCTCGCCCAGCCGCCGCCGGCGCGGCTTGCGGTTCTGCCTGCGAACGATGCGTCGCTGACGCCGTCCCAGAGCGCCAATCTGGCCGCCTGGCTCGCCGAGGCGCTGCAGGGCCAGGAGGTGCCGGCCGCGTTTCTGCCGCCACAGCCCGGCGACTGGCGGCTTGTGACGACGATTGCGCGGCAGGACGGGGCCGTCACGCCGATGTTCGTGGTGCTGGACCCGCAGGGGAACCAGGCCGGCATCGCCCAGGGGCAGTCGTTCTCGCCCCAGGCGTGGGAGGAGGACGCCACCTTGCGTCGCGTGGCCGCCAGTGCTGCGCCCGATCTTTTGGGGTTGCTGACCCGCATCGACGCGGAGCGGCGCGCCTCGGACCCGGCGAGCCTGGCCAACCGGCCTGCCAAGCTGCGCGTGCCCGATGTCACCGGCGCGCCCGGCGATGGCAACCGCCAGCTGGCGCTTCGGATGCGCGAGCAGCTCAATCTGCAGGGAATGAACGTTTTGACGGAGGGCGCGAACGTTCCGCCCGATTTCACTGTGGCCGGGCAGGTGCGCGCGGTGCCGATCGCCGGGCAGATGGTGCGGGTTGAGATCCAATGGATCGTGACGGACGCCACCGGCGACGAGCGCTCCCGCGTGGTACAGCTCAACGAGGTGCCGGCCGGCACGCTGGACCGGTTCTGGGGCGACGTGGCGCTGGTGGTGGCGCAGGAGGCGGCCGGCGGGGTGAAGGATGCCATTGTTCAGCAGACCGGTCGGGCGGGTGCTGCAAAACCTGCGTCCTGAGTGTTTCGGTGAAGTGACAGCCTGGATATCCGTTGCTAGAACCCGCGGGCCTGCCGCAACGCCCGGACCCACACCCCCATGAAGATTGTCGCCTGCAACAGCAACCGACCGCTGGCCGAAGCGGTCGCGGCCAAACTCGATGTCGCGATCACCCGCGCCTCGGTGCGCCGTTTCGCCGACATGGAGGTGTTCGTCGAGATCCACGAGAACATCCGCGGCGAGGACGTGTTCGTGATCCAGAGCACGTCCTATCCGGCGAATGACAATCTGATGGAGTTGCTGATCATGCTCGACACCCTGCGAAGGGCTTCGGCGCGGCGCATCACCGCAGTGATTCCGTATTTCGGGTACGCCCGCCAGGACCGCAAATCCGGGCCGCGCACGCCGATCAGCGCCAAGCTGGTGGCCAACCTGATCACCGAGGCCGGCGCCAACCGCGTGCTGACCATGGATCTGCATGCCGGCCAGATTCAGGGCTTCTTCGACATTCCCGTCGATAACCTTTATTCCGAGCCGATCTTCGCCGCCGAGATCGCCAGGGATTTCGCGGGCCGCAATATCATGGTTGTCTCGCCCGACGTGGGCGGCGTGGTGCGCGCGCGCAACTTTTCCACCCGGCTGAACTGCGACCTCGCCATCATCGACAAGCGGCGCGAGCGCGCCGGCGTGTCTGAGGTTATGAACGTGATCGGCGACGTTTCGGGCCGGGACTGCCTGATCGTCGACGACATCGTCGATTCCGGCGGCACGCTGTGCAACGGTGCCGCAGCCCTGCTGTCGCGCGGCGCACGTTCGGTCAGCGTCTTTGTGACCCATGGTGTTCTCTCGGGCCGGGCGGTGGCGCGGATCGGTGCATCGCCGATCGAGCTGATGTCGATCACCGATTCGATCATGGCGACCGAGGCGGTGCGGGAGGCGACCAACATTCGTCAGATCTCGATCGCCGATCTGCTGGCCGAGGCGATCAGCCGGGTGAGCGGCGAGCGATCTGTCAGCTCACTGTTCGATTGATGGAGCTCGCTCGCACCCCGTTCTGGTTCCTCCGCCACGGCGAGACCGACTGGAACGCCCGTGGCTGGAGCCAGGGCAATATCGACATTCCGCTGAACGCGGTGGGCGCCGCGCAGGCGCAGGCCGCAGCCCTTGTGCTGCGCAACCGTGGGATCGCCACCATCATCTCCTCCCCGTTGTCGCGCGCGCATGACACGGCCATCGCGGTCGGGCGGGTGATCGGCCGGGACGTGGCGCTGGACGAGGAGCTGCGCGAAGTGAGCTTCGGCGTGAACGAGGGCCAGCCGATGGCCGACTGGTTCGCGACCTGGGTGGACGGCACCTTCACGCCGGACAACGCCGAGAGCTTCGCCGACCTGCGTGCTCGCTCGGTGCGTGCGATCAACCGCGCGCTCGCCTTGACGGCGCCGGTGCTGGTGGTGGCCCACGGCGCGCTGTTCAGGGCCATCCGCGCCGAGATGGGCCTGGAAGCCAATGTCCGAACCCCCAACGCAACCCCGTTCTGGTGCGAGCCGGCCCAGGATGGCTGGACGCTGACGCCGTATCCGTAGAGCCCACCAGGGTGGCTGGGACTATGCCTCGGCCACGCCTGCGGCTCTCAGCCCTGCGGCATAATGCTCCAGGTCTTCGGCGCGTTCGAAGGGGCTGGTGGTGATGAAGTTCGCGATCGTGAAGTCCGGCTGGATGGCGAGCAGACGGCGCAGCACGATCTCGGCCTCCTGGGTGTGGCCGAGATGGCCGAGGGCTGCGAGGTAGGGTTTGCAGGCCGCGGAGAAGCCGGGGTTCATCTCGCTCACCTCGCGCCCGGTGATCACAGCACCTTCGTAGTCGTGCTTCAGCAGGGCCACGATGATCAGCGCTGTGTCGAAGAAGAAGGCGTGCGGATCCAGCGGCGACAGCTTCTTGTAGCGCAGCACCCGCCGCTCCGCCTCGTCCAGGTCGCCAAGATAGGCGTAGGCGACGCCGGAGAGGTTCCAGGCCATTGCGAGGTTGGGGTTCAGCATCAGCGCCTTTTCGTGCAGCGCCAGGCTCTCGCGCAGGCGGCGATGCATGAAGGCGCGGATATGGCCGGCGATGGTGAGGGCCTTGGCGTCCTGCGGATCAAGCGAGATGGCGCGCTCGGCAAGACGGCCGGCCTCCGCCATGGAGGCCTGCGGATCGCGCGACCAGCCCTGGCCCACCAGAAAGATATGCCAGTAGGCGGCCCAGGCATGGGCGGCCGCATAGTCGGGCTCCTGCGCCATGGACAGACGGAGCAGTTCGCCCGCCTGCACGAACAGCGGCCGCTCGAGGCGGCTGATGAGCGGCAGCGACCTTAGCAGCAGATCGTAGGAGGTGGCGTTGACCAACGGCTCATGGGCTGCGCGGGCCGAGACGCGCTGCGCCTCGATCAGCAGGATCTCGGGATCGATCTGGGCCACCACCTCGGCCGCAATCTCGTCTTGCAGGGTGAGCAGGTCATGCGTGTCGCGGTCGAAGCGGCGGGACCAGACGATCTGGTTGCCGGCGCGCAGATCGAGCAGGCGGAGTGAGATGCGCAGCCGGTCCGGCACGCGCTGGATGGTGCCGTCGAGCAGGAAGTCGATCC
>CAIQQQ010000505.1 GCA_903873995.1 uncultured Rhodospirillales bacterium
TCAGCGCCTCGATCGAGGCGGAGACGGACATCTTCTCGAGCTCCAGTTCGACGCGCGCCTTCTTCCTCAGGCCCGCGGTGTCGACAACCTCATAGGCCAGCCCATCGACGTCCAGCAGCCGGACAGAGACGGCATCGCGGGTAAGCCCCGGCTCGGGGCCGGTGATCATCCGTTCCTCGCCCAGCAGCCTGTTGAGCAGGGTGGATTTGCCGGCGTTGGGGCGGCCAACGATCGCGATCTTGAGCGGTCGCTCGCCTTCGTCCAGCTCCGGCTCCTCCGGCGGCAGACGATCGGCGATCTCGCCCATCAGGTCGGCCAGACCGTCGCCATGCTCGGCCGAGACGCCAACCGGCTCGCCGAGGCCCAGCGAATACGCCTCCAGCGCTGCGTTGGAGCCGGCGCGCCCTTCGGCCTTGTTCACCACCAACAGGATCGGCACATCCTGCCGGCGCAGCCAGTTGGCGAAATGCTCGTCAGAGGGCGTGATGCCGGCGCGCGCATCGACCACGAACAGCACCAGGTCGGCCTGGTGCACGGCCGCCTCCGACGAGGCGCGCATGCGGCCGAACAGGCTCTCCGGATCGCTCTCCTCCAGCCCCGCGGTGTCGATGAGCCGCACGCGGCGCCCGCGCAGCAGGCCCTCGCCCTCCTTGCGGTCGCGCGTGACGCCGGGGGTGTCGGACACGATGGCCTGGCGCCGTCCGACAAGCTTGTTGAACAGCGTCGATTTGCCGACATTCGGCCGGCCGGCGATGACGACGGTGGGCAGGTGACCGGGAATGGTCACCGCAGCGCCAACAGCCGGCCGTCGTCCGTGACGATGAATACCGTGAGCAACGCCACGACCGGCGGCACCGAAACCGGGCCCGAGAGCTCCTGCTGCCCGAGGATCTGCCCGGTATAGGGGCTGACGGCGAGCGCCTGGTTTGAGCTGGACGCCACCACGAGCCGGTCGGCCGCCAAGGTCGGCCCCATCCAGCGGATCAGGTCGCGCTGCTTTTCCTCGTTCTCGAATTTCTGCAACTGGGTCACCCACGCCACCGAACCGTCCACGCGGTTGAGTGCTGCCACCTGGGCCTCGGTACTTATCACGTAGATCCAGTCGCCCGCGACGCAGGGTGTCTCGGTGGAAGACACATCGCGTTCCCACAGACGGCGGCCGGAGCGCAGATCCAGCGCGAGCATCAGCCCGCCGAGCCCGACGGCATAGACCCGCCCGTCCTGGATCACGGGCATGCCACGGATTGCAGAGAGGTCGGCGATGGCGTTGCGGCCGCGGGCGGAGGCGAGGCTGTCTGCCCAGATCACAGCGCCAGTGGCGCCGCGCAGGGCCACGAGATCGCCGGAGCCGAAGCCCGCAACCACGAGCCCGTCAGCATAGGCGGGCGAGGGCAGGCCGAGCACGGCGGTCTGCGCCTCGGTCGCCTGGTAGCTCCATTGCCGCTTGCCGTCGGTGGCCTGCAGCGCCACCAGCCGGTCGCCCAGCAGTGGGATGAACAGGCGCCCCTCGGCGATGGTCGGTGCTGCACGGGCCGCGCCGTCCAGGGTTGCGCGCCAGTTGATGGCGCCGGTCGCGGGATCCAGCGCCAGCGCCTGGGCTCGGCCGGTCGCGGCGTAAAGCGTGCCGCTGTCGAATGCGATGCCGCCGCCCACATTGGTGCCGCTGTCATTCTCAGGCATCGTTTCGGTGCGCCAGATCTGGCGGCCGGATGCGGCGTCGAACGCCGTCACGACGGCATCGGCGTCCATGGTGAACACACGCCCGCCGGAGATCACCGGCTGGGCAGTGATTTTGCGGCGATAGCCCCCGCCCTGGCCGATATCGGCACTCCAGGCCTCGGCCAGGATCTCGCGAACCGCGGCATGGCCCGCCTCATGGCTGGGCGTTCCGCCGGCCTGCGCCCACTCGTCGCGCGCCACTGGTGGCGGCAGCGCCACGCGCTCGTTGCGCGGGTTGTCGATGACGAGGCCGCGGTTCACGCGGGTCACCGATATGCGGAGACCGGGCGCCTTCGGCTTGTCCTCGCCGAAGAAATCGCCGTTGAAGAGGGAGCAGCCGGCGCCGGTCAGCGGCGCCAGCAGTGCTGCGCCGCGCAGGAGGCTTCGCCGTGCCACGCGTGTCATCATCGTCCGAGATCCTTTCGTCACGGTCATGTCGCGGCTCCCAGGCGCTGCAGCAATCCGTTGGCGCGGCCGCGCACACCTTCGGGGGCTGCCGTGTCGGTTGCGAGTCGCTTGAAGATGTCGCGCGCCGCGTCTGTCTGGCCCTGGCGTAATGCAAGCAGGCCGGTAATCTCCTCGGCCAGCGGGCGGAACGGATTGCCTTGCGCCATCAAAGGCGCCAGCCGCAGCGTGATTTCGCCGGCAGCGCCCGTGTCCACCTGATGCATGGCCCATTGCAGGGAGGCCAGATCACGCAGGAGCTGGTCCGCGTCGGTATCAGCCGAGACCTTGTTCCACAAAGCGCTGGCGCCGGCCAGATCGCCGGCATCTGCCTTGATGCCGGCCGCGCGGAGGCGCGCCAAGGTGCGGTAGCCGGCATCGCCGGTCTGGGCGAGGCCCTCCAGCGCCGGCAGCGCCTCGGCACGGGCTTTCGGCTCGCCGGCGGCGATCTTCTGAGCGGCAAGAAAGATTGTGGCCTGCTTCGCGTCCTCCGCTGCCTGATGGCCACGCCACAGCTCCCAGCCGCCGGCGGCCAGAACAACCATCACGGCGAGCGCCACGAGCGCTCCGCCGTAGCGGCGCAGCATGGCGCGGGCACGCTCGGCGCGCAGGTCTTCGGCGACCTCGTCAAAAATATCGGGCACGGCCATCCTATCTGTCGCACGGGGTTCGGGCGTGGGCGAAGGCGGCGGACCATACAGGCGGCGCGGGTTTCCAGCAAACCGCACGCTCACGCTCTATTCATGTTTCCATGGGACCATGCGCCATGCGCAAGATCCTGTCTGTTCGCAAAGCTTCGCTGCTTCTGCTGCTCGCGCTGTGCGCCTGCAGTGCCGCCGCGGTGGAGCCCACCGGAGCGCTGGTCGCGGCGAGCGTTGCCGCCGTGCCGGTGTTCGGCCGAACCCTGCCGGACATGGCCTATTCGGCCGTGACGGGAAAAGACTGCTCGATGGTGCGTCTCGAACAGGGGCGCAGCTATTGCCGGGAGGTGGATCCGCCCCTGGCGCCGCCGATGGTGTGCAGCCGCAGTCTGGGCGAGATCGATTGCTGGAAGAACCCAGAGGCATTCGCGCTCATGCCCCGCGCAGTGGCGGACGCACCGGCACCGACCGCGGAACAGGAGGCCTACCGGACGCGCCGCTGGCCGAACCTCTGGTAACGCCGCTCGTTCCCATCGCACAGCCATGCCGCCATCACAGCGCAGACCCGTGTCGTGAAACGATCGGTTGACGGTGAAGCCGCGCGCATTGAGCGTTCAGCACATGTTCCAGTTCTTCGAAGACCGGCTCAAGCCGACCGAGATCGCCCCCGAAGCGCCGCCACCGCGTGACGGCGAGCGCGCGCTGATGCGGTTTTACTGGCACTATGCCCGCCAGGCGCGCGGCCTCGTGGCCCTCCTGTTCGTCACCGGGCTGTGCGTTGCGATGATGGACACGCTGATCCCGGTGTTCATCGGCCGCGTCGTCACGCTCGTCTCGACCTACACCCCAGAGGTCCTGTTCGCAGAGAAATGGCATGTCCTGGTCGGCATGGGTGCTGCCCTGCTGATCGGGCGGCCCTGCGCCTTGCTCGCACGCTCGCTGATCACCAACCAGGCCATCGCCGGCGGTCTCACCAACATGGTGCGCTGGCAGAGCCATTGGCACGTGGTGCGCCAGAGCTGGACGTTCTTTCAGAACGATTTCGCCGGCCGCGTCGCCAACCGTGTGATGCAGACCGGCCCGGCGCTGCGCGAGAGCATCGTCGCCTCCGTCAACGCTGTCTGGTATATCTGCGTCTACGGCATCTCGGCGTTTGCGTTGATGCTGTCCAACGACTGGCGGCTGTGCATTCCGTTGTTCTGCTGGATCTGCGCTTATCTGGTGATGCTGCGCTATTTCGTGCCGCGCCTGCGCGACCGGTCCCGCGCCATGAGCGAGGTGCGATCGTCACTGACCGGCCGAATCGTGGACAGTTACACCAACATCCTCACCGTGAAGCTGTTCGCCCGCGCTCGGGACGAGGACAATTTCGTGCGTGAAGCGGTGGACGAGCACACCGTGGCCTTTCACGCCAGCCTGCGCACCACCACGCGGTACATCATCACGCTCTCCGTCATCAACGCCTGCCTGCTGGTCGGAACAGCTGGCACCGCCGTTTCGCTTTGGACGCACGGGGTCATACCGGTCGGCGCCGTGGCGACGGTTTTGCCGCTGGCCTGGCAGATCGCCAACATCTCCGGCTGGGTGGCGGACAACGTAACCGGCATCTTTGAAAATGTCGGCGTGGTGCAGGACGGCATGAAGAGCATCGCCGTGCCGCGCCAGATGCCCGATCCGGACGACGCCAAGGAACTCGTGGTGTCCGACGGCGCGATCCGCTTCGACAACGTCACGTTCGGCTACGGCACCGAGCGCGGCGTGCTGCACAATCTCAGCCTTGACATCCGCCCTGGCGAGCGGATCGGCCTTGTGGGCCATTCCGGCGCCGGCAAATCAACGCTCGTGAACCTGCTGCTGCGATTCCACGCCCCCGATTCCGGCCGTATTCTGATCGACGGTCAGGACATCGGCACCGTGTCCCAGGAAAGCCTGCGCACCCAGATTGCCATGGTGACGCAGGACACCTCTCTGCTGCATCGGAGTATTCGCGAAAACATCCGCTACGGCCGCCCCTGGGCGAGTGAGGACGAGGTGGTTGCGGCTGCCGAGCAGGCGGAGGCCGTGGATTTCATCCGTACCTTGGAGGACTGGAACGACCGCCGTGGCTTTGACGCGCATGTTGGCGAGCGCGGCGTGAAGCTGTCCGGCGGGCAGCGCCAGCGCATCGCCATCGCGCGCGTTATCCTGAAGGATGCGCCGATCCTGGTGCTGGACGAGGCAACGTCTGCGCTCGACTCCGAGGTCGAGGCCGCCATCCAAAGCCAGCTCGACCGCCTCATGCGCGGCCGCACGGTCATCGCCATCGCGCACCGGCTGTCCACCATCTCGCGGATGGACCGGGTGGTGGTGATGGATCATGGCCGCATCGTCGAGATCGGGCCGCATGCCGAGCTGCTGTCGCAGGGCGGGGCCTATGCCAGGCTATGGGATCGACAGTCTGGTGGGTTTGCGGAGGTGGCGGCCTAAGAAAGCAGTTCTTTTTTGAAAAAAGAACCAAAAAACTTTTGTGGGTCGGGTTGGTCTGCCGCGCTCAGGCCCTAAAAAGTCTTTTGCTTCTTTTCTTCAGAAAAGAAGATCTTGCTTCCTAATTTTTTGAGAGCCCCATGTCCGAAGTCCTGATCTCCGCCGGCCCGCACCGCTTCACCGCACGTTTCGAGGACGCGTTGGCGCCCAAGACCTGCGCCCGTTTTCGCGCGCTGATGCCCTACAGCGAGCGGATCATCCATGTCCGCTGGAGCGGCGAGGCGTGCTGGATTCCGCTCGGCGATCTGGATCTGGGCCTCGGATTCGAGAACAACACGTCCTACCCCGCGCCTGGTCAGATCCTGCTGTATCCGGGCGGTATCAGCGAGACCGAGATCCTGATCGGCTATGGTGCCTGCCAGTTCGCCTCCAAGGCCGGGCAGCTTTCGGGCAATCATTTCATGACCATCACCGGTGGGCTCGAGAACCTCGCCCCGCTTGGCAAGATGGTGCTGTGGCAGGGCGCGCAGGACATCCGTTTCGAGCTTCAGGGATGACAATTGCGTGGACGGGTGCTGGGCGCTTGTGACCCCTTTCCCGTTCCCGTAGATCGGATCGGTGCCCTCTGTCATGCCTGCCTCTCGTCTTCAGGCCACGCCACCCAAGGATCACATCATGCGCGCGTTGCTTTTGTCCGGTGCCGCCTTGTTCGGTCTTCAGCTGGCTCTGACCCCGGTGGCCCAGGCCGCCGACCGCGAGTTCTGTGAGCGTTACGCCCGCACGGCGCGCGAGCAACTCCAGGTCGCCCGGGATCGGTGCCGCGGCCGCATCGACCTGCGCAATGCGCGCTGGGAATCAAGCTATGAAGATCATTTCCGCTGGTGCCGTGGGGTCTCCTTTCGGGAGGCCGACCGGGAGCGCGAGATTCGTCACGCAGAGATTGAGCGCTGCCGCGGCTGATGAGCCGGCTGGCACCCGTCACATGACGCGTGCCAGCACCTCGTCCACCGCAGCGCCGAGACGGTCCACGATCGCCACGATGTCGCTGGCGGTCGCGATATAAGGCGGGGCGATGATGACGTGGTCGCCAAGCCGCCCGTCGATCGTCCCGCCCATCGGATAGACCGCGACGCCTTGGCGGAAGCCGGCTTGCTTGATCTGCTCGTGCAGGCGCAGCGCGGGATCGAACGTGGTTTTGCTGGCCCGGTCTCGCACGATCTCGATCGCCTGAAACAGTCCGCGGCCGCGGATATCGCCAATATGGGCATGGTTGCCGAACCGGTCCTGCAGGGCCTCGGACAGGAGGCCGCCCATGGCCTGCACATTGGCGAGCAGGTTGTCGTCGTGGATCACGTTCTGCACTGCCAGGGCCGCGGCGCAGGCCACCGGGTGGGCCTGGTAGGTGTGGCCGTGCATGAACGCGCCTGAGCCCGCGCGCAAAGCCTCGATGATCCGGCCCGCGATGAGAATGCCGCCGATCGGCTGATAGCCGCCGGCGAGACCCTTGGCCACCACCTGGATGTCTGGTGTCACACCCTCCTGCTCCCAGGCGTGCATTGTGCCGGTGCGGCCCATGCCGCACATCACCTCATCGAGGATCAGCAGCGCGCCATGCCGGTCGCACACGGCGCGCATCGCGGGGAAATAGCCGGAGAGGGCGGTCACGCAGCCGGTCGTGGCCCCCACCACGGGCTCGGCGCAGAAGGCGATCACCGTGTCTGGCCCGAGACGCTGGAACTCCGCCTCCAACTCGTCCGCAAGCCGTGTGACATAGGCCTCGTCGGTCTCTGCCGCATTCTGGAAGCGATAGGCGAAGCAGGGCGAGACATGGCTGAACGCCGGAGACAGCAGCGGCGCGTAAGGTGCGCGGCGCATGGCGTTGCCGCCGGCGGACAGGGCGCCCAGCGTGTTGCCGTGATAGCTGCCGCTCCGCGCGATGAAGCGGGTGCGCTGGGGTTGGCCGATTTCCAGGAAATACTGCCGTGCGAGCTTGATCGCGGCCTCCATCGCCTCGGAACCGGAGGAGACGAAGAACGCGTGAGACAATCCGCCCGGCTCGCCCTCCAGCAGCGCATCGGCAAGAGCTTCGGCCGCTGGATTGGTGTAAAGACCGGTGTGGACATAGGCGATCTCGTCCAGCTGGGCCGCGATCGCGTCTGCCACCCTTCGATTGCCGTACCCAAGA
>CAIQQQ010000506.1 GCA_903873995.1 uncultured Rhodospirillales bacterium
GAAGCAGGACGGCGTGGCGATCCTGCTCGCCGAGCAGAACCATCGCTTCGCCGAGCGCGTGGCGGACCGCGCGATCGCACTGGAAAGCGGCCAGCTTGTCAGCCCCGCCTGAGCTTCACCCAGAGGATATAGGTGGACAGCACCAGGGTGATGGCATTGGGCACGACCACCGGGCGCGAGGCGATCATGACGCCGTAAGCCAGCCACAGCGCCACCCCGGCCACGAACAGCACCAGCATCGGCAGGCTGAAATCCGCAGCCCTGCGCGTGCGCCAGGTTCGGATCACCTGCGGCACGAACGCCGTCGTTGTCAGCGCGCCGGCCACCAGGCCCACCGCCTCACTTCCCTCCATCACCTGATCCCGTCATTGTGCATCGAGCGCGATCGCCGGAGGCCTTCTTGGCCGGAGGCGGTAATCGCGCGAACAAACAAAAATCTGCCGCATGTCCGAAGCGCCTATCAGCGGCGAGCGCGCGGCAGACCCATCCCACGGGAAATAATGCAGCGCAACATGATCCGTCTTGTGACCCTGAGCGGCCCGGCCATGATCCCGCGTTTGCCGGACCTGACCCGGCTGCGCGCCAGCGTGTTCCGCGATTGGCCCTATCTGTACGACGCCCCTGCGCGCCGAAAAGATCAGGCCAAGGACCCGGACATGGCAGGCATTCCATCGATTGAAGGCGCGTGCCTTGTCCTCGCGCTGGACGGCGAGCGCGCAGTCGGCTGCGCCACCTGCTTTCGGCTGGAGACGGAGGGCCCGCATCTGCGCCTGCCCTTCGCCCGCGCCGGGCTCGATGTCAGCCGCTATGCCTATTTCGGGGAATCGGTGCTGGAGCCGCCCTATCGCGGCCAGGGCCTTGGCGTGGGCTTCTTCGAGGCGCGCGAGACGCATGCCCGCACGGTGCACGGCATCGACCGTGCGGTGTTCTGCAGCGTGATCCGGCCTCGCGATCATCCGCTGCGCCCACCCGGCGCTGGCGATCTGCACAAGTTCTGGCGCAAGCGCGGCTACCATGAGACCGATCTGGTCTGCCACATGCGCTGGAAACAGGTGGACACGGCGGACAAGGTGGAGAACGCGCTGCGCTTCTGGGAAAAGCAGCTGTGACGTTGCTCACCCTGGCCGTGCTGCCCTGGCAGGTCGGCCGCGCGCGGGGGCTGGAGGCGTGGGCGGAACGGCTTGACGCCGAACTGGCGTCCGTTGCCGGGGCCGATATGGCCGTTATGCCGGAATATGCGGTCCTGGAGCTCGCCGCCGCCGACACGCCGGATCTTGCCGCCGAGCTAAGCGCCGCCTGCGCGCTTTCGCCGGCAGCTCTGGCGATCGCACGCGACGCCGCCCATCGCCACAAAATCTGGCTGCTGCCCGGCAGCATGCCCTTTCGCTGCGGCGAGATCGTGCGCAACCGCGCGCCGCTAATCGCGCCTTACGGCGGCGTGGCGTTTCAGGACAAGCATGTCATGACCCGTTTCGAGGCCGAATCCTGGGGCGTCACCGCCGGTGCTGCGCCCAGCGTGTTCGAAACGCCATGGGGCCGCATCGGCATCGCCATCTGCTACGATCTGGAGTTCCCAAGCCTCACCCGCGCGCAGACCGAGGCTGGCGCCTGGCTGATCCTGGCGCCCAGCTGCACGGACACGCTGGCCGGCTGGAACCGGGTGCGGATCGCTGCCAGGGCGCGCGCGATGGAGAACCAGTGCTATGTGGCCGTGGCGCCCACCACCGGACTTGCACCATGGCTCGTATCCCTTGATGAAAACCGTGGCGCCGCCGGGGTTTATGGCCCTATGGATCGCGGCTTCCCGGATGATGGCGTGATCGCCGAGGGAGTCGAGGGAGACGGCACGGCTCTCGTCGTCGAGCTCGATCCCGCGCGTCTGTCAGCCGTTCGTGCCTCCGGCGCCGTGTTCAACCATCGCGACCACCCGGCCCCTCCCCCTCACGCATTCGCGGCGGTGTTCACATGACCCTGATCTACATCATTGCCGGCGAGCAGAGCGGCGACGTGCTGGGGGCCCGCCTGATCGCGGCCTTGCGCCAGGCGCGGCCCGATCTGAACTTCACCGGCATCGGCGGCCCGCGCATGGCCGATCTCGGGTTCCAGAGCGTGTTTCCGATGCACCAGCTGGCGGTGATGGGACTGTTGGAGGTGCTGCCGCGCATCCGCATCCTGCGCCGGCTGATGCAGGAGACGATCGCCGATCTGAAGGCCCGCAAGCCCGATGTGCTGGTGACGATCGACAGCCCCGGTTTCACCTTGCGCGTGCTGAAGCAGGTGCCGGGACTCAAGCGGGTGCATTACGTGGCGCCGCAGGTCTGGGCGTGGCGACCGAAGCGGGTGAAGCATTTCCCCGGCCTGTGGGACCGGCTGCTGTGCCTGCTGCCGTTCGAGCCGGAATGGTTCGCGCGCTATGGCATCGAGGGCCGCTTCGTTGGCCATCCGGTGCTGGAATCCGGCGCTGATCGCGGCAATGGCGCGCGCTTCCGGGCAAACCACGGGCTTGATGACGCTGCCCGCGTGCTGATCCTGATGCCCGGCAGCCGGCGCAGCGAGGTGCCGCGGCTGCTGCCGGTGTTCGCCGAGACGCTCGCTTTGCTGAAAGAGCGCGTGCCGGGCCTCGTCCCGGTCGTGCCGGTCGCGAGCACCGTGGCCGACACCGTGCGCCGTGCGACCGACAGCTGGCCGGTGCGCCCGATCATCGTGACCGAGCTCGACGACAAGCACGACGCCTACGCGGCAGCCAGCGCAGCACTCACGAAATCCGGCACCTCCACCCTGGAGCTCGCTCTGGCCGGCGTGCCGATGGCCGTGACCTATCGCGTCAATCCCATCTCTGCCGTGATGGCCAGGCGCATGATCCGTATCCCCCACGTCGCCATGGTGAACCTGCTGGCAGGGCGCCTGCTGGTGCCCGAACTGCTGCAGCAGGATTGCCGGGCGGACAGGCTGGCGGACATGGTCGAGGCGCTGCTGTCACAACCCGAGACCGCACAGGCCCAGCGTGCGGGATTTCGCGAAGTGATCGACCGGCTGCGCGTGCCGGACGGCAACCCGTCAGACGCGGCGGCCAAGGAAGTGCTGGCGCTGGTGGAGGGCCGCTCCAACGCCTGACGGGGCGTTCAACCTGGGCGGCACCCGGTGGTCTCGGCACCCTTTCGCGACGAACGCGCCTGCGCGAGCCCAAGCCATGGCCAAGACACCCGAGCCGCATCCGATCCTCGAGACCCCAAGGCTACGGCTGCGCCAGTTCCGCAAAGACGACGCGGATGCCATGCATGCGTGCCACGGCGATCCCGAGACGATGCGGTATTGGGATCGTCCGGTGCACACCAAACGGATCGAGACGGAGCGGGCGGTGCGTAACAGCATCACCTGCACGCCGTCCTATGACCGCGTCTGGGCGGTGGCAGATGCGGCGACGGATCGCTGCCTGGGCATGGTGAACTACCATGACGGTAACATCCGCAGCCGGCGGGCGGTGACCGGCTACATCCTGGCACCTGCGCACCAGCGCCTGGGATCGCGCTCGAGGCGGTCTCGGCCCTGCTGGATTTCTGTTTCGGGCCGCTTCGTATGCATCGGCTTCAGGCGTTTATCGTTCCGGACAACCGGCCGTCCTGCGCGCTGGCCGAGAGCCTGGGGTTACAACGTGAGGGGCTGGTGCGCGACCATATGCGGGTTGGCGATGTCTGGCTCGACAATCTGCTGGATGGGCTGCTGTCTTCGCAGCGGGATCTGGCGGCCATGGCGCGGGCGCCGGCGTCGGAGCTGGCCGGATAGGTTTTCACTGGCGTTGTGATCGAGCACGCCGGATGCAGCGCCGACCGCGTATTCAATGGCAGCACCGGCATCACGCTCTGGTTCGCATTCAGCCTGTTGGGGGCCTGATCGGAGGCCGGCGGGCGCGTGGCGGGGGGAGACTGTGCCAGCGTGTCAAACTTTCATCTAGCCGTGATTGATCGGCGCGGCCTCGCCAGGGAATGTGCGGCACCAACAAGCCAGGATTTGAGTGATGACCGGACAGGACAATGCCCCGAATTTCGAGCTCAGCCGCCGCCGGCTGCTCGCCGCCGCCGGCATCGCGCCCGGCGTGGCCATCGCCGTCTCGGTGATCGGCGTTCAGACGGCCGAGGCCGCGCCCGCCGCAAGCCAAGCCGCAGCCCGCGTTCCGGCCCCGCCGGTCGCCGGCCTACACCTGCAGTTCGGCGCTGACGCCGCCGCCGAGATCGTCGTCTCCTGGCACACACTGCAGGCCGTCACCGGCGCCCGCGTGCTGCTCGGCCGCCCCGACGGCAAGCTCGAGCAGACTGTCGAGGCCCGTCAGGCCAGTTACACCGACGGCAAGTCCAAGCAGGTCGTAGTCGCCCACCATGCCACGGTCACCAAGCTCGAGGCCGACACCGAATACATGTATGCGGCCCTGCATGACGGCGCGGCCCCCGAGTTCGGCACCTTCCGCACCGCCGCGCGCGGCCGCTTCGCGTTCACCTTCACGAGCTTCGCCGACCAGGGCACCCCGACCGCCGGCAAGAAATTCGTCCCGCCCGCGGGCGTCACCCTGCCCGGCCCGCTTTTCGTAAACGACAATCTCGGCTCGCCCTTTGGCGCTGACACCACCTTGGGTGTCGAGCACGTCCGCCCGCTGTTTCACCTTTTCAACGGCGACCTCTGCTACGCGAACCTGGCCCAGGACCGCGTCCGCACCTGGTGGGATTTCTGGGAGAATAACACCAGAAGCGCCCGCAACCGCCCCTGGATGCCCTGCCCCGGCAATCACGAAAACGAGCTGGGCAACGGCCCGATCGGCTTTGGCGCCTATCAGACCTATTTTTCGCTGCCCGAGGTCGGCGCGCCCGAGGTTGCCCGCAACCTTTGGTACACGTTCACCGCAGGCTCGGTGCGCGTCATCTCCATCAACAACGACGACGTGATCTATCAGGACGCCGGAGACGTCTATGTCCGCGGCTACTCGAACGGTGTGCAGAAGGCCTGGCTCGAGAAGGAGCTGAAGGCCGCCCGCGCGGACAAGGCCATCGACTGGGTTGTCATCTGCATGCACGCGGTCGCCATCTCCACCGTCGACAAGTTCAACGGCGCCGATCTCGGCATCCGCCAGGAGTGGCTGCCGCTGTTTGACCAGTACGGTGTCGATCTCGTCGTCTGCGGCCATGAGCATCACTACGAGCGCACCCACCCGCTCCGTGGTGCCCAGGCCAACGAGACGCTCACGCCGATCCATGTCTCCACCCGGACCGATGTGGTGGACACCTCCAAGGGCACCGTCCACATGATCCTCGGCGGCGCCGGCACTTCCGTGCCGTCCAACGAGCTGTTCTTCAACCCGCCGCAGTGCCGCGTCATCGTCTCGGTCTCCCCCGAGCGGGACCCGGTGACCAAGCACCGCGTGCCCCACTACGTTACAGAGAACGCGCCGTGGTCCGCCGTGCGCAACGGCACCCACGGCTACGGCTTCGCCTCCTTCGCCGTCGATCCTGGCACCAAGGAGAGCGGCATCACCTCGATCAAGGTCGAGTATTACGACGTGGTGGGAATCGACGGTAAACTCTCGCTGTTCGAGACCTTCACGCTGCAGCGCCCGCGCCGCGACGCCGTCTGATCCAAATGGGGTGGGATGCCGACGGTGTCCCACCCTCCGGTTCTCACGTCGGCAGGATGAGGGAGGTCGCGCCGTTGATTATGGCGTGTGAAACGCCGCCTCGTAGCGATCTGCCCGGAACCCCACGATCAGCCCCGCTCGGGTGTCCAGCACCGGGCGCTTGATCATCGACGGCGACGCCAGCATCAGAGCAATCGCCTTGTCCTCGTCGATCGTTTCCCGAGCGGTCTCCGGCAGCTTGCGAAACGTGGTCCCCACCCGGTTCAGCAGGATCTCCCACCCCACCGCGCGCACCCATGGCTCCAAGGTCGCCCGATCGATCCCCGCCACCTTGTAGTCATGAAACCGGTAGGCCACGGCGTGGGCATCCAGCCACGCCCGCGCCTTTTTCATCGCGTCACACGCCTTGATCCCGTAGATCGTGATCGCTGCCGCCACGCCATCCTGCTCCGTTTCAATGTCCCGTGTGGATCAGGCCTGGCGGCACGTCCGGACGTCAACCCGCGAGCGTCACCGCCCCGGCAGCACGACGATCGTATCGCCCACCCCACGCTCTCCGCCGGCATCTGACGGATGGCCCACGCTGCGCCCGCGCACCACCATGTTGCTCGATCCGCCACCGTCCAGGTTCAGCGCCGAGTCCGCCCCCAGCCAGCGCATCACGGCCGCCGTCTCGGGAATGCTGGTCCCCAGGCTCAGCCCGGGCAGCCGTCCATCGATCTGCACCAGCAACACCGTGCCGTCACGCGCCACCCCGAGATCGGTGCGCCCGTTGCGGCCGACATACCAGCCGTTGAACCAGTTCTCGTTCGGCAGACCGGAGCTGTCCCCCGCATCCGAGCCGGCGATTGTTGGGCCGAACCCCTCGCGCGCCGCGTTGGCGTCAAGATCGGGCAGGGACAGAGACGGCCCGCCCTCCAGGATCGAAAGGCCAGGGGCGAGCGCCACGTCCCGCCCATCGACGGACAGCGCGCGCGAGACGGCAAGCCGCGTGCCCAATGCGGCGTGCGTCCGCAGCCACGCAGCACTGGTCCCGAGCCCCTGCAGCACGAAGCCGCCGGACGGGGGTGCTGCACCCAGCGTGGCATGCGCGCCGGCCACCGCCCCAGAAGCATCCACAACCAGCTCGAACGCGCTGTCTTTGAACGCCGGATTGACCCGCGTGTTCGATGCATGTCCGTGCGCATAGAGATCGTCATACAGCACGAGGTCATCGGCATTGGTGCAGATCACGTCATGCGCCGGAAGCCTGGTCGGCGCCGTTCCGGGTGTTCCGCAATTGACCACAGTACCGAGGATCGGCCGGTCGATCGTGCGGATCGAGATCAAGGCCCCCTTCGCGTCGGTCAGTGTTATTCGTGTGTCGATATGCGCCGCAATGCGAACGGTTTGCCGCCCATCCGCCCCGGTTGCGATCACCACACCCGGCTTGCCGCCGGTGGCCGCCGCGACCAGGCGCCCATCGATCACAGTCGCCCCCATCGGCGACCGCGGCCGCGTGGCCTCGCCCGGCGGAACGATATTGGTGAAGAAGCTGCCATTGATCGCGGCCAGCGCGCCGAGCCGAGCGGCCGCATGGCTCACGGTCTCGCCGTCCTTGCCCAGGTCATCGCCACCCGGCAGCGCCACCGCGAGCCGCGCCATGGTCTGCGCAGGATCGAGTGCCAGCACATTGATGATCCAGGGCCCGGTGGTGGGGCCGCCGGCCAGCCCGGTGTGGCGGGCGCCAGTATGGAGCTTCGGCAGCGCCAGGGCGATCTGTGCTGCCATCGCACGTGCCTCTGCCTCCTGGGCAAATGGCCCGACATCGAGCCAGTCCCCGAATGCCGCCCCCTTCGTGACGCGGGGCGCGAACCCTGCCTGCGCGAGCATTGCGGCATCGGCGGAAGCTGCCGCGTCGTTGCGATAGAAGCCCAACGTCGCCATCCAGCCATCTGCCGGATCGGGAGCGCCGTGGATCACCTGGAAGAGGGTGACGCCCTCGGCGATCTCCCGTGCCGCGATCTGCGTCGCAAGATCACGCGGCCCGAGCGGAAGACCCGTCACTGGCATCTCCCAGGCTTGCGCGCCCCCCGACCCGAGAGCGGCCACCAGCGCCGCAACCATACCAAATCTCACCGCCATGTCACCGATCTCCGACAGATTGCGAGCATCTCGATCGGCTTATGCACCAGGTCGTGCAAGCACGGGAGAACCCGCACTGACGAGGTCTGTGAAACATTCCGACGTCCAAGGGATGCAGGTTCGGCGTTGGGTCACCTCAAAAGCGTCTGGAGCGTCGAGGTCGGGCTGCATCGCTGCGTCGAGACCATCTCATCGGATCTCGCCGGTTACAGACGTGGTCAGCCGGCGCCGTTCTGTAACCCGATCAGCCGCCACCATCGCCGGCGGCGGGGCCGCTGCAGCGCGGCCCTGTCGCGATCGCTGAGCAGTGCGTGCCAGTCTCCGCCCCCCAGCAATATACGGCCCTCCGCATCTTGCCCCCCTCCACGGACCAGTTCGAACGTCACGGCGGCGCCACCTGAGCGGACCGTCGCCGTGGTGCCTTCGATCTCGACCGCATCGATCGCCTGATCCAGGACATCGGTGGCGGCCACCACCGTCGCGTGGAACATGCGCGCACGTTCGTTTTTCGGCGACATCATGGGCTGCGCGGCAGACGCAGTACGGGAGGCTGATATGCCGGGGCGTTCGCGCGCGGCGGTGTCCAAACCCGGGGCGACACGATGCCGGAGGAGCACGCCGTCACCAGCACGCGGCACTGATGCCCGCCCGCGCGCACGCAGTTGGACATCGCAAGGCCGCTCGCGTTCCAGCCGATCCCCTTCAGGGCGCCGATCGCGGCGACCTTCTCGGCCTGGCTGCCAGCCACCGCGGCACAGGCGTTGAGCTGGGACCACGCCACCTTGCATGGTGCGCTGCTGCGGCGGTTGCAGTCGGCCACCGCGCGGTTGCTGGCCTCCTGCTGGCTGTGTGACCATGCCGCCCCCACGGCCATGGATCCGGACATCGCGATGGACAGATAGGCATCCGGCATCGGGTTGCGGCCGTCGGCCTCGAACGAATTGCGGCAATTCGCGTCGTTGGCCGACATGTCAGAGCCGGGGGAGCAAGGAATGCCCAGGGATGCGGCTGTGCTCGGCCGGGTTAGGACAAGGCAGAGCCCCACAAGGGCGAAGGCCAGCAGAACGGGGCGGGAAAAGCGGATGAAACCGGGCATTTTGGACCTCCAATCTGTTTCGGCGCGCGGGATCAAGAGTGCAGGCAGATGTCAGTAGGGATGGCCGGAGGAGTCGTAATTGCCGGTAGGTCCACCCCAGCAGATGCCGCCCGGGCCCTCGACACCGGCCACACAGCCGCCGGTGTCGCCGGAGCCGCCGTTGCCGTAATTGACGCGGGGCGGGTTGAGCAGGCTGTTGAGGTTCTTTCGAGCCATCGCGTTGCCCTGTGCCGCCGAATTTCGATAGAGACTCATCGCCTGTGCGTGATCCTCATCAACCCCCAGCCCCTCGGCATACATGTATCCAAGATTAAGCTGGCCTTGATTGTCATTCTGGGCTGCCGATTTCTGAAACCATTTAACGGCCTCGTCGTAATTCTTCGAGTGGGCGCAGTTGCCGTTTAGGTAACACAGGCCGAGATTGCTTTGCCCCGTCGAATCGCCGTGTTCGGCGGCTTTCAGGTACCACGCGAAGGCCTGTCCGGGATTGCGCCCAAGGCCGCCCCGGCCCAACTGGTAGAACAGCCCAAGGCTTGTCTGCGCTGGCGCGTCTCCCTGATCGGCGGCCTTTTGGTACCACATCGCGGCGTCCCGATCGTTCTTCTGCAGACCGCCCCGGCCGAAATCCAGGAAGTTGCCGAATTTTCGCTGGGCGAAGGCGTTCCCCATATCCGCGGCCTTGCGATACCACGGCAAGGCATCGCGATCGTTGCGCGCCAGGCCGGCAAGGCCTGTTTCATGGGCGAAGCCGATCTCGGCGATCGCGTTGGCCTGATTCTTGGCCGCGCCCTGCTGATACCAGCTCAGGGCCGTGGCCTCGTCGCGGGGAAGCCCGGGTCCGCCGCGGGCATTCAGCGAGCCGAGGCTGAACAGGGCCGTGTCGTAACCGCCAGCCGCCGCCTTCTGATACCAGACCGACGCCTTGGCCCAATCCTTGGCAAGCCCGCCTCTGCCATCACGCGTGTCGTTGCCAAGGTTGAACGCGGCGACCGGTGAGCCCAACTCGGCGGCCTTCTGGTACCAGACCACGGCTTCGGCATCGTCACGGGCAAACCCCGCACGGCCGGTCTCGTGAAAATAGCCGATCTCGACCATGGCATCGCGTTCATTCAGCGCTGCCGCCTGCTGATACAAGGCGAGTGCCTTCGCGTCGTCCCGCAGCTGCCCGCCCCGCCCATCCCGGATAAGCCGGCCCAGATTGGTCATGGCGATGGCGTTGCCGCGATCGGCCGCGCGGCGATACCAGGGTGCCGCATCGGCGTCGCTTTTGGTCAATCCGCCGCGGCCGAGCTCGGTAAACAATCCCACCGCCGCCAGCGCCCGGCCATCATTCTTTTCGGCGCCCTGCCTGTACGCGGCCAGCGCCCTGGTGTCGTCGCGTGAAAGGCCGGGGCCGCCATATTCATAGAGCAGACCCAATTCGAACAGGCCGTCGTCGGTCCCGGCATCGGCCGCCTTCTGGAGGAAAGACGCGGCCTGGGCCCAGTCCTTCGACAGACCCGCCTTGCCGAACTTGTGGAACAGGCCGATCTGCAACTGGGCAAACCCGCTGCCGAGATCCGCAGCTCGGCGATACCAGGACAGCGCGTCGGTGTCGCTTTGGGGCAACCCGCCGCGGCCATGTTCGTAGAAATATCCGACCCATTGTATCGCGCGCTGCTCGTTCTGCTCGGCCGCCATGCGAAACAAGGGAAGGGCCTGCGCGTCGTCGCGGGGCAGGCCCGGGCCGCCTTGGGCATAAAGAACGGCGAGTTCATACACGGCCTTGTTGTTGCCGCCCTCGATCGCCTTGCGCAGCCAGGACGCAGCAAGGGCCCAGTCCTTCGGAAGGCCCCCCCGGCCATATTCCTGAAACACGCCGATCCGGAACATCGCGAAGCTGTTGCCCAGATCGGCGGCCTTCCGATACAGCGCCAGCGCCTGATCGAGGTCCTTGGTCAATCCACCGCGGCCGTTCTCATGAAAATATCCGAGTTCCGACATCGAGGTATTCTCGTTGCGGGCAGCACCTTGTTGGAACAGGGCAAGGGCCTTGGCATCGTCGCGCGCAAGCCCGGGGCCACCGGTTTCGTAAAGATAGCCAAGGTCGAACAGAGCCGTGTCGTAACCGCCGTCCGCCGCTTTCTGGAACGACGCAGCGGCAGCCGCCCAGTCCGCCGGTCCGCCCGCCCGGCCGTCGCGTTGGAAGATGGCGACGACGCTGTGACCGCGCGGGTTGCCGAGTTCGGCGGACCTGCGATACCAGACCAGGGCATCGGCGTCGCTTTTGGCAAGCCCGCCAAGACCGTTCTCGTAGAGATATCCGATCCGCAATGTCGCCACCGGCTCACGCTGGGCCGCGGCCTTGCGATACCATTCCAAAGCCGTGGCATCACTCTTGGTCAGGCCGCCCTTGCCGAAGCGGTTGTATTCGCCGAACTTCATCTGCGCCCAGGCCAGGCCGCCCTCGGCCGCCTTCTGATACCAGCGCGCAGCCTCGGTCTCGCTTTTCGCCAGGGCTGCGCTGCCGTTCTCATAGGCAAAGCCAACATTGGCCATCGCCCCGAGGTCCCCGGCGTCTGCCGCCTTCCGGTACCAGAACAGCGCCTGCGTCTCGTCCGGCTTCTGGGTCGCCGATCCGTTGCGGTAAAGATCGGCCAGATGGCCCTGGGCCGTGAGATCGCCACGCTGGGCGCGTTGCAGCCAATCATCGTCGGTCTGCGCCCGCGCGTGCATCGTCTCGAACACGACGGCCAGCGCGGCCAGCAGCGCCAGAAATGCCACATGGTGCGCCAGTGCAGAACCGCGGCCCCCAGCCCTGCTGGCAGCAAACCCGAACCCGCGATGCCTGTGTTGCAGGATCATCAGAGCCTCCAGACCATGAGCCGGCGCGAGGCCTGCCCCTCTTGTTATACAGGGCGCCCCGCATCTGCGGTATCGAACCTGACCCTGGTTCGACATCAAAATCCGGCGAGATCATCTCCGGCGATGCCTGCAGGGAGCTTCGCCGCGCCGGCTGCCACGGTTGCTGACCAAACATCGGTCGCTCACCAAACAGTGTGTTTGCTTTGTCCGAGCCAGGAGCAAGATCGCGCCAGGACGACTGGCCAGTCAGAGAAGGGACAATCTGGTGGGTGGATCATCATCGGTGACACCCCGCGTGGCCCTGATCGCCGGGGCCCTCGCGGTTATACTGCGGTCCGTTCCGGCCATTGCCGGCAATCTGGACATCCCCGATGGGATTCCCGGCCGGATCGCCCATGCCCTGGCCGAGACCCGGGCGGGCTGGACGGCGGACGCGGTGTTCGGCCGGCTGCTGATGGAGCGGGCGGATGCCGGCCAGCCGTTCCGATCGGACTTTGTTTTCTCAGCACCGTCGCACGGGACGCTGTACCACGTGAAGATCGGTCCTTCGGGCGCATCGTCCGGCGAGGACCGTTATCGCGCCCTGCAGACCTTGACCGCGCGTGTCATCGATCTACCCCGGGCCGTGCAGGTCGCGCGGCAATCCGGCATGAGAGGCAATGTCGTCACCGCCGATCTGTCGCTTTGGCTGCCGCATAACCGCGCGGTCGCCGTCGAGGTGTGGCGACTGGTGCCGGATGACGATCCCAACACGGCCGACCCGAACGATCCGAACATGAAGACCTACTTCGTCGACGCCGTGACGGGCCTGCCGTACGCCGCCGAAAATCCCGATATCGCCGCGCTGGAACGTGGGCGCGCGGCACTGGGCGAGGCCGTGACCAAGGATGTGATCGATCTGCTGACCGCGTTTCGAAAACCGTGAAACACAGAGGTGGCATCATGACGCGTCGTCCTGGCATCGCCGTGATGTTGCTGATGCTCGCGTGGCCCTGGCAGACGGCCGTCGCGCGCGGCCCGGACGTACCGAGCGGTGTTCCGCAGCGGCGCGCCGAGATTCTGCAGCAGGCCCGCAAGACCTGGCGACGCGACGCCGAGATCGTCTCCATCCGGCTGAACTGGTCGCCGCAGGCCTATCGCATTCCGCCGGAAACTTTCTGGCTCGACTTCGAGCTCTACTCGCCGTCCAACCGCCACCGCGCCTTCGTCTCGCAGTTGCACGGCGATGACGACAACGAAATTCACGAGACCGATGATTTTGCCGCCGACATAAACGTGGATCGCCCGGTTCCCGAGTTCGCCATCGATCTGCCGACCGCCATCACGATTGCGCGCAAGGCCGGCATGAAGGAGAGCGTCAGCCAGGTGATGCTGTCGGTTGACGAGCCGACGGGGCACAAGCCCGTTCTGGCCTGGCTGATCTACACGGCGCGGCGGGATTTTCCATACGCCATCGAGGCCCAGACCGGCCGGGAACTGACCTGGCAGGAGGTGCTCAATCCGCCCCGCTGGACGGATGAAGAAATCCAGACGGCGATGTATCGCTTCATCCACCGCAACGATCCGCCGCCGCCCGGCGGTGGTGGCGGTGGCGGCGGCTGCTTTTCGGGGGTCGAGGTGATGTACGGCATGTGCATGAACTCCGGCGGAAGCTATGTCGATCCCGTGACAGGGCATTGAGCGATGATACGCATCCTCGGTATCGCCGCAGCCTGCGTCTGGCTCGCTTTGGCGACAGGTGCCGGGGCACAGGAGACGTTCTCCGGCAACGGATATTCCTCCGGCAACACCCCCGCGTCGCCGGACCTGCACAAATATCTCTCGCCGGACGGGCGGTGGATCGATAAATGTCGGATCTCGCGGGACTATCCCCACGTCAACACACGAAAATATGGCGAGCCAGACCGGTTCCCAGGCAACCCGCCGCAAGGCGCGACCACTGCCCTGAACGGGCGGGCCGCGCGATATGTCAGTTGCGAACTCGATCCGTGCTCCACCACCGGCGGCTTCATATGCTGGCGCAACCCCAATCCCGCCGCCACGCCACCCACCTTGCAGAGCGCCGCGCTGCAGGAACTGCACCGCCAGGGCTGCATCATCGGCGGGCCTGACGACATCACATGCCCGGACCCGCGCGAGACGATGAGCCGGGCGCCGCGCCCGCCCGGCGCGTGGGATCCGGGGCCAACCAATATTCCGCCCGGCATGATCCCTGGCCCACCCGGCGGCATGCGGCCGATCCATTGCCATCTCACCGGCACCGGTTTCAGTTGCGATCCCATGGGCGGCCAGCGACCTAGCCCACCGCCGCAACACGTCGCGGCCCAGCAACCCGTCTTGCCCTGCCGGCCGGAGCCAAGCCCGGATCAGAAGCAGACGCTGCGCAAAACCGGCAACGAGGCCCTGGACACCCTGGCCGGCGCGGGCAGCCAGGCCGATCGGATGATCAACGCGTTCAGCCAGGTCATCGCCGGCGCGGCCGCCCAATCGCTCGACCCCGCTGCGTTCGCCCAGAAGCAGATCGACAACACCGGAAAGCTGCTGAACCTGCTGGCGGAGCCGAACCCGCAGTTCAACGCACAGCTCGGCCAGGCAACGGCCGCCCTGCTGGCGCAGGCCGAACGAGACCCGGCCGGCACGATCGGCACTGCCTCGGCCCAGGCGGTGCTCGGCCGCGCAGTCAGCACCGCAGCGGGGACGGCGTGCGCCGCCACGGTGCAGGCGGTGACCACCACAACCAAGCGACTGCGCGGGGCGGTGCAGGTTGTGCGCAAGCTGAAATCCATCCGCGACAGCCAGCCCAACGTTCCGATGGGCGCGGGTCTGTGCGCCGGCGTCAATCCGGATGGGCTAAACTTCGGTTGCTTCTTTCGCGCGATTGCGATCGACAAGCGCGTCGAGAACGGGTTTGCATGGGAGGCGGGGCATTTCAACCCGAACCCGGGCGCCGATCTGCCAGCACGCGGCCCTTACATCACCCAGACCCTGCGGGAGCAATATGGCGACCGCCGATTTCGCGGCTTGGATATTGCCCAGAATCTCGGACAGTCGAAGGGGTGGCTGCTGCCGATGTCGTTCGCGGAGCTCGAGCAGCACATGGCCAAGGTCGGGGACGGCGCGCGCGGCATCCTTTTCACGAACCGGCCTCAGCTGGGCGTGGGCCACGTCATCAATGTGTCCTACGATAAAGGCATGATGCAGATACTCGACTCGGAGGCGCAACCAGGCCGGATCGCCGAGATCTACCAGACGCTCTCGCACGGCCCGATACGGGACAGCGTCAAGCTGTTTCTGTTTCGCACTGCAGGCCCGGACATGTATCGGGTCGGGCCGTGACCGGTTCGTCGACAGTCCCGGCACCAAACACCACCACCGGTTATTAGCCACAAGCTTTATCCGACGCGTGAGTCGGTATACTTGAACGATAATCACGCTCATTGATATTGCTTGGCATGCACAGTGCGACGGAGATGAGAACTGGAAGTCGTTGATTCAAATACCGTAATTCGAAGCCAATCGGCTTAGTGCTCACCGGGACAACACAAAAATCCCCCAGTACCGAAGCGTTGATGGATCGTTTCATAATGGCCTGGAGGGCTAAGCCCACCAAGGAGAACAGCTCCTGCACTACGTCTAGGGGCACGATCGGGAAAGCGGCCTGACC
>CAIQQQ010000507.1 GCA_903873995.1 uncultured Rhodospirillales bacterium
CGCAGGCGTGCCAAGGCGATCAATTTCGGCATCATCTACGGCATCTCCGCCTTCGGCCTTGCCCGCCAGTTGGCCATCGAACCCGGCGAGGCGCGGCGTTACATCGAGGCGTATTTCGCCCGCTACCCTGAGATCCGCGGCTTTATGGACCGCACGGTGGCCGAGGCGAAGGCGCATGGCTACGTGCTGACCCCGTTCGGCCGGCGCTGCTGGATCGCAGGGATCGGCGACAAGAACCCGGCGCGGCGTGGCTATGCGGAGCGGCAGGCGATCAACGCGCCGCTGCAGGGCGGCGCTGCGGACGTGATCAAGCGCGCCATGGTGGAGCTGCCACGTGCGCTCGCCGAGGCGGATCTGCGGGCGCGGATGCTGCTGCAGGTGCACGACGAACTGTTGTTTGAGGTGCCGGAGGCGGAGGCCGAGGCCACGGCGGCGCTGGTGCGGCGTGTGATGGAGGGGGCGGCGACGCTGTCGGTTCCGTTGCTGGTGGAGACTGGCACGGGCGGGAGTTGGGCGGCGGCGCATTAGGCGGCCAAGGAGTTATTTTCTGAAGAAAAGAAACAAAAGCCTTTTTCAGCTTGAGGTCGTCCGGCGCGCTTCACGTTAAGGTATTTTGCATGATTTGAGATCAGTCTCGTTCCAACGCGGGTTGCCGCCGAAAAAGGAACGACCGACATGCCGATCGCACGCTCCTCGCCTTCTTTCCCTGTACTGCCACAAAGCCTGGTACGCGCTTTTTGGGCCTGGGTTCTGGTCGGCGTTTCGGTGGGGTTGTGGGTTGCGCTGGTTGAGGGACTTGCCCTGATGTCTGGCTGAGCTTGATCTGCGGCCGCGATTTGTCAAGAAATGTAATAATTAGCATATTAATCTTATCTGTTGCCTAAGTTTCTTTTGCGCTCTCACAATGAGTGCTAAATAATCCAAGTAACGGGGAAGTGAGAGGAACGCGAAGTTGACAATGTCTCATACGCTGCCGACGCAGGGTGCTCGTATCTTGTTGCTCCGGCCTTCGCCGCGGCTCACGACGGCACTCCGGGCCTGGTGCCTTCTTGCCCTGACAGTGGGTCTGTGGGCGGCCATCATCCAAAGCCTGTCCTGGATCCGGATGCTCGCCCTCACGGCTGGTTGACCTTCATCGAGGCACGGCGCTGCATGGCGCCATGACGAACGATGCGCCTCAGCTTGGATCCGGCAGGCCTGCAAGTGACGCTCCCCCGGCGGCGACTGGGGCGCGGCGGATGCTTATCCCGCTGGTAGTGGCCTTCGCGTTCTTTCTCGAACAGCTCGACGCGACCATCATCACCACTGCCATCCCCGACATGGCGCGCAGCCTGGATACCACGGCGCTTCGGCTGAACCTGGCGCTGACCGCGTACATGGTGACGGTCGCGGTGTTCATTCCGCTCAGCGGCTGGCTGGCGGATCGTTTCGGCATGCGGCGCATCTTCGTGGCCGCGATCGCCGTGTTCACCCTGGGCTCGGTGCTGTGCGGGCTGGCCTGGAACCTTCAGACCCTGGTGGTCGCGCGGGTCGTCCAGGGTTTTGGCGGCGCCATGATGATCCCCGTCGGGCGGCTGATCCTGCTGCGCAGCTTTCCGCGCAGCGAGCTCGCCCGCGCCATGACCTATGTTGCCCTGCCGGCCATTCTGGGCCCCACGATCGGGCCGCTGCTGGGCGGGCTGTTCACCAGCACGATCGGCTGGCGCTGGATCTTCTATGTGAATGTGCCGTTCGGCGCCGCCGGCATTGCGTTCGCCTGGGCGAATGTGCGCGAGGTTCCGGTGGGGCCGCTGGGTCGGTTCGACCTTGCGGGCTTCGCCATGTGCGCCGCCATCGCAGCCCTCGCCGAGATCGGCATGGAGGCCTTGGGGCATCGCCTGGTGCCGATCTGGGTCGCGGTCGCGCTGTTCGCGTCCTGCGGTGCGATGCTGGCGGTCTATGCCGGCCATGCGGCGCGGCAGGTGGCGCCGGTGCTGGACCTTGCGCTGCTGCGGGTGCGGTCCTTTCGGGTGGCGCTACTGATCGGCGGCGTCTCGCGCATCGGGATCAACGCCATTCCGTTCATGCTGCCGCTGCTGCTGCAGGTGGGCTTCGGCCTTTCGCCGCTGCGCTCTGGCAGCATCACCTTCGTTTCGGCCCTGGGCGCGCTGTTCGTGCGCTCCTCCAGTGTGTGGCTGTTGCGCTCCCTGGGGTTTGACCGGGTGCTGACCGGCAACACCGTCCTTGCCGCCATCGCCATCGCGGGCTTCGCGCTGGTGGGGGAGAGCACGCCGGAATGGCTGCTGCTGGGCTGCGTGTTCGGTTTCGGCGTGCTGCGCAATGTGCAGTTCAACATGATCCAGACCCTGACCTATGCAGACATCCCCCGCCCCGCGCTGAGCCGAGCGACCAGCCTGGGCGGGGTGCTGCAGCAGCTGTCGATGAGCTTCGGCGTCTCGGTGAGCGCCACATTGCTGGCGCTGGTGGCGGGCGAGGGGGGCGGCATATCGGTTGCCGATTTCCACCTCGTGTTCCTGATGCTCGCTGGTCTGACCGCGCTTGCCGTGCCCGGGTTCATGACCTTGACGCCGCAGGACGGCGCGGCTGTGAGCAATCACGTGCGGCGATCTGCCGTCTGAGGCGGCCTTGCCAGTGCGGCGCGTGCAGGCGACAAATGGAAAAACCAAGGGAGTGGCGCATGACCGAGGTGAAGGCGATCCTGTTCGATGTGTTCGGCTCGGTGGTGGACTGGCGCGGCAGCCTGATCGCCGAGCTCGGCGCGTTCGGCGCCACGCGGGGCATCACGGCCGACTGGACCGGTCTCGTGGATCGCTGGCGCCAGGCCTATGCGCCGTCGATGGACCGTGTGCGGAAGGGTGAGTTGCCCTGGACGGTGCTGGATGACCTGCATCGCAGCTCGCTGGACCGCATCATCGACGAGATGGGAATCGTGGGGCTCGAGGAGACCGACCGCGGGCATATGACGCTGGGCTGGCACCGCCTGCGCCCGTGGCCCGACAGCATCGCCGGCCTCACCCGCCTCAAGACCCGCTTCATCATCGGACCATTGTCCAACGGCAATATCGCGCTGCTGGTCAACATGGCGAAATCGGCCGGCATCCCCTGGGACGTGGTGTTCGGCTCGGAGACCTTCCGCCATTTCAAGCCGGATCCCGAGGTGTATCTGGGAGCTGCTGCCCAGCTGCGGCTGGCGCCGTCCGAGGTGATGATGGCCGCAGCCCACAATCACGACCTCGCCGCCGCCCAGAAGCTCGGCCTGCGCACCGCGTTCTTTGCCCGCCCTACCGAATACGGCCCGCTGCAGAGCCGCGACTTCGCCGCCACCGGCGCATGGGACGTGGTGGCCCGCGACATCGAGGATCTCGCCACCCGTATGGGATGCTGAGTGGCCTTTCTTCGCCCCGGCCGGATCGCTTCGGCCGATCGTGCCATCAACCACGTGATCGCCTATGGCCAGTCTTTGTCGAGCGGCTGGGACGGCTGGCCGGCGCTGTCCACACGCAAGCGGCATGACAGCCTGATGCTCGGCCGCTCGGTCCGGCCGGTGAGCGAGGACGGACCGAACTGGACCCCGGTGGGAGAGGCGGCGTTCCATCCGCTGGTGGCGACCGTGCAGGACCGTGGCACCGGGCGCCTGCTGTCGCCGCTGGAAACGGAGTCGCTGCCACGCGAAGCCTCGGTGCTGGGGGAGACGGTTCTGGAGGCGGCGGTCGCAGAATGGCGCGGGCGGATGCGTGCCCTGCTGACACCACGCCGCATCCTGGCGAGCAGCGCCGGCGTCGGCGGGCGGACCCTGGAAGCACTGTCGAAGGGCGCGCGGCCGGAGCTGTTCAACCGGCTGCGCGACTGCGGGAGACTGGCGCGCGATCTGGCCGCCGGCGACTATGGGATCGCTGCACTGCTGATGCTGCAGGGCGAGCACAACGGCCGCGGGGTGGATGGCGGGACTGCCGATCGTGCGGGCTACAAGGCGCTGTTCCTCCGCTTTCTCGACGATTTTGACGCCGATGTGGTGCGCGGCGTGGCGGGCCAGGCGCTGGGGCCGGCCGTGTTCACCTATCAGACCGGCGGCGTGTTCGCCGATGACGGCATGGGCGTGGCGCAGGCGCAGCTCGAGCTCGCGCTGGAGTGCGAGCGGGTGTTCCTCGCGGCACCATCCTATCCCGTGACGGCGAAGGGCCTGCATCTGGACGCCAACGGCTATCGTTGGCTGGGCGCGCAGTTCGGCAAGGTGATGCACAAGGTGCTGACCCTCGGTGAGGACTGGCAGCCGCTGCATCCGGTCTCCGCGGTGATGGACGGGGCGGCGGTCCGGGTCGCGTTTCATGTACCGGTGCCGCCGTTGGCCTGGGGGCGGCCCTACGTTGTTCATGAAGCGCGGGACTGGGCCAGCAAGGGCTTCACGGTCACCGATCGGGACGGCGTGGTGCCGGTGGTGGAGGCCGTTCTGGGGGCCCGGCATGTCGAGTTGCGCCTCGCTCGCGCCGCTGGGCAGGGCGCCGAACTGCGCTATGGCGATCACGCCTTTCATCTCGGCCATGGCTGCCTGCATGACAGCGACCCGACGCTCGCGCAGGACAGCTATCAGTTCGATCCGGTGTCCGGCCACTGGCCCGAGGCCAACATCCCAGCGCTGGTGGGCAAGCCCTATCCGTTGATGAACTGGTGCACATCTTTCCGAATCACGATCACACCAGCGCGCCCTTCGCCCTGAGATCGGCGATCTGCACCTCGCTGTAGCCGAGCTCGCGCGCAATCTCCGCGCCGTGCTGGCCGGGGGTGGGAAGGTCGCGCCGCAGCGCCGGGCGCTCGCCGTCGATCCAGAGCGGGATGTTGGGCAGATGCGTCACCCGCCCGTCCGGTAGTGTGACCGGCAGCAGGCCGCCGGAGCCGTTCAAATGCGGGTCGTCGAACAGCTCGACGGGTTTCGCGATAGGGGCGAAGGGCAGGCCCAAAATCTCCAGCCGCGCCATCAGGCCGGCGCGCGTCTCGGAGGCAAGGCGCGCGGCGATCAGCGGCAGCACGCGGGGACGGGCCTCGCGGCGTTGCTCCTGGGTGGTGAGCGCGGGGTCCGACAGCAGTGCAGGTAGCGCGAAGGCCTCGCAGAACACGCGCCATTGCGTGTCCGTCACGACGCCCACGAACACCTGGCCGTCGGCGACGTCGAAGATGTCATAGACCGGCCAGGCCACCATGCGCTCGCTCATCGGCGGTGCCTCCTGCCCGGTCATTGCAAACTGCGCCATGTGCTGGGCCATCAGCAGCACGTTGTTCTCGAACAGGCCGGACTGGATATGGCGGCCGCGCCCGGTGCGGTGGCGCTCATGAAGGGCCGCGAGGATGCCGATGGCAGCGAACATCCCGCCCATGATGTCGTTCACCGAGCTGCCGGCGCGCAGCGGGCGGCCAACGAGACCGGTCATGTAGGCAAGCCCGCCCATCATCTGCACCACCTCGTCCAGCGCCACGCGGTGCTCGTAGGGGCCGGGCAGGAAACCCTTGCAGGAGCAGTAGACCGCCCGCGGATTCAGTGCCGCTACATCGTCTGGCCCGAGGCCCAGCTTCGCCATCGCGCCGGGGCGGAAATTCTCCACCACCACATCGGCCTCGGCGATCAGGGCCCGCACCAGCGCCAGCCCGTCCGGCGATTTGAGATCGACGGCGAGCGAGCGTTTGTTGCGGTTCATCATGGCGAAGAAGCCGCTGCCGGAGCCGCCGAGCCTGCGGGTGTTGTCGCCGTCCGGCGCGGGCTCCACCTTCACCACATCGGCGCCGAGATCGGCCAGGACGAGGCCGGTGGTGGGGCCCATCACCATATGGACGAATTCGACGATCTTCACGCCGTCCAGCAGCAACGCCGACATCAGGCGGCCCTGGGAAACGTTTTGGGAATGCCGGCCTGCGGCACATGGCCGTGCAGCGCCTCATGCGGCAGGCCTTCGTGCAGCACGGCGCGCGCGGCGATCAGCTTCTGAAGATTGATGCCGGTGGCAAAGCCCATGCTTTCCAGCATGAAGACGAGGTCCTCGGTGACGATGTTGCCCGACGCGCCCGGTGCGAACGGACAGCCGCCGAGCCCGGCCAGGGCCGAATCGAAGTTGCGGATGCCCTCTTCCAGACCGGCCGCGG
This sequence comes from uncultured Rhodospirillales bacterium, assembly GCA_903873995.1. Classification (GTDB taxonomy): domain Bacteria; phylum Pseudomonadota; class Alphaproteobacteria; order Acetobacterales; family Acetobacteraceae; genus CAIQQQ01. Next base: position 6,130 of record CAIQQQ010000507.1, read on the forward strand.
CATTGGCAAGGCCCAGACCCATCGTGTCGTGCAGGTGCAGGCCGTCCAGGACGCCGCCGATTTCGGCGCGCACGGCGCGGACGACGGCGCGGATCTGCGCGGGATGACCATAGCCCACGGTGTCCGCCAGCGCGATCATGTCCACGCCGACCTCGGCAAGACCGGCTGCGACCCGGACCACGGCGGAGGTTTCGACCGCCCCGTCGATCGAGCAGCCGAAGGCGGTGGAACAGGCGCCCTCGATCTGCATCGCCCGTGGCTGGGCGCGCACCCAGGCCACGATGCGGGCCACCTCGGCGATCTGGTCTGCAGGCGTGCGGTTGAGATTGGCGCGGCTGTGCCCCTCGCTGACCGACACCGGCACGCTGATCCGATGGGCCCCCGCCTCATACGCGTCCTGTGCCCCGCGCAGATTGGGGGCGAGTGCGATCACCGTGAGGTTGGGCAGCAGCACGGCGCGCCGCACGATCTCCGCCGTGTCCGCCATCTGCGGGATGACGCGGGCCGAGACGAAGC